>JAZSMR010000039.1:0-2179 GCA_045535965.1 Acutalibacteraceae bacterium
ATAGCTTCGAGGAGAGCCTTAGCCTCTACTCTTGTGTTGTTCATTTTCCAGTTTCCGGCAATAATTGCCTTTCTTGTTGACTTGTTCATTTCAGATTACTCCTTTGAAATATAAATTAAAATCGGAACTAACTCCATGAATATCATAAACGCCGCAATAAACAGAACAGAAATAGCTGCTTCTGTTGACCATGGATGTCCAGGATTAAATTCCTTTAAAATTGTCGGCTTTTTCCTGTGACAATAAATAACTTCCTTATCCTTTTTGACGCTATCTCTTTCGATTTTAGTTTCGTATAGCTGTCCGTCGTATTCATAGCGTACGGTGTAAGAGTATGTTATTCTGTACACAGGTTCGCATTTGTCTTCTTGTTTATTAAAACAATAATATCTGGGATAAATTTTTTCGTCCTCTTCGAAAAAATCTGCAATAACCCTTGCCCATTTTCTTTTGGAGGGCGGCAGATTGAGAGTCTTTTTCATAAGACTTCTGATACCGTACCACAGCATTTTAAAAAGCATACCGTTATATACTACTGCAAATATAATAAGGACAATGATTAATATTTTTTCGTCTGACATTTATCAGAATTCAACTACATCTTCTGTGCAATCACAGTCACAATCACAATCGCAACCGCAGTCACAATCACAGTCGCAATCGTCAGCTCCGCCGTTATTGCTGCCATTGTTATTACCAACAGATGCCTTGGCTGACAAACCTTTATTGTGACAGCCAATAGATGTACTTATAGACAGACCGTTTTTTATGGGTGCAATAAGCATACCCACTGCAAGTCCGAACAGGAAGCCTGCAACAGCCAGAAGAACTGCAACAACCTTGTCCTGCTGTGCCTTTTCAATTAAGTTGTTCATATTTTTCAACTCCTTTGAAATAAGGGCGAATATTTCTATCCGCCCCTATCAATTGTTTATGCTTACTTTTCAGCGATAGCAGCTACACCGGGGAGAACCTTACCCTCAAGATATTCGAGGGAAGCACCGCCGCCTGTGGAGATGTGGCTCATCTTGTCAGCAAAACCGAGCTGCATAACAGCTGCTGCGGAGTCGCCGCCGCCGATGATTGTTGTAGCGTCTGTCTCTGCAAGAGCCTTAGCTACAGCGATTGTACCCTTAGCAAGTGTGGGGTTCTCAAATACGCCCATAGGTCCGTTCCATACAACTGTCTTAGCGGACTTAACAGCCTCTGCAAAGAGTTCCTGTGTCTTTGTGCCGATGTCAAGTCCCATCTTATCAGCGGGAATTGCATTGGAATCAACGATTTCTACTGCGATTTCAGCATCAATAGGATTGGGGAACTCAGCTGCGATTGTTGTATCAACAGGGAGGAGAATCTTCTTGCCGAGGCTCTCAGCCTTAGCGAGCATCTCCTTGCAGTAATCAAGCTTCTCGTCGTCAACGAGAGAAGTACCGATAGAACCGCCCTGTGCCTTGATAAATGTATAAGCCATACCGCCGCCGATGATAAGTGTACCACACTTCTCAAGGAGGTTGGAAATAACGTTGAGCTTGTCAGCAACCTTAGCGCCGCCGAGGATTGCAACAAAAGGTCTCTCAGGAACTTCTACAGCATTACCGAGATACTGGATTTCCTTCTGCATGAGGTAGCCTACTGCTGTCTCCTTAACGAAGTTTGTAACACCTGCTGTTGAAGCGTGTGCACGGTGAGCAGAACCGAAAGCATCCATAACGAAAGCTTCTCCGTCAACGAGAGCTGCAAGCTCCTTAGAGAAATCTTCGCCGTTCTTTGTTTCCTCTGCACCACGGAAACGTGTATTTTCAAGAACAACGATTTCGCCGTCGTTCATCTCAGCAACAGCCTTCTTAGCGTTGTCGCCTACAACTGTATCATCAGCTGCGAAAACAACCTTTGTGTTTACAAGCTCTGCAAGTCTTGCAGCAGCGGGAGCGAGAGAGAACTTAGCCTCAGGGCCGTTCTTGGGCTTGCCGAGGTGTGAGCAGAGAACAACCTTTGCACCGTTTTCAATCAGCTTGTTGATTGTGGGGAGAGCTGCCTGAATACGGTTATCGTTTGTGATAACGCCGTCCTTGAGGGGCACGTTGAAATCTACTCTTACGAGCACCTTTCTGCCCTTAACGTTGATGTCCTCTACGGTTACTTTGTTTAATCCTGCCATTGGTATGACATCCTTTCATTA
>JAZSMR010000014.1:0-9463 GCA_045535965.1 Acutalibacteraceae bacterium
CTGAATTTTGATTGCCTTTATTCATATATGAAGTACACAAATTCAGCATCTGCCCGTGTTGCCGAAAAAAACGGAATGAAATTCATCGGGGAATATCCTGACGATGTGAATTACCTGACAAGAGTTTACTGTGTAAACAGAGAAGTATTTGGATTCAAAAAATGATACTTGAGTTGTAAAAATGAACTTGTCAAGAATTGGTGATATTTCGTACTAGCTCTGTGCGGTGTTGCCCTAAATGCTTTCCGGCGGAGTTAAGATTCTTTTGTTGATTGCATTTTTCTTATCAAAAGAGTATTTCATTACAATATTGACATTTTACGGAAGATATGATATAATAAGGGAAATAAAATATCGATATAAGAAGATACGGTTTGAAAAGTTGTTAGCTGAGTAGATGAAAAAGGGAATCAGGTTTGAATCCTGAACAACCGCCATTACTGTATTTGACAAGAGAAAGCAAAATTGCCATTGGGATATACTGTCCTGAGAAGGCTTGCTTTTACTGTGATTATTTCACAGCATCATAAGTCAGGAAACCTGTCGTATCTTTTTAGGTTCAACACAACTTTGGTGAGAAGAGTGCAACCGATTTGTCGCCGTGCAGCGGCTTTGGTTATATTCTTTTTTGTGCCAAAGTCTTTTTTGTGTACGTCCATAAATCAGTTGTACTCTTTTGACCGTTGGTTGAAAGGGTATTTTTTATTGTTGCAGAGGAGGGATGATAAGTGACACCAGATGAGAAAAAGTCCTTGGCGGAAGAACTTTTGCGTCAAAAATACAAGGAATTGGGAAGACTTCCACAGAAAGAGGATTTCGATGACTCAACAAGGTCACGAATCAAAGCCTTTCTCGGTCCGTGGCCAAGAGCATTGGAGGCTGCAGGTCTGAAAGAAGCAAAAATTAAACCGAAGAAATCCCATAAGCGAAAGCGGAAGAATCCCAGTAAGAAAAATTGCCTTGTACCTCATCAGAAAGCTTCAAAAACGAATATATCCGAGCCTGAAGGATATATTACACCAAATGAAAAAGGAGAATAATATGATAGGTAAAAGAATTACAAGTGCGTTTCTTGCTCTCACAACAATGGTGACTGCGATTCCATTTACAGCAACAGCTGCTGAAAGCAACAACGTGTACATTTCAATCAGCTATGACGGACAGTTCATAAACGGAAAAGAAGGAAACGCTGTTGCATATTCAGCTGTATCGCTGGATGACCTTGCCGCTATTGACCTTGACACATATGGTCTTGGCGATTATAAATACGACAAGGATGGCGACGGCACACCCGATACTACAGCACTTCACCTCTATATCTACACACAGGAAAATATCATCGGCAACGACTGGTCCGATGTAAATGTTACGGGAAGTGCAGGCAGTATCTTCTTCGAAAGCGGTCTTTTCGGATTTGAGGACTGCAATCTCAATTATTTTTACAACGGTATTTATCCCGAAGTTGACGGCTGGGGCGTAACTGCCGACCAGATTGTTCTGTCAGAGGGAGATTTCTTCGATATTGCAGGCTACACAAGCTGGTCGTTTTACAGCGATTCAGCCACAGGATTCCATTATTTTGCAGATGAAAACGGAGAAATTACTCACAACTATTCCGCAGAAAGCGGCAAGGAAACCACTTTCAGACTTGTCCGTTCCTATTCTGCAATGGGTTCAGAAGCGGCTTTGCTTGATGAATCGGGATATACAGTTTACTACGGAACAAGCATAGGTAATGCCGCAGGAAGTGTTACAACTGACAGCAATGGCGTGGGTAATGTGACATTTCCTTCCGGAGGCACATGGTATCTCTGGTGTGACGGTGCTTTCGGTGCGGAAAACAGTGAGGATATTGTATCATCACCTGCAAGTGCAGTTGTAAATGTTAAAGAAGCCGCTGCGGCACGTCAGCCACAGGATGTAAGTGCTGTTCTGAATGCAACAATGGCAAAGCTTGCCGATACAGTAACAGAGCCTGCTTTCGGTACAAATGCTGGAGAATGGACAATTCTCAGTCTTGCAAGAGGCGGTTATTTTGAAAAGGATAACGCTTATTTCAATGACTATTACGACAGAATTGTAGCAACAGTAAATGAAAAAGCCGCATCAGTTTCACTTGCAAACGGTGCACTTCACAAATCAAAGTCCACAGATAACTCACGTCTTATCATCGCACTTTCTTCTATCGGTAAGGACGCAACATCGGTAGGCGACTGGAATCTGATTACACCTTACGAGGATTTCAGCTGGATTAAAAAGCAGGGACTCAACGGTACTGTTTTTGCTCTTATCGCTCTTGATACCAACAATTATCAGACTGCTGATACAACAATCCGCCAGCAGTGTATTGATGATATTTTGAGTAAGCAGCTTTCTGACGGTGGCTGGGCATTAAGCGGAAGCGCTTCCGACCCCGATGTAACATCAATGGCACTTCAGGCTCTTTATCCTTACAGAGATCAGGCTGAAGTATCAGCTGCAGCTGAGAAGGCATTTTCTTGCCTTTCTGACATTCAGAATGAGGACGGCGGATATTCTTCTTTCGGCGATGCAAACTGTGAAAGTTCAGCACAGGTTATTATTGCGGCAACCACATGGGGAATCAATCCCGATACAGACAGCAGATTTGTGAAGAACAACAAATCCGTTGTAGATGCTCTGCTTACTCATTATATCGAAGATGAAGCCGCATTCAAGCACGTTGCGGCAGGCAGTGCAAACGGTATGGCAACCGATCAGGCTTGTTATGCTCTTGCAGCATATAACCGCTTTATGAATGGCAAAACAGCCCTTTATGATATGTCTGACGTTGAATTTGACGCTGCTGAAAGCGAAGTAGTTGCAGGAAAGCCTGTCGCTATTCTTGGCGTTCCGTCAGAGATTTCTGACAAGTCAGGTGAAAACTTCAATGCTACAATCAGTATTGACCAATGGGATAATACTGCAGGCTATAAACTTGTTGACTTTGTTATGAATGTTCCCGCAGGTTTAAGCGTATCTTCCGTAACAGCTGGAAATCGCCTTGACGGCGGTGAGGTAAGCTATCACCTTGAAGCAGAAACAGGAAAGCTTCGTGTGGTATATTTTGACGCTAACAACAACAGCGATATTACTGTAAGCGGAACAGAGTTCCCTGCACAGCTTTTCACAATCGAATTCACCGTTGATAAGGTAAATGCAGGCGACAAGCTTGATGTATCTGTGGGTGGAATGTCAATCAAGCTCAATTCTGATTCTGCTGATGAAAAGTCAATGATTATTGTAGATACCACAGAAGCAACAGGCGTAATTGATGTTGTCAAGGGCGTATCCTATAGTGCAGTTTGTCTTTACATCGGTGATGATATTGACCTTATCCCCTCAACAAAGAAAGCTGTTGCCGTTGCAGCAGTAGGCTATGACAAAATCGGAAAGCTTGCATACAATGACGGTACTAACAAGTATGAGTTCAGATACAGTTCCGAAATTTCTGAGAAAACAGGAATTATGACATATGTATGCCTTGTTGATGCAGGAATTGATATGACAGAATTTGCAGACAGCGCAAACTTTACATACACAACAGAAACACCTGCTGATATTACTTTTGGTGATGTAAACAACGACGGTATTATCAACGCACAGGATGCTCTCGGTGCTGTTGATACATGGCTCCGCAAGACAGATGCACCTGAGGACGATGAAATCCTTGCACTTAACGTAAACAGTGACAGTCGAATTAATACATTTGATGCACTTGGTATTGTTGAAGCTTATGTAAATGACAGCGAATATATGATTATCACAAAGGCATCTGCTTTAAGCACGAACAAGTAATATAGAGGTTACAATATAAGGGTGGGGGTGATTTATCGCTCCCATTCCCTTTATAAAGGAGCATTTATGAGTGAAGAAAAGAAAAAATCAAAGTCAAGGAAATGGATTATAATTATATTGGGAATTATATTGCTTATCATAATTTTACTGCTTTTCACACGCTGTAATCAAAGCATAAATAAAATCCCGACGCTTACAATAGAAACTCCCCAGAAAATCAGTACAGACACGGAAGAAATCTCCCTTGATGTAACAATTTCAGATTTCGGTGACGCACTTTATCCTGCGGCAAGTATGAGTATAGCCTTTGACCCTGCGTATCTTGAATTTATCGGTCTTGGAGAAGGGAATGTATTTGTACTCAACGAAGATGAAAACGTAACGAAAAAGCTTCCCGAGTGGGGCTGTAATCCGTCCCAATGCAATAAATCGGGAAAAATCAATATTATGTATCTTGATACAACGGCAGGCAAAAACGCTTTCACCAAGTCATTACTTAAAGAAAACGTCAATGTTGTACTGCGGTTGAAATTCCGACTGCGTGGAAGTGCGTCAACAGGAGATGTGTACGACCTTGTATTTGAGGACGCTGTTTTTGCGGCATCGGACGAAAACGAAAGTCTTGCAATGGCTCGTGATACATTAAAAGTCAGAAACAGTAAAATAGTTGTGGGATGATGAATATGAAACGAATTTTCAGCCTTATTTTAACAATTGCTCTTGCGTTCTGTTTTACTTCCTGTAAGGGAAATTATGCACAAACAGATCTCAATGAGCCTATGACAATCCCCGAAAGCGGAATCATAGAAAAGAAAATTCTTGATGAGATAAAAAAAGAAAATGCTATTGCTGTCTTTGAGGGAAATTCAAACTCTATTCATTACGAATGGACAATTTTCGGCAGCGATATAAAGAATACAAGAGATATAAATTTATCCATTAAACTTACAGAAACCGATAACGGAATTAAAACAGTTATGAACGAAAGTTCGGATTTCGGCTTTCCGCTTCTTCTCTCGATTCATCTCAATGAAAAGTGGACAGAGCAGAATGCCTCCGCATATAATGACGGCAAAGCTGTATACTCTGTTTCTGTTACAGGAAGTAAAACCACTATACTGAATATTCCGATTGATAAAGTAGTAAGCGAATTTACGATTGCACCTGTCACAGATTCATACAGCGATAGTCAGCCGCAAACAGAAAAGTTTTATACCGAAGAAGATATTATACAAACTGAAACTGTAACATCAGCTGAACGTGACGAGTACCTTTCGGGAGTTAATAACAGTGACAACCGCATATATTCCGACGGAAATGCAACAGATCAGGATAAATACAAAACTGACCCTGTTCCCGAAGGTAAGCCTATGCCAGTTGAACCTGAAAATCAGGAAATCAACAACGACAAAGCGTTCACTTGTACATTCTCCATTGAGTGTTCAACAATACTGAATAATCTCAATGACCTTGAAGCTGACAAAAGAGAAATTGTCCCCTCAAATGGCATTATACTTCCCCCGACAGTTGTTACATTCTACGAGGGCGAGTCTGTATTCGATGTGCTTCAGCGTGTCTGCAAGGAAAATAATATTCATATGGAGGCTTCGTGGACACCTGTATACAATAGTGCCTATGTTGAGGGAATCAACAATCTTTACGAATTTGACTGCGGAAATCTTTCGGGCTGGATGTACTGTGTGGACGGCTGGTACCCCAACTACGGCTGTTCAAGATATCAGCTGAAAGACGGTGAAACAGTTGAATTCAGATACACTTGTGACCTCGGCAAAGATGTCAGCTGTGATTGGATGGGATAACTATGCGTGATACCTTTCGTGATTTTCACCCTTTTGTGAATTTTCTGTACTTTTTGCTTGTCATATCCTTTTCATTCTGCCTTACACATCCCATTGCACAGGCAATATCGCTGATATGTGCAGCTGTGTATTGTATCAGCACGGAGGGCAGAAAAAGTATTATGTTCATACTAAAATTCTGTCTGCCGTCCATTCTTGTTACATCCTTTATCAATCCTGCATTCAACCATGAGGGACAAACTATTCTGATATATTTCAGCAACGGTAATCCTCTTACCCTTGAAAGTATTTTGTATGGCATTTCATCGGGAGTAATGCTTGTGACAATACTTTTGTGGTTTGTATCATTCAATCGTGTTATGACATCGGATAAGTTCATATATCTTTTTGGAAAAATAATCCCGTCGCTGTCCCTCGTACTGAGTATGTCCCTGCGGTTTGTACCGAGATTTAAAGCACATATGTTCTCCGTTGCGGAAACACAGCGGTGTATTGGCAGGGATGTATCAAGCGGTAGCCTTATTTCACGCACGAAAACTGCGATTACAATTCTTTCGGCATCTGTAACATGGGCGCTTGAAAACGCAATTGAAACAGCCGACAGCATGAAAAGTCGTGGATACGGACTGAAAGGGCGGACTGCATTTTCTATATACCGCTTTGAAGAACGTGATGTATATGCTGTAATATGGTTTGGATTCTGCGGATTATTTCTTCTTGCAGGGAGTATTGTGTCTGCATTCGGCTTCCGTTATTTCCCGAATATCCGCTATGCCGCCTTTGATGTGACAACAATACCATTTTATTTTGTCTATTTGGGAATGTGTATCACACCGTTCTTAATAAATGTAAAGGAGGAGCTGAAATGGAAAGCCTTGTATTCAAAAATGTGAGATTTGCATATCCACAGGAAGAAAACAATGCTCTGAATGATGTTTCCCTTGAAATCACACAGGGCGAATTTGTCATAATCTGCGGTTCATCAGGTTGTGGAAAATCCACGCTTCTGCGGCATATGAAATCCTGTCTGACTCCTCACGGTAAATTCAGCGGTGAAGTATTTTTCAACGATAAACTGCTGAAAGATATTGACGAACGAACACAGTCACAGGAAATCGGATTCGTTCTGCAATCTCCCGAAAATCAGACAGTCACGGATAAGGTATGGCACGAGCTTGCATTCGGATTGGAAAGCCTTGGATATGATATCCCTGTTATCAGACGGCGTGTTGCGGAAACTGCCGCATTTTTCGGGATTGAAGGGTTGTTCTACAAGAATACGGCAGAACTGTCGGGCGGACAGAAACAGCTTTTAAGCCTTGCGTCCGTGGTTGCAATGGAGCCTGAAATCCTTGTTCTTGACGAGCCGACAGCCCAGCTTGACCCCATAGCCGCAGTTGATTTTCTTAATCTGCTTGGCAGAATAAACCGTGAACTCGGCATAACGATAATCCTCACCGAGCATCGTCTTGAAGAAGCGTTTCCCTTTGCCACAAGAATTGTAGTAATGGAAAAAGGACGAATTATATGCGATGATACTCCCGAAAATGTGGGGATGGCTTTAAAGGGGAAAAACAGCGGAATGTTTCTTGCAATGCCAACCTCAATGAGAGTGTGGGCTGGTATTGAAACAAAATTGCCCTGTCCTGTGACAGTCCGTGACGGAAGTCATTTTCTTGCGGAGAGGAATAAAGAACAGGAACTTCTTCCGCTTTACAAAGCTGATGAATATATAATTGATGAAGAAATTATCCTTGAATGTGATGAAGTGTTTTTCAGATATGACAAGGAACTTCCTGATATTCTGAAAGGCTTTTCGATTAAGCTTCATAAAGGCGAATTCTATGCGATACTTGGCGGTAATGGTGCAGGCAAATCAACGGCATTGAAAGTTCTTGCAGGAATTCAGAAAGCATACAGAGGAACGGTAAGAGCAGTCGGCAAAATCGGAATGTTACCGCAGAATCCGCAGACGCTTTTTGTGAAAAAGACAGTCAGAGAGGAGTTATATGACGCTTTCGGAAGAACAAAAATCTCATCTGATATGAAAGAGCGACTTATGTCGTGGACTGTGTCAACTTGTGAGCTTACAGATTTACTCGATCGCCACCCCTATGATTTATCAGGTGGGGAACAGCAGAGAGCCGCACTTGCAAAGGTTTTGCTGACTTCTCCGGATATTCTTCTGCTTGACGAGCCAACAAAAGGCTTGGACGCTGAATTTAAGGTTCATTTTGCCGGAATTATAAAAAAGCTGACTGCAAGCGGTATATCTGTGCTTATGGTAAGCCATGATGTTTCATTTTGTGCTGAATATACCACATATTGCGGAATGTTCTTTGACGGTAATATTGTGGCTGAGGGTACGCCGAGGGGATTCTTTTCGGGGAACAGCTTTTATACAACTCCTGCAAACAGAATGGCGAGAAATCATATTCCTGACGCTGTTACTGTAAACGATATTATCCTTTGCTGCGGCGGAACAACGATTGAAACTACCAGCGTTTCAGAAAAATTACAGCCTTTGCCTGAAAGAACAGTAAAAAACACAAATTCAAAGCCGATTTTTTTGCCATTATGGAGAAAAGTTATTGCTGTGTTTTCAGCCTTAACTGCCTTTGGAGTATTTATTTACGCAACAGGAATTTCTGATTTAACAGCGATGATTGACGAAACAGGAATAAGCACCGCAGGAGAAAATCAGCTGTATTTATATATCATTCTCTTTGTGTCCCTTACTGTATTTCTGCTTGCAATTGGCAGAAGAAGCGAGCCGTCAATCGAAATACAGACACCGAAAGAAAAACGAAATCTTAGCAAGAGAACGGTTGCTGCAGCTGTTTCGATACTAATTCTGATACCGCTGACTATATTTGTAGGGGTATTCTATCTTGACAGCAGCAGTTACAGTCTGATTGCATTTCTTGTATTGACGGAATGTATGCTGCCCTTTTTCATTGTATTTGAGGGACGAAAGCCTATGGCTCGTGAGCTTGTAACAATAGCTGTTATCTGTTCTATCGGTGTTGCAGGCAGATGTCTGTTTTTTATGCTGCCCCAGTTTAAGCCTGTTCTTGCACTTACGATTATAGCAGGCGTTGCATTTGGCCGTGAAACGGGATTTCTTGTAGGAGCCGTGACAATGCTTGTATCAAATTTTATGTTTTCGCAAGGTCCTTGGACTCCGTGGCAGATGTTTGCAATGGGAATCATCGGATTTTTTGCAGGAGTTTTATTTAAAAAAGGCTGGCTTCGGAGAAATCGTATATCTCTTGCGGTTTTCGGAGCATTTTCAGCTGTTATTATTTACGGTGGAATTACGAATCCTGCGTCTGCATTTATGTTTTCAACTGAAAGCCTGAGTTTAAAACTGATTACAGCATATTATATTTCAGGTTTTCCAATGGATTTAATTCACGCCTTCGGTACTGTGATTTTCATAATGCTTGCCGCAGAACCTATGCTTGAGAAAATGGAGAGAATCAAAATCAAATACGGATTGATTGAATACCGTCAGAAAATGGAGGGTATAGATGGATAACAGCTCAAATTTCTTTAGAAATCATAACTGCGAGTATTTCCCTTGTCATAAGGTGAATAATGCTGAAAACTTCAACTGCCTTTTCTGTTATTGTCCATTGTATCATCATTCCGACTGCGGCGGTAATTATTCAATAACCGAAAATGGTATAAAGAATTGTACCGACTGTACTCTGCCGCATAAGGCTGAAAGTTTTCAGTATATAATGGATAAGCTTAAATGATGTGTGTTCTAATGATAATTAATAAGGAGAGTTTTATATGGGACAGATTCTTGAAACTATTAT
>JAZSMR010000093.1:0-5400 GCA_045535965.1 Acutalibacteraceae bacterium
TTTCCCTTCTATACAGGGCACAGTATAGGGATGCGGCAAGCCTATTAATGTATCATCATCCTCTGTAAATAAACGGGTTGTATTATCCCAATTATTCTCGATATATTCCTTTACATTCATAAATTCATCCTCCGCAAATAACATTGATATTTGACGTATCACCGTGTAAGGTGTAATTCTTCACTTTACCCTTTTCCCATTCAATGTCTACGGTGATATTTCCTCTTGCGGCAAGACCCTTTACAAATCCGCTTTCCCATTTATCTGGAAGTGCAGGAAGAAGATAAATATTTTCGTCGTCAGACTGCAAAAGCATTTCACATATACCACTTAGTACACCGAAATTACCGTCAATCTGAAAAGGCGGATGAGCATCTAAAAGATTTGGATATACGCCACCACTTCTGTAATTTTCTGCATCAGGGTCAACGAGGGTAAGAAGTCTGTCAATAAGCTTTAAAGCGTGATTCCCATCAAGAAGTCTTGCCCAGAAGTTTACCTTCCACGCAAGGCTCCAGCCTGTACCGTCGTCACCTCTGATTTGGAGGGTTTTCTTGCAAGCTTCAAACAGTTCCTTATCCTTTTCGGTTATAAGACCTGCAGGGTGCAGAGCATAAAGATGAGAAACGTGACGGTGACATGGGTCTGTTTCATCTAGAGGCTCATTCCATTCAAGAATTTCTCCCTTTTCACCGATTGAAAGAGACTTGATTTTCGGTATGCTTCTGCAGATTTCATCATAAAATCTATCATTTATTCTGAGTGCTTCACAGCTCTTTTTGCAGTTAATAAATAAATCGAGAACAATACTGTTCATCATAGCCGTACTCTTTGAAACGGCAGCTGAGCCTTCTTTTGTTTTAAACATATTTTCGGGAGAGGTTGCAGGACAGATAATGTATTCACCATTTTCATCCTCTGTAAGAATATCAAGATAAAACCGTGCCGCTTTTTTCATTATGGGAAATGCCGTATTTTTCAGATAATCCTTATCAAGAGTATATTCGTAAAGCTCATAAAGGCTCCTGCAAAGCCAGCCTGAACCGCCTTGCCAGAAGGCCCAGCTTGCTCTGCCGTGAAGAGGAACGGAATGTCCCCATATATCTGCATTGTGATGAACAACAAATCCACCTGCATTATAAAAGCTCTTTGCCGTTTCTTCACCCGTAACAGCAAGCATTCTGAGAAGGTCAACCATAGGCGTCATAAACTCAGGCATATTGCAAGGAAGAACGGGCCAATAGTTCATCTGAGTGTTAATATTCACAGTGTAGTTGCAATTCCAGGATGGCTTTATGCTGTTGCTCCATATTCCTTGCAGATTAGTTGCAAGAGTACCTTCTCTTGAAGATGAAATCAGCAGATATCTGCCGAAGTTGAATAAAAGCACATAAAGACCCTTATCTTCTTTGTTTTCTTCAAAGGCTCTTATTCTTTCATCAGTGGGAATTAACTTTTTATACTGTTTGCCGAGAGAAAACGAAACACGGTCATAATACTTTATGTAGTCTTTAATATGTCTGCCTTTAAGAGCATCAAAGCCAAGGTTCTCTGCCTTTTTCAATGTGTCAATGCAGGCATTTTTATATTCCCTGCCTTCAATTGCAGGATATTTGTCAAAGCCGTTGTAGCTTGTTTTTATTGAGAGGTAAATAAGGGCAAAGGTTGCGTTTTCAACATGAAGTGAGGCTTTGTCCTCTGCTTTTTCACCGTCGGTGCTTATCATAACTGCACCTCGGAACAGAACACCTCTTTCATCGTCTCTATCGTAATAAACAATGCTGTTGCAAGGATATGCAGAGCTTTGTGTGTCTGCATCCCCTGGACATTCACCGTCAACTATAAGAACACCGCCGTCGGTGTATGCTTAAGATTTCAGAGGGCAGTCGATAGTCAGCTTAAAAGAAAACGTTTTTTTATTTTCTGATTCAATTTTATAAACAAGCACATCATCGGGGCAGGAAACAAAGGCTGTCTTTCTGAAAGCAACTCCGTCCGATTTATAGGTGCTTGTAAGCAAAGCCTCGGATAAGTTTAAGTTTCGCTCATAGCATTCAAAGCTCTCATTTTCAAAACGAATTTTCAGATCCCCGAAGGGCATATATGCCTGAGACCAGCAGGTAACAAAGTTATTTTCTATTTCGTCCTGAGCCTGCTTGTATCTGCCATTGGAAACCAGTTTCTGTGCTTTAAGGTATGCCTCATAAGCCCCGTCCCTTATTACCCTTCTGGGATGGCCTGTCCAGAGTGTATCGTGGTTAAGTGAAATTATATCTTCACCTACCCCGCAGTAGCACATAGCACCCAAAGAGCCGTTACCTAAAGGTAAGGCATCCATATAATGTTTTGACGGATTAGTGTAGTATAAATTTTCAGTACTCATAAAAGCACCTCCCGATTATGTGCTTACATTTTATCAATGAGTATCAGACTCATATATTCAGAAAATCCTTTCTGTAATTGACACCGAAAAACTCTGCAAGCTCAACCATTTCTTCATCTTTTATTGTGTTGATTCTTGGCAGATGTGCTGTGAGCATATAAATCTCAGCCGCCTTTTCAACGGTTTCTATGAGACCGAAGGTTTCGTCCATTGTTTTTCCTGCACCGTAAATTCCGTGCATTCCCCAAACAACGAGTCTGAATTCTTCCATTTTCTTTGCCGTTGCCTCACCGATTTCGTTTGTACCGCAAAGCATCCAGGGAAGTACGCCTACACCGTCAGGAAAAACTACAATACATTCGGTACACATTTCCCAAAGAGTATGTGTGAATTTCTTTTCGTCCAGCTCATGAACATAGTTCATAGCAAGAGTGTGTGTCGGATGTGTGTGCATTATAACCCTGTTCTCGGGGTCAACCTTAAGTCTTGCCATGTGACTCATAAGGTGAGCAGGAAGCTCGCTTGTAAACTTACCGCCGTCTTTATAACCCCAAAGGAGCTCGGCTGTAGTGCCATCCTTTGCAATACGGATAATGCCTAAGTTTGTTTCGGGATCAGACGCAATATTTTTGAAATACTTACCTGTACCCGTTACAATAAAAATCTTGCCGATAAGGCTCTTTGCATCAAAGCCCGTGGGAATTGTACGGATAACATTACTGAGGTCGAGATACTCCTTTACCTCTTTTTCATCAAGCATATAACTGATGTTTCCGCCATTTCTTTCGTCCCATCCGAGACGGTACATATTTGCGGTAGTCATTTTCATTTCCTCCACAAAGGGAGCAGTCAGTATATCCTTCATATTCTTTTCACCAGAACTTCCTCTTCGTATTTTTTTACTTCCGTATAATAATTTGCAGTCACATTTTCTCTTTTCAGATATTCGTTCCACACATCACCGAAGGGTGCAGTTTTCATTTCCTCCTGAAGATACATAATCTCAGTAAAATTGCTTTCACTCTGTAACTGCTTCAGCTTTTCATCCGGCTGTAAAAGTGCAAACAGTAACGCCTTTTGCACGCTTCTTACACCTGTTACCCAAGCGGCAATACGATTGATTGATGCATCAAAATAATCTGTCGCAATGAACACTCTCTCAAGTGCATCATTTCTGACAATCTCTTTTGCTATCTCTTTGGTTTCATCGTCAAAAATAACCACGTGGTCGCTGTCCCAACGGACTGCTCTTGTAATGTGCAGAGCAATCCTTTCGTTAAAGAGAAGCAGTGATGAAATCTTGTCGCTGACCATTTCCGTGGGATGGTAATGACCGTTATCCATAAGAGGAGTAATGCCCTTGTAATCGGAGTATGAGAGGCAGAATTCAGCCGAGCCTACGGTGTAGCTTTCAAGACCAATGCCGAATACCTTTGATTCCAAAGTTACATATACCATTTCTTTATTGTACGGTGTGTCGAGAATTTCATCAAGGCTCTTTTTGAATCTCATTCTCGGTGAAAGTCTGTCAGCGGGAATATCCTTATAGCCGTCGGGAATCCATATATTCATAACACAGGGTATGCCTGTTTCCTCTGCAAAGTATTCTGCAATTTTAAGGCAGGCTTGTCCGTGATTCACCCAATATGTACGCACCACCTCATCGGGGGAAGAAAGGGTAAGATTATCCTTAACCATAGGATGCGAGAAGAATGTGGGGTTAAAGTCGATACCCATATTTCTTTTTTTGGCAAAGTCCACCCATTTTTTAAAGTGCTTGGGCTCAATTTTATCTCTGCCGACTGCTTCACCATCTTCAAAAAAGGCATAAGAAGCGTGAAGGTTTAATTTCTTTTTGCCGGGCATAAGTGAAAACGCCTTGTCATAGTCTGCCATAAGCTCCTCGGGAGTGCATGCCTTGCCCGGGTAGTTACCCGTGGTCTGAATACCGCCGGAAAGAGCCTCCTTGCTGTCAAATCCGATAACATCGTCACCCTGCCAGCAATGAACGGAAACGCATACATTTTTAAGTGCTTCAAGTGCTTTTTCTGTATCAATTCCGTATCGTGCATATATTTCTTTTGCTTCACTGTATCTGCTCATCAGTTTACCTCCTTAACATCAAAGGTTGATTTTATTATCTCTCTTGCCTGTGCGAGAGTTATTTTTTTGTCACTCATAATCTGTGAAAGAATGTTGCCCGTTGCCGTTGCCTCCATAAGACCCGTATAAACCTTTTTACCCGTATATTCCGCAGTCAGCTTACCCAGATATTTATCCTTACTGCCGCCACCGACAATGTGTATTGCCTTGATTTCCTTGCCGCTGATGTCTTCAATTTCTTCGGTTGCTTTTTTGTAAGACTCGGCAAGGGAATGGTAAATACTTGAAAGAACATCAGCAAGCATCAAATCAGGCTTGCCGAGATAATTTCTTACCGCCTCAATCATGTTTTCGGGAGCAAGAAATGCATTGTCGTTGGGATCAATCTTTTCGGTGAAGGTGCTTGTCTTTGCAAGGCTCATCATTTCATCATAAGTAAGCTCTTTGTTTATGTTTCTGCGGATATTCTGAAACAGCCACATACCCATAATATTTTTAAGAAAGCGGAAACGGTATTCGATTCCGCCCTCGTTGGTAAAGTTAGCTTCAAAAGCCTTTTCACTGAGTACGGGGACAGGATTCTCTGTGCCGATAAGACTCCACGTACCCGAAGAAATATATACACTTTCACCGTCAACGGGACAAGCCGCAACGGCAGAAGCCGTATCGTGTGACGGGCAAAGAATAACCGTACTGTCAAATCCGATTTCAGCTTTAACTTCATCTGTGAAATTGCCAACGACTGTGCCGGGGAGAGAAAGCTCGCAGAAAATGCCTTCAGGTAAGTCGAGCTTATCAAGAATATATTTATCCCACCGCTTACTTTCAGCATTTACAAGGTTAGCTGTAGTTGCGTTGGTGTATTCGTTTCTGATTTGTCCCGTCAGCTTAAAGGAAAGATACTCAGGCATCAT
>JAZSMR010000118.1:0-22648 GCA_045535965.1 Acutalibacteraceae bacterium
CAGCATAGTTGAAAACATCAGAGAACTGTGAGGTGGCTAATATGAAAAAATTAACAGTGTTTATCCTATGCTTTCTCCTCTTATTAACACCTATGCTCGCCTCTGCAGCAGAGTACGAGGAGGAAACTGTCTATGCCACAGCAAATGTAAACATCAGAACTGAGCCCAACACAGACTGTGAAATCATCACCGTACTGCAAAAAGGCAATTCCGTCCCCCGTATCGGAGAATCTGACGGTTGGAGCAAGGTGATCTATGAGGGGAAGGAGGGGTACATCACAAGTGAATACCTTTCCACCTCTCCACCGGAAGAAAAAACCGAAGAGCCAACGGAAGAAACCAAAGAAGAGCCCACAACCGAGGATAACTCAACTCCGAGGTTTATGGTGACCTCATATGAGCTTAGCGAAAAGAGTCTTTCTCCCGAGAAAACAGCGGTGCTGAAGGTGACCTTTAAAAATTACAGCACCACCAAAGCTCTCTATAACATCAAATTCAGCCTGACCGATCCAAGCGGTGATATTCTTACGGTCGGTATGCCCACCAAGTATGTCAAGAGCATTTACGCCGGCAGCAGCTACACTTGGGAAATCGAGCTGAAGGCTATTAACACAGCTACTATCGGTCAGCATGACCTTCAGGTGTCGGCAGAGTACGAGGATAAAAACTTCGGCTCTTACTCGTCAAGCGACACGGTGAGAATCGATGTAAAGCAGAGCGTGAAGCTCAGCTACAGCGGTGCGGTCTTACCTAAAAAAGTCATTCAGGGCGACACACAGACGGTTACTCTTGACCTGATGAACACTGGCAAGAGCAGAATTTACAACTGTACTCTTGATTTCGACATTGAGGGTATGCAGTCAGGCGGCAGTGTTTTCGTCGGTAATATTGAGCCTGCACAAAGCGCACAAGGCTCGGCAAACTTAAGAGTTGACAGTGATGTTCTCGGCGAGGTAACGGGTAAAATCACCATAACCTATGAGGACGATTACGGCAAGGAATACAAGAAAACTGCCGATGTCAACACCGTTATTGAAGAAAAGGTGGAGCAGGTTGCTACCACTGAGGAAGACGAAAAGGAGAAGAAAAATCCTCTTTGGTGGCTGTTCATTCTTATCGGTCTTGCTGTCGGCGGCGGTGCAGGCTTCGGTATTCCCTGGCTTATCAACGATAAGAAGCAGAGGAAAGAGGACGATTTGAGGTTGTAATAGGATAAAATTTACAGGACGGCAAAATGCCGTCCTGCTTTGCTATATCATATATTCATTTGTCGTAAATTTGTCGTAAAAACGAATGTTTACATTTTTGCTGTCTCTCAGAACCCTTGATTTTACTAGGGTTTCGGGAGATTTATTTATCAAGTGACTTCATTGTGGGGAACAGTAATACGTCTCTGATAGCTGATGAGTCAGTCATAAGCATTACCATTCTGTCGATACCGAAACCGATACCGCCGGTGGGAGCCATACCGTATTCGAGCGCTGTCATAAAGTCCTCGTCAGTGGTGTTGGCTTCGTCATCACCCTGCTTGAGAAGCTCTTCCTGAGCCTTGAAACGCTCTCTCTGGTCGATGGGGTCGTTAAGCTCGGAGTAAGCGTTTGCCATTTCCCAACCGTTCATAAAGAACTCGAAACGCTCAACGTAGTCGGGGTTTTCAGGCTTTCTCTTAGTAAGGGGTGAAATCTCAACGGGATGATCCATAAGGAAGGTCGGCTGAATGAGATGGTGCTCAACGTATTCCTCAAAGAAGAGGTTGAGAATGTCGCCTCTCTTGTGTCTTGCTTCAAACTCGATTCCCTTTTCCTTAGCAAGAGCCTTAGCTTCTTCATCTGTCTTGATTTGAGTGAAGTCAACACCTGCATACTTCTTGACAGCGTCAACCATAGTGATTCTTTCGAAGGGCTTGCCGAGATCCATTTCGATACCGTTGTATACAATCTTAGTGGTACCTAAAACAGTCTGAGCTACATGACGGTAGAGGTTTTCTGTAAGGTCCATCATACCGTGATAGTCGGTGTATGCCTGATAGAGCTCCATAAGTGTGAACTCGGGGTTGTGTCTTGTGTCAAGACCTTCGTTACGGAAAACTCTGCCGATTTCGTACACTCTCTCCATACCGCCGACAATAAGTCTCTTGAGGTAAAGCTCAAGTGAAATTCTAAGCTTGAGGTCTTCATTAAGAGCGTTGAAGTGAGTCTCAAAGGGTCTTGCTGCTGCACCGCCCGCATTTGATACGAGCATAGGTGTTTCAACTTCGATGAAGCCCTGTGAGTCAAGATATCTTCTGATTTCTCTTATGATAAGTGAACGCTTGATGAAGGTATCCTTAACTTCGGGATTAACGATAAGATCAAGATAACGCTGACGGTATCTTGTCTCTGTATTTGTAAGACCGTGGAACTTTTCGGGAAGAGGAAGAAGTGACTTTGTGAGAAGTCTGATTTCCTTAGCGTGAAGTGAAATTTCGCCTCTTCTTGTTCTGAAGATGAAGCCCTTGACTTCTACGATATCACCGATATCCCATTTCTTGAATTCTGCAAAGCTTTCTTCGCCGATATCGTTGATACGGACATAAACCTGAAGCTTACCTGTCTTATCTTCAACAACTATAAAGTTAGCCTTACCCATATCACGCCAAGCCATAATTCTGCCACAGATTGAAGTGTTGATAACCTCAACCTCTTCAGCGGGGATTTCATTTTCCTGGGCGTGCTTTTCTATTTCTTCGAACTTAGCTATAAGGTCTGCTGTATGAGCCTGCTGGTCAGCGGTAGTGATAACAAAGGGGTCCTTGCCTGCTGCCTGCATAGCTTCGAGCTTGTCAACACGCACCTGACGAAGCTCGTTGACGTCCTGCTGCACTTCCTCTTCGGGAAGAACTACATTCTTTTCTTCTGACATATATTTACTTCCTTTCGGGGAATTACTTGTTGATTTCAACTACTTCGTACTTGATGGTACCGATGGGAGCTTCAACCTCAACGATATCGCCGACTGCATGACCGATGAGAGCCTTGGCAACGGGTGACTCGTCACTTGTCAGGTAGTCAACACCCTTATCCTTTGAAGTTGATGTTGAGGAAATAATCTGATATTTATAGATGTCGCCGTATTCGATATCCTTGATTGTTACCTTTGAACCCATCTGGATAATGTCGGTGCTGAGTGCATCTTCATCAATGATTTTAGCCATTGAGAGAATACCCTCGATTTCGCTGATACGTGCTTCAAGTTTACCCTGGTCGTTTCTTGCTTCTTCGTATTCGCTGTTTTCTGATAAGTCACCGAATGAAAGAGCTACCTGAATTTTTTCTTTGATTTCCTGTCTGCCTCTTACTTTTAAATCTTCGAGTTCAGCCTCAAGTTCTTTAAGGCCGGCAGAGGTAAGGAGAATTTCCTGTGCCATTATATATCTTCCTTTCGTAAATAAGATTTGAATATAAACTATCAGTTTAATATTATATAAAATATCTTCTTCTCTGTCAAGTGAAAATATTACATTATATATAAAAGTTTGTGAACCATAATCCTTAAACCTTTTATTATGGCTCTGCTTCACCCGGCCCTCGCAGTTATGCACCCAAATAACATTTTTCCATTGACTTAAAAAGGATAATATTGTATAATTTTAGATAATGCCGGTATAATACGGCAACTCGTAAATATATGAGTAAAACGGGAGGAATAAGAAATGGGTTATTTATCAGACATCGAAATCGCTCAGCAGTGCGAAATGAAACACATCACTGAAATTGCTAAAAAAGCAGAGGTTGAAAAGTACATCGAGCAGTACGGCAACTATAAAGCAAAAATCGACCTTTCACTTTTAGCTGATGCTAAAGACAAGCCCGACGGCAAGCTTGTACTCGTTACAGCTATCACACCTACACCTGCAGGTGAAGGTAAAACAACTACCACTATCGGTCTTGCAGACGGTATGAGCCGTATAGGTAAAAAAGTTACAGTTGCTCTGCGTGAGCCCTCACTCGGCCCCGTATTCGGTGTTAAGGGCGGTGCAGCAGGCGGCGGCTACGCTCAGGTTGTTCCTATGGAAGATATCAATCTTCATTTCACCGGTGACTTCCATGCTATTACAAGTGCCAACAATCTTCTTGCTGCAATGATAGATAACCATATTCAGCAGGGTAATCAGCTGGGTATCGACGTTCGCCGTATCACCTGGAAGCGCTGTCTCGATATGAATGACAGACAGCTTCGTTTTATCGTTGACGGTCTCGGCGGCAAGATAAACGGTACTCCCCGTGAAGACGGCTTCGACATCACTGTTGCAAGTGAAATTATGGCCGTACTCTGCCTTGCCAATTCAATCACTGACCTTAAAGAAAGACTCTCCCGTATCGTTATAGGCTATAACTTTGAGGATAAACCTGTTACCTGTGGTGAAATCGGTGCTGCTGGTGCTATGACAGCACTTCTTAAAGACGCACTCAAGCCTAACCTTGTTCAGACTCTTGAGGGTACCCCTGCCTTTGTACACGGCGGTCCCTTTGCCAATATTGCTCACGGCTGCAACTCAGTTATCGCTACCAAGACAGCTCTTAAAATGGGCGACTACGCTATCACTGAAGCAGGCTTCGGCGCTGACCTGGGTGCTGAGAAGTTCCTTGATATCAAGTGCCGTATGGCGGGTCTTACTCCCTCAGCAGTAGTTATGGTTGCAACTATCCGTGCTCTTAAAATGCATGGCGGTCTCGCTAAAACTCAGCTTGGCGAAGAAAACTTAGAGGCTCTCGAGGGCGGTATCCCCAACCTTCTCAGACACGTTTCAAATATCAAGAATGTATATAAACTTCCCTGCGTTGTTGCAGTTAACCGCTTCCCCACCGATACGGATAAGGAAATCGAGTTCGTTATCGAAAAGTGCAAGGAGCTGGGTGTAAATGTTTGTCTTTCAACTGTATGGGCAGACGGCG
This sequence comes from Acutalibacteraceae bacterium, assembly GCA_045535965.1. GTDB lineage: Bacteria > Bacillota > Clostridia > Oscillospirales > Acutalibacteraceae > UBA6857. The sequence goes on from JAZSMR010000118.1 coordinate 4,935, forward strand.
GTAAGGGCGGCGAAGAGCTGGCCAAAGAGGTTGTTCGCCTTTGTGAAGAAGAGGATAACTCAAACTTCAGCTTCTCTTACAATGCAGAAGACACTATTGAAAAGAAAATCAAGGACATCGTTGTGAATGTTTATGGCGGTGAAGATGTTGCATTCCTGCCTGCTGCTAAGAAGCAGATTGCAAAGCTGACAGAAATGGGCTACGGCAACCTTCCCATCTGTGTTGCAAAGACACAGTACAGCTTCTCTGATGATCCCACTAAGCTTGGTGCACCCGAGGGATTTACAGTAACCGTAAGAAATGTTAAGGTAAGTGCAGGTGCAGGTTTTATCGTAGTTCTCACCGGTGATATTATGACAATGCCCGGTCTTCCCAAGGTGCCTGCTGCAATGAAGATTGACGTTGACAAAAACGGCAAAATCACAGGCTTATTCTAAGATAGATTTAAACGGAGCGACTTTCAGGTCACTCCGTTTTGTTATAGAAAAACTCAAGGCAGTCCATTTGCGGACTGCCTTTGCTGTTTAATTGAGTTTTATAAAATTAAAGATGTGCTTCTACGTTGTTTGTGTAGTGGCCTGTATCAACAAACCAATCACCGTTTGTGTTGAGTCGCTCTGCGCTCCATGCTGCTGCGATCTGCTCGTATGAGCCGCTGAAAATCTTTGCTCTTGAAAAACCATTCTTTGATCCGTACATACACCAGTCTGAATCCCACATGCCACTGCCTGTTGCCTTATATGTCCAACACATCCAGCTGTAATTCAGCTTATTCATTGTTGAGAAGCAGTTGTTCCATGTTGTCTTCTCGTGGGGATAGAATTCACCTACCATAAGTGGTACGTTGGGGTGAATTGCAATTGTAAGAAGCAGGAAGAAGTTGAAGATAAAGTCTGAGTTGTTGTAGAAGTGAACCTGGTAAACTACATTCTCCCAACCTTTGAAGAAAGTCTTGGGAAGTGCCCAGCCTGTCCAGATAGCTTCCATTGTGATAATATGGTCATTGTCAACTGCACGTACTGTATCATAAAGACGGGTATAAATAGCCTCGTTCTTTATTCTTCTTGTAAGCTCGCCGCACTTAACGTCGCACATAGGCTCGTTGAGAAGGTCATACATTGCAACGGCAGGATTGCCGTTAAATCTCTCTGCGATAGCTGTCCAGAGCTCGTCTGTGAGTCTGCGGTATTCTTCGCCTCTTTCGCTGTTTTCCATAAGCTGTGCGCCCTGGAATGCTCTGCCTGCGTGAGGTGCGTCGGACTGTGAACCTACTGCGCCGTGCATATCGAGGATAACATAAAGTCCTCTCTTACCGCATTCTTCAACTACCCAGTCGAGTCTTGAGAAGTCCCAGTCGCCCTTTTCGTCAAGGATTTTTGTGCCCTTATCATCATAGTAGAAGTTTCTGTACCAGAAGGGCACACGTACACAGTTGAAGCCCATTGACTTGATATTGTCAAGGTCCCACTCTGTAATCCAGTTGTCATAGAAAATATTGAGAAGTTCCTGAGCCTTTTCTCTGCCGAAACGCTTCTCTAATACATCATAAACCATTTCACCGTCATAATCTTTTTTATAGTACGGATCAAAAACAGCTTTCTGTTCGGCTGTCATGTCTTCATAGAAGGTACCCCAATACTTTTTTTGCTCTTCTTCTGTCATTTTTGACTTGTATTCAACATCGATACAGTCAGGGTTGAGCCAGTTTTCGCGAACGAGCCATGCACCGAGGTTGACGCCCTTGAGTTGTACGTTTTCGCCCTTCTGATTGACGATTTTTCTGCCCTGTACTGTAAGGAAGTCTTCCTGTGTGAGCGCTACTGTTTCATCTGCCTGTGCCGCATCTTCTGCGGTAGCAAAAACCATAGATGACATCGCCATAAGCAAGCAGAGAATAAGGCATAAAGCCTTCTTTAAAGTTTTCATAATATTTTTTCCTCCAATGTATTTTATACTAAGCTCCCTTTTAGAGCCTGATAACTTAATTAATATACCATCGTCTTGTCTTCACCTATTGCTGCCATACCCTCAAGGGAATATCTGTTGCCCTTTTCGTCTTCTACATAGCCGCCGAGCGTGCCGAAAACTATATGGTAGTTTACATTCATTACGGGTGAAGCTATTATTCTTCTTATGTATCTGTCCTTAATATGAATATCGACATTCACTCTGCCGTAGACGTCTTTTACCTTCCATTCGTTATATGAGATATGCTCGAAGCGTACGGGGGGAAGGTATGAAATCTTATCCTCAAACCATATAATATTCTCGTTATAGTCCGTCTGGCAGATTGACTGATTTCTCGTAAGGTTTACGGCAAAATACTGCTCCTTGCCGTCTATTTCCTTTTTGCCCATAGTTGTAACCCAGTCGTAGTGCATACGTCTGGGGTAGTATCCCTTATGGTCGTCGATAATTGCAGTGGTGCTCTCATCACTTTCATAGCATTTGCCGCCAAACTCAACATATCCCTTTACACTGAATACGTCTTTCTGAGTATAAAGAGGCTTATTGTCGCCGAAGGGAATGCTTACAATATTAGGCAGGCAGGCTCTCTGAAGGTCGAGCTCGAATTTAATATTACCGTTTCTTTTGTCAGTAGCCGAGCCCTTTATCTTTGCATTGCCCTTTTCAAAGGTGTTGACACACTCAAAGTTATAGTCCTTGTCTCTGAGATAAGCAGTGTCACCGCCTAAAAGAGTATCGGCAAGCCTGAGCTTTTTGCCGAAGTAGTATGTCTTTTCCCAGGATGTCATTTTGCCGCTTTTCTTATCGAAGAAGCAGGTTACCGAAGTTGTTATGACAGCCATTGAACACACTGCCGTAAGAAGTATGCAGTCTTTGAAGTTTACCTCTATTGCCTCCCAGCCGCTGTAGCGGATCCAGTTGGTGAAATCGGGTAAAAAGGACTGATCCTTGATATCAAGAAAATTAAGCTTTGGGAACTCCTTGTCAAAGGTACCGAAAACAGCTTTACCGTCTGCGCCGATAATGCTTTCAGGTGTGGGAACAGGGATTCTTTTCGCAGAAAGACCCCCTTTTAATTTCATTCTTCATCTCTCCATCGTAATATATTTAATTATAATCTCCTATTCTCCAAGACATATTATATAATTTTTATAATATACTTGTCAATATTTAGTATAGTATATACAAAACTTTTCGTTTTAATACACAAAACTCTATATTATTTTTTGTGAATTTTATTATAAAAACCTTTTGACAAATTATCTTATGAGTATTATAATGGTTTTATATGAAAAAGAAGGCTGAGGTTTACCCCTTATGAGAATGAGAAAAAAGAAATATCTTGACGAAAGAATAGACGCTGTAAGCGAATATATCCTCGAAACAAAGAGCGACGAGAGAGACTTCAACAAGGCAATAGAAGAAAAAGAGCTTTTTGATTATAAAAAGATTTTCGGTAATAACAATCCCATCAGAATGGAAATCGGCTGCGGCAAGGGACAGTTTATATTTGAGCTTGCTCAACGCCACCCTGACATCAACTTTATTGCTGTTGAAAAGATAAAGAATGTAATTGTAGGTGCAGTTGAAAAGGCTCAGAGCATCGGTCTTAAAAATGTGCGTTTTATATGCGGTGCTGCCGAGTATCTGCCTAAGTACATTCCCGAAAACAGCATCGAGCTTATTTATCTCAATTTCTCCTGTCCTTATCCCAAGGCGAGATATGCAAAGCACCGTCTCACTCACAGAGACTTCCTCTCGCTTTACGAGAAGCTTCTGACCGAAAAGGGTGAGATACATCAGAAAACGGACAATATGCATTTCTTTGAGTTTTCAATTGAGGAGTTTTCGGCGGCAGGGTACAGAATTGAGAATGTGTCTCTTGACCTTCATAACGGCGGTTTTGAGGGTAATATTGTAACGGAGTATGAGAAGAGGTTCAGCGATTTAGGTCAGCCTATATACAGGCTCGAAGCGAAGAAGAATAAGTAAAGTTTTGTCAAACTTTTACAAAAGCTTGCAGGGTTTGAGACAGAGTCCCAAAACATATCTGATATTACAAAAGCAGCAGACAACTTCGGTTAATCTGCTGCTTTAAATTATTCTTTTTTCTATATTATTTATTCTTTTAGCAAAGCTTCGCTTATTCCATATTTGCAAGTATCGAATCAACAATTGCCTTCCAATCCTCAAAGCTTCTCGAGCCGATAAAGCTCTCACCGACTATCTTGCCGTTTTCATCAACAAAAATTGTCTCAGGTACCGAGTAAACCTCGCTGAGCTTGATCATATCAAGGGAGTCACTGGGAAGAAGACTTGTGTAAGTCACACCTGTATCCTCTACAATAGCAAGTGCAGCATCATAAAGAGAAGGCTCATAGCCGTCGCCGGAGTAGCTTACATCGCAGACAATACCCATAACCTGAACGCCCTTGTCAGCATATTTCTTGCTGAGCCACTCAAGGTCGGGCATCTCGCCTATACATGGTCTGCAGAAGGTTGCCCAGATGTTTATCATTGTCAGCTTCTTGCCCTTGAAAATGCTCTCGTCAACAGTGTTTCCTGCAAGGTCAACAGCAGTGAACTTCTCAAAGGAAGCGTGCTTTACACCCTCAAGGCTTTCCTGAGGCTTCTTTACACCCTCAATACCCGAAGATGTTGTTGTATTGTTTTCCTCAGGCTCTTTTGTGTCGCCACAGGCTGTAAAGCAGGTTACAATCATAAGAAGAGATAAAATAACTGCTAAAAATTTTTTCATTGTATTCACCTCGTTAAATTCGGGACTGTCTCTAAAGACAGTCCCCTTTTTTGCTGCCTATCAGTCTTTCTTAAAGCCATCAATAAGCTTCTTAAAGCCGCCTTTTTTGCCGTTGCACATATCCAGAAGACCGTCAACGCTCTTCTGCGATATAAGTCCTCCTGTCCAACCGCTGAAGGAGCGGAGCGGCAGATCATTAACGGAATTTGTAATCATTTCGGGGTTTTCGGCACTGAGTGAAACTATCTTTGCACCAACATTGAGTACACCGTAAAGAGCCTTACCTGTGGGGCTCACTGCAACCTGTTTTACTGAGTTGTTTATAGTCAGCTCACCCTTAGTGAACTTGCTGTTGTCGGGAAGCTCTCTTCCGAGTACCGCCTCAAACTGCTTGTCGGGAATAGTAGCCATTGTATCAACTGTATAGTAAATAGGAGCAGTCTTTGAGTAGTCGGGTACCTCTGCATCAGGCTTGTTTGTTATAACCTCAACGCTGTCATAGAGACGGCTGTCTCTTGAGGATGCAGCAACGATGATTTTGTATTCACCGCTTTCTGCGTGCCAGTCATTGATATTAACGTTATAGTAGCTGAAGGCCCTTTCGTCAAGCTCAATGGAAACCTTTTTCTTTTCGCCGGGCTCGAGGAATACCTTCTTGAAGCCCTTGAGCTCTCTGTCAGCCTTATAGATTTTGCTCTTGGGCGGACATACGTAAACCTGAGCTACTTCTGCACCTGCAACATCACCTATGTTTTTAAGAGTAAATGTAACGGTAAGCTTTTCACCCTCGTTTACTTTCTTACTGCTGAGCTTGATGTTCTTATACTCAAACTTGGTATATGAAAGACCGTGACCGAAGGGGTACTGAACAGTCTTCTTTGCAGTATCGAAGTAACGGTAGCCAACATAGATGCTCTCTCGGTATTCTACAGTTCTGGGACCCATGGGGAAATACTTGGAAACAACATTGTCCTCATTGTTGAAGGGGAAAGTTTCAGCAAGCTTACCGCTGGGGTTAACCTTGCCGTAGATAAGGTCATAAGCTGCTTCGCCACCTGCCTGACCGCCGAGGTAGAGATTGAGAATAGCCTTAGCCTTATATTCCCACATATCCATCTTGATGGGTGAACCGCAGGAAAGAACAACGATAACGTTTTCGTTTACCTTTGAGATTTCATCTACAAGTATATTATGGCTCTTTGGAATGTTGATATGCTTACGGTCGAAGCCTTCACTTTCAAAAGCATCTGTAAGACCGATGAAAAGAAGAACTGCATCCTTGCCTTTTGCAACCTTTACAGCCTCGTCAATGAGCTTCTTGTTGTAGCCGTTACCCTTGAGAGTATAACCGGGAGCATAAGCAAAGGACTGGCCTTCGTTTCTCATTGCTTCGGTAAAGGATACTGTTTTCGGGGGATTGATATGGCTCGAGCCTGCACCCTGATATCTTAAATTCTTTGCAAGAGCACCGATAACGGCAACTCTCTGCTTGGGATTAAGGGGCAGAGCATTGTCATTGTTTTTGAGAAGTACTGCCGATTCTGCTGCGGCTTTCCTTGCGATTTTGTGGTGAGCCTTGAAATCGGGCTTGTAGCCTGCTCCTTCGTTTTCTTTGCATTCGAAAGCAAACTTAATCATACGAAGTACAACCTTATCAAGGTCAGCTTCGTCGAGTGTACCGTCTTTTACAGCTGTGACAATATGCTTGTCGTTCATACCGCCGTTACCGGGCATTTCAAGGTCAAGTCCTGCTCTGATACCTTCAACTCTGTCGTTTACTGCACCCCAGTCTGATACAACGATGCCCTTATAGCCCCATTCGCCACGAAGCACGTCTGTGAGCATACGCTTGTTGTCTGAAAGATATGTACCGCCGAGTCTGTTGTAGGAGCACATAACTGTGGTGGGCTGTTCGGTTTTAACTATGTATTCGAAAGGAGCCAGATAGATTTCACGAAGAGCTCTTTCGTCAACAACGGAGTCAATGCACATTCTGATATGCTCCTGGTTGTTGGCACAGAAATGCTTGAGGCTTACGCCTATGCCGTTTTTCTGTATACCGTGAACAAAAGCTGCACCCATACGGGCTGCATGATAGGGGTCTTCGGAAATATATTCGAAGTTCCTGCCGCAAAGAGGGCTTCTCTTGATATTTACGCCGGGACCGAGAACAGTTGTAACCTTATAAGCCTTAGCCTCGTCTGCAAGAGCCGATGCAACCTCTTCGAGGAGCTCGGGATCCCAGCTGCTTGCCGTTGTAACAGCAGTGGGGAAGCAGGTAGCAGTTTCGGCCTTCTGCATTATATTGGTGCCACCTGTCTGCATCTCTTTCCTCAGACCGTGAGGTCCGTCGCTCATCCATACTGAGGGGATGCCCAGACGTGTAATGGGCTTAGTAAGCCAGTTGGTAAGACCTGAACAAAGTGATGCTTTTTCTTCGAGAGTCATCTGCTCAAGTATAGCCTGATAGTTTTTTTCGCTCATTGGTTCTTTCTCCTTTTCAAAAAAAATTTGTCATTATAATTCTATAGTATAAGGCTAAAAATTTATATCAAAATACAGTTGTTTATGTCATAAAAAAGTGATATAATTAAAAAGAGGTGAATTTTATGTCGGATTTTTCAGATAAAAATATAGAAATACTCCCCGTGTACTCTGCTGACCCATATTACGCCCGGCTTGAAGCTGAAAAAAAGCATACTCCTTATGAGACTGAGGTTATGTTTTACTCGTGTATTGAAAACGGCGATGTTGAGGGTACGAAGAATATGCTCTCGTCCTTGTGGGGACAAAGTGTAGTAGTGGGAAGAATGAGCCACAACGACTTAAGGCAGATGCAGTATTTTGCTGTATGCTGCACTACCCTTGCAGTAAGAGCGGCAATCAGAGGCGGAGTCAGCGAAGCTCTCGCCTACAGTATATCCGATGAATACATACAGAAAATCGACAGTATAAAAAAAGCTGAGGAGATACCCTCATTTCTGGCAGGGAAAGCAGTTGAGCTGGCAGAACTTGTAGAGAAGTCCGCACGAAAGAAAATATCCCACCCGGTAGTGAAAAAAGCGGCACACTATATAGAGCAGAACCTCTATCAGAAAATCACGCCCTTGCAGGTGGCATCTTACTGTGGTGTATCAAAAGACCACCTGAGTCTTTTATTCAAAGAGAATACAGGTCACACAACGGCAAAATATATTCTCAGTGAAAAGCTCAGAGAAAGCAGGCGACTCATCAACAGAGGCTTTTCCAATTCGCAGATAGCCTATCAGCTGAGTTTTTGCTCAGAAAGTCACTTTATAGCGAAATATAAGGAGTTTTACGGAAACACCCCGGGAAAAGACAGAAAAGGTAAATAAGACTTTATACTACATTTAAACAAGAGGCTTTATTATCTTCTGAAATTCCCCCTGACTTGTTGACAAAACCTTTTAAGTAGAATATGATTGAACTGATATAAAAACAGTGAGGTACTTATGGAATTTATTACTGATATTTCGAGAATCGTGTTGCCCCTTATAACGGTGATACTTTTAGTGAAATGTATTCTCGCCTTATGGCTGGGTCACCCTAAAGAAAAGACCTACGGGTATATTTCAGATATGCATTCGGGTGAAAGACACGCCCTTAATATGTGGGAGACCTCTATAGGCCGAGGTAACTCCTGCGATGTTATTCTGTCTTATGACTCTATTCCCAGAGTCCAGGCGGTTATATCAAGACGTATTGACGGCTGGTATATCTTCGAGACCCTATCAAAAGCTCCAATCAAGGTAAACGGTACTGCCGTAACAAAGAAACAAACCATAGAAAACGGTGATATCATCACTTTAGGTAAAATCCGTTTCCGCTTTGAGGTGGCCGATGACCCTGTTCAAAGAGTAGGCAAGCAGAAAAAGAAAACCGCTCAGAAGACAGCTAAGACAGGCGGAAAGCCTCAGCAGGGCAAGCAGACACCTCAGCAGACAGCGGCACCGAGACAAAGAACTCAGCCTCAGACACGGCAGGGTACAGCACCCTCCCCTGCTCCCAGATACAGAAACGCTGACTCCTATACTGTTGAGACCCCGAGAACACAGAAAAATGTCAGACGCATAACTCAGCACTGCATTGTCAATAAGGATTCGAGCGAAATCTTTATTCTCTGCGGCAACGAGGTGAAAATAGGATCTTCAAGACGAAGTGATATAAAGCTGAATTCCGCCTCAAAGGCTCACGCCCTTATTGTCCTTTATGAAGACGGCTGGGCAATAGAAGATGCAGGCTCAGGTAAACCCACCCTCTTAAACGGCAGAAAGGTAACCGCTCCTCAGCTTCTCTTTGACGGTGACATTATAGCAATCGGCGATGAGAGACTTTACTACAGAGTCAAAACCAAAACAGTTTCATAAGAAAGGAGTTTAACCGTGCAGCAGCAGAATCCACGAAAAAATATAAGCCGCGGCGACAAGGTAAGAAGAAAATACAAGTATGTTGACAGAAGCTTTATCCTGTTTCTTCTGACATCCTTTCAGGTTATCTCCTTTACTCCTGTTATATTCGGCGGCGAAGAAATAAATTACAGCATTGCTATACAGCTTTTAGCCTATATCATTTTCGAATGGGCTTATGTAGGCTTTATGAGAATGGTGCCCAAAAAGGTCAATTTTGAACTGGAGTTCATCGCCTTCTTCTTAAGCGGTATCGGTATGTGTCTTCAGGCAAGTGTTGCCCCCTCGGGCATGCTCAAGCAGCTTATTACCGTAGTTGCAGGCGTAATTATCTACGACGTGCTCTTATGGTTTATTATGGACGTTAAAAGAGTTATGTTCGTCAGAATTCCTCTTGCAGTCTTTGCCCTTGTTTTCCTTGCAGGCTCCTTTGTTTATATTAAATATGCCGTGGGCGCAATCAACGGCGCTTATAACTGGCTGGCATTCAAGGGCTTTTCAATTCAGCCGTCGGAGTTTGTTAAGATAGCTTTCATCTTTGTGGGTGCGGCAACCCTCGATAAGCTTCTTACAGCAAAGAATATATATATGTACATAGTTTTCGCTATGGGCTGTATAGGTGTGCTTTTCCTTATGAGAGACTTCGGTACGGCACTTATATTCTTCTTCACATTCATAGTTATATCATTTATGCGCTCGGGCGACCTTCGTTCAATTATCTTCATCTGTGCCGCCGCACTTATAGGAGCAGTGCTTATTATCTACTTCAGACCTCACGTTGCGGCTCGTTTTGCCGCTTACCGTCACGTATGGGAGGATATCTACGGAGCAGGCTACCAGCAGACGAGAGTGCTCATTTACGCCGTATCGGGAGGACTTTTCGGTTTAGGTGTAGGCAACGGAGCTCTCCGGAATGTTTACGCTTCAACCACCGACCTTATCTTCGGTCTTATATGTGAAGAGATGGGCATAGTAATAGCCTTTGCCGTTGTGCTGGCTTTCGCTTTTATCGCAATCTATGCAGTTATCAGCTCAAGAAGTGCACCCTCTACCTTTTATTCCATTGCCGCCTGCTCGGCTTCGGCAATGCTTCTTTTCCAGATATGCCTCAATATTTTCGGTATAACGGACCTCTTGCCTCTGACAGGTGTAACACTTCCCTTTGTCAGTCAGGGCGGCTCGAGTATGATATGCTCATGGGCACTCTTTGCCTTTATCAAATCTGCGGACGTGAGAGCTTATCCCAAGCTTTACAAAACATAAGGTAACAGCAATCAAACTGAACCAGGTTTATCACGGTATATTTCCGCCATCTCTGCGTTAAAAGGCTTGCCAATACGCAAGTATTGTCTGCACCTTTCGCCTTGAGGCTGACGAAAATCTCCTCGTGATAAACCCGAAGATCTTAAATGCCCGAGTTGTGGTGCATTTGGGATTTTCTTCGACGAGACAATACTCGCGTATTGCGAGGAGAAAAAATTTCAAAGGTACTGCAAATCGGACATTTAAGACTTGCTCGGTTCGGTTGCTGTTACCTTAGGAGGTAACGATATGCGAAACACCACAAGAAGAACATATATTATAATTTTCCTTATTGTCGCCTTTTTTATAGGACTCGGCATTATGCTTTACGGCTTCATATCCGACGGTGATATCTGGGTAGCCAACAGAGCAAACGCTCTTATATATAAAGGCGGTGAGCTGACTGTCGCAGGCACAATATACGACAGCGACGGCGAAGTCCTGGTCTCAACTGAAAATGGCAAAAGAAAGTTCAATCAGAATTATAACAAGAGACTTTCAACCCTGCACGTTGTAGGTGACTCGGCAGGGTACATTGCCACAGGAGTGCAGACTCTCTATCGCTCCAACCTTATCGGCTATAATTTTGTTGAGGGCATCTACGGCACTCTTTCAAGTGATGAGGGTGTTGATATAAAGCTTACAATCGACGCTGATATATGTGCCGAGGCATACAGTGCAATGAACGGCAATAAGGGCACAGTTACGGTATATAACTACGAAACAGGTGAAGTGGTATGTATGGTGTCGGCTCCTACCTATGATCCTGCAAACAAGCCCTCGGACATAGATACAAACACTACGGGAAAATACAACGGCATCTATATGAACAGAGCCATTTCAGGTGTATTCACTCCCGGCTCCACTTTCAAAGTTGTAACAGCCATAAGCGCTATCGAAAATATACCCGACCTTTATTCGAGAAAGTTCAAGTGTACGGGTAAGAAAACCTTTGGCAAGGGCGACGTTATCTGTAACGGCGTTCACGGTACTCTCACCTTTGAGAGAGCACTCAACGTATCCTGCAACAGTGTATTTTCAGAGCTCGCAAACGAGGTGGGCAAGGACAAGCTGACGGAAACCGTAAGAGCATTAGGCTTCGGTAAAAACGTGACTATCAGCAAGGCTAAAACTGTCAGAAGCACCTTTGACGTAAGTGACAGCACAAAGCTTGACCTTGGCTGGGCAGGTATCGGTCAGTACACTACCCTGGTAAACCCCTGTCAGATGCTTATGTTTATGGGAGCCATCGCCAATGGCGGTAAGGCTATGACTCCATATATAGTTGAGGAGTCCTCGGAGATAGTCGACGTAAAGAGTAAGGTCAACACCAATGTAAAGCTCAGCGAAGAGACAGCAAAGAAGGTAAAGAAGCTTCTTCGCTCTAATGTAAAGAACTACTACAGCGACAACAAATTCCCGGGCCTTGAGATGTGTGGCAAGACAGGCTCGGCAGAGGTGTCAAACGGCAGAAGCCACGCCTGGTTTGTAGGCTTCAGCAATAAAAAAGGCTTCCCTTATGCTATAGTTGTATGTCTCGAAAACGGCGGACTCGGCTATACTCACGCTATACCTGTAGCCAACAGAGTAATGCAGAAGGTTTTAAAAGAGGTCGGCTGATTAAAGTTGACAAAATAAGGCAATAATGATAAAGTATAATAGTCAGCAGAAGCTGACCTGATACAATAAAATTTATATTAACGGAGGAAATCATTATGGAACTTAAAGGCTCAAAGACAGAACAGAATCTCCTTGAAGCATTTGCAGGTGAAAGCCAGGCAAGAAACAAATATTCATATTTCGCTTCCAAGGCTAAGAAAGAGGGCTATCAGCAGATAGCTGCTATTTTCGAGCAGACAGCAAACAACGAAAAAGAACACGCTAAGATGTGGTTCAAATATCTCGGCGGTTTAGGTGACACAGCAGAAAACCTTGCAGCAGCTGCAGCAGGCGAAAACTACGAATGGACAGATATGTATGACCGAATGGCTCAGGAAGCCGAAGAAGAAGGCTTCACAGAAATCGCAGCTAAGTTCAGAATGGTTGCTGCTATTGAAAAGAGCCACGAAGAGAGATACCGTGCACTTCTTAATAATGTTGAGATGCAGGCAGTATTCGAGAAGAGCGAAGAAACCATGTGGGAATGCCGCAACTGCGGACATCTTGTAATGGGCAAGAAGGCACCTGAGATTTGCCCTGTATGTGCACATCCTCAGAGCTATTTTGAAGTGCGCAAGGAAAACTATTGATTTAATAATTAGTAATTAGCAATGAGTAATTAGCAATGCAGTCGCGGGTTTACATTCTGCTAACAGTCAGCTAAGCTCCGCAGATTAAGGCTTCTCAAAACTTGAAGCGAGTAAAATTATAAGAGGCAACTTGAAGAAAAGTTGCCTCTTTGATTTTTTTATTGGGTTTTGCGGGTAGATTCTAACTCTTTCACCACAACTAAAGCGGATATAATTTTGGAGCGAAGCGACCCACATTGCTAATTACTCATTGCTAATTGCTAATTATTCACCTCTCACCCGTTGCCAAAAACAACCCTCTTGTAAAGCTTGCTTATAAACACATTCCTGCTTCTGCCGGTAACTCTGAAAGTCTCTTCAAAACTACCCCTCTTTCCTCTGCCTACACGGCAATACATAAGCGGTATATCAATAAGCTTCACTTTGCCGTAAATGCATCCGATAACTCCTATCCACTGGGATACCGCAGGGATACTTCTGGGAATGGGCATAATCCTCTTAAGAAGCTTTCTGTCAATTGCCATGCAGCTAAGGAGAAAAGTATTCTTAAAAATATTCGAAAGAGCACTTTTGCTGACACCGTACTTTTCAAAAAATGAGTAGTCGGTAATTTCCAGACTCTCATCGGTTATATATGCGTTGTGCAGCACTAAGTCTGCGCCGCTTTCAAAAGCATCCGTAACACGCTTGACCTTATCGGGAAGCCACACATCCTTGCAGTCGCAGAAGAGTATCTTGTCGCCCTTACAGTGGCGTATGGCATTTACAAGATTGGCAGTGGTACCCTTATTCTTGCCCTCAACCCATATAACTCTGCTGTCTGTGGCAGCTATTTTTTTAACAATTCTTTCGGTGATTTCTCCCGGCCTGTCGTCAGAGACAATAACCTCGTCACCATAGCTCAGCTGAGAAAGGACGGAGGTGAGCTGCTGATGAATATTCTTATCACCTTTATAAACTGCCATAACTACAGATATCATTTTTTCACCGTCCTTAAAAATTATAAAATTATTATAGCATTTTTCTTTTATTTTTACAACAATTGCAAAAATTTTTCGGATTTTTTTCATTTTAGGCCCGAAATTTCACACAGATTTTACATTCGCGTGTTATACTACCCACAGTGGAACTGTAAAATTATGACAAATATGGTATAATTCGCATAAATATGAGAAGAGGAGGTATAGGAATGAAAGCTTTTTTGCTTAAAAAATTCAGCTTGCATACATTTATGACAGCTGCACTTTTATGTCTGTTTACATCCCTGTGCCTCGCTGTCTCAGCTCCCTCTCAGGTTAACTCTCTCAAAGCCAAAGCCTCAGGCACATCGGCAGTGTCTCTGTCGTGGGATAAAGTAAAGAACTGCGATGCTTATGCCGTATTCTTCTACTCACCTTCACGTGAAAAGTATACCTTCATAAAAAATGTCAAGGATAATGAGTGTAAAGTCAGCGACCTCGAGGAAGGCGAAACATATTATTTCGCTGTTCAGAGCTATAATAATGACGGTGATCAGAAACTCTATGCCACTGTTTCGGACTATGTTAAAGTTACAACAAAAGTCGAAGAGCCCTCCAGGGTTAAAGGTCTCGACACTTCTGCTATCTATTCAACTAAGCTCAAGCTTACCTGGAATGAAGTGCCGGGAGCAAAATATGCTGTATACTTCTACAATGCAGACACCAAGAAATATACTCATATTGACAATGTTGCCAAAGAGTCTCTCACGATTACTAAGCTGGAACCAGAAGCCTCTTACCGTTTTGCAGTAAGGGCCTATAAAAAGGTCGGCAGTAAAACCTACTACGGTGATTACTCGGCTAAGCTTAAGGTAACAACCAACCCGATGCCTATTGAAGCTGATGAAGCACGTAAGCTCTTTAATAACGCTATGGATATATATATGAACTGGATATATTCCTGCTCATATACTTCTTCATCCGGCTATATCTACCGTGAGTTCTACGGTCTGCTTTGCAAGTTTGCTCCCGTTGACCATCCGGATATAAAGAGCAAGAGTGATCTTGAAAAAATGCTCAGCAGGTACTTTGCAAAAGAGATTTACGAAAACGAGCTTTATCTTTACATCGAGGTGGGTGACAAGCTTTACTACTATGCCGAAGGCGGCTCAGGCGACCCGGACAAGGGTACAAAATATTATACAGACACCTTGAAAAAGGTAACTTATAAAAAATATAAATACATTCTTTATCCCACCTACTACCCCAAATATGAAAACGAGTATAGTCCCAAAAGCTATACATTTATAATTGTAAGAAAAGACGGCAGATGGATTTTCGACGGAAGCTTCTATCCCTGCTCGGCAAAAATAAAGGATTAAGTAACCATTTGATAAGATTTATCGGTGGTTACTTTGTTTTTTCTCTTGATTTAGAAAATACTCGGTGCTATAATATATTGAATTCAGGATTTTGGAGGCTTATTAATGAAAGCTAAAAATTATCTTATAGTCGGTGCAGGCAGAAGCGGTATTGCCGCAGGAAAGATGCTTTTACAGCTCGGTGAAAACTTCACCGTATATGACGGCAACAAAGACCTCAATACCGAAGCAGTATCAGAACAGATAAGCGGGAATAAAGATATCCCCTTCCTTCTCGGAGACATAAAAAACGAAGAACTTAAGGATTTTGATATCTGCGTTGTGTCCCCCGGTGTACCTCTTGATACACCTATAATGAAAACCGTAAAAGAAATGAATATCCCTGTCTACAGCGAAATCGAGCTTGCCTATCTCTACGACAAAGGCGACATTATTGCTATTACAGGTACAAACGGCAAAACCACCACAACCTCTCTGGTATATGAAATAGTCAAAGCGCACGACAGCGATACCCTTTTGGTGGGCAATATAGAAATACCATATACAGGTCTTGCCCTTACTTCCAAAGAAGGCGGTGCAACCGTCGCTGAAATAAGCTCTTTCCAGCTGGAAACCATGATAACCTTCAGACCTAAGGTAAGCGCTATTCTCAACATCACTCCCGACCATCTTGACCGTCATAAGACCATGGAAAACTATGCCGATATCAAAAAGAGCATAGCCAAAAATCAGACAGAGGAGGATTTCTGCGTCCTCAACTATGAAGACGAGGTGTTAAGAGAATTCGGCAAAACACTTAAATGCAAGGTGATTTTCTTCAGCTCCCTCAGAGAGCTCCAAGACGGTTACTTCTATAAAGATGGCACCGTTTATTTCGCTGAAAACGGCAAGGCTACACCCTTTATAAACGCAGACGAAACCAATCTTGTGGGTCTTCACAACTACGAAAATATTATGGCTGCCGTGGCTATGACAAAGAGCTTCGGTGTCAGCGAAGAAACTATCAAGACTGCCCTCAGACGCTTCACTGCCGTTGAACACAGAATAGAATATGTGGCTACCAAAAAAGGCGTGAAATATTATAACGACTCCAAGGGTACCAACACCGATGCGGCTATAAAGGCTGTTGACGCTATGCCCTCAAAGACAGTGCTTATCGGCGGCGGTTATGACAAGGATGCTGATTTTTCCGAGTGGGTCAGCCACTTCCCGGGCAAGGTGAGAAAGTTAGTGCTTATCGGTCAGACCAAGGAAAAAATCGCAAGTGCCTGTGATGCTGTCGGATTTAAAGATTACTGCTTTGCGGAAGATTTGAAAGAAGCTGTTGACATCTGCTATGAGAGTGCTGAGGACGGCGATTGTTGTCTTCTCTCCCCTGCCTGTGCTTCCTGGGGTATGTTCAAGTGTTATCAGGAAAGAGGCGACATGTTCAAGGAATATGTGCGAGCCTTGGAAGAATAAGCAAAGTTTTTTGATTACTTTTTTACAAAAAATTAACGCCCGTCCGGCGAGGACAAAAAAATTATGAATTATGAATTAAAGACAGCCTGATTAATCCGGCTGTCTTTTGGTTTGCTTTGTTGGCAGGTGATAAAATATTTATTGTTTTTGAAAAAATATTATGTTATAATAGCCTTAAAGAGAAAAAGTATTTTACCCCTGTACTATACTTTATTTTAACGAAAGGGAGAATAAAAATGAAAAAACACATACTTAAATCATTATCTGTGATTCTCATTCAGGTGTTGCTTTTTACAAACATTTTTGTCTTTGACGTTGCAGCAGCAAAAAAGCCGACAGACGGCAATTTTGACATATTTGACGGTGTCGTTCCCGATAACAGCTCCGTGACTGTAACCTATGAATGCTGTGACAGCTGCGGATATAAAGAAGAAATTGTATATTATAAATACGATATGATCAGGGTAGCCGATGAGGGTTATTGCACTAAGAATAATACGGCTTTCATCAGCTGGATATCTGATAGCGGTAAAGAGTACTACGGTGGTGAAATTCTGCCCTTTGCCAATATTACACTCAAAGCAAAAAAGGTGCCCCTGCTTCTCGGAAGTGATGAGGTTCTGAGCTTCGGAAATTATAATCGCAGCTTCCATACCGAGGAATTTGACGGATACTATATGAACGATGAAGATTACAGGATGATGAAACGCAACGCCAACAGAGTTTTCGGCGCAATCTCTCCTGTTACCCTAATATTGAATGCTGTTTTTTCAACATATTCCGATTGGGATTGGAAAGGCTCTTGCTACGGTATGTCTACCCTGGCGTTTCTTCAGCACTACGGTGTAACAGATGTTCTCGAAGGTCGCGATGATGCAGATTGTATTGCCGATTTACCCAATTCTGCTGAGGTTGCCAGCAAAATCAACTATTATCAATGGTCAGCAGCAGGAAGCTTCCTCTGTGAAAACTTCAGCCAGAAAAAAGGCTCCAAAATGTATTCTCAGCAGCTCAAAGACCTGTTCAGTTCTGTCTCTGAAGGAAACATTGTTTTATTCACCTATTATCCGAAAAATATTTTCACGAGCACAGGTCATACTGTACTCTTAACCGGTGCATATACCCAGTCAGACGGCACTAAGGTGCTTATATGCTACGACTGTAACGACCCTGATGATTACCGCTATGAATATTTTGAACAAAGATTT
>JAZSMR010000072.1:0-60824 GCA_045535965.1 Acutalibacteraceae bacterium
AGCAAGCACTGGATTTGTGCATACAAATCCGCTTGTTAAGGACACCCTAACACCCGATGAAAGGAGGATAGAAATGAAATTAACAAAAACCTTGTACTGTTACCTTGACGATGAAGAATTAAAAGAGCTTGATTCAGATGCGGCATCGTTAAGGTTAACACGGTCAGAATATGTACGAAAACAAATACGAGAAAGTGAAATGATACCTACACCGAAGATGAACTATACAGAGTTCATTTTAACCTTGAAGCTGATTCTTGACCGAGTGGAAAGTGTCGCAGACCGACTGTGGCACAAAGTAGTTTTTGATGTTCCAATGCTGCGGGGAGCATTAAGGGACATTGAAGAACTGATACCCAAAATTGAAAAGGAGATGAAACAATGCGAACAAGGAACAACAGAATAGTGGTACGCATAACTAATGAGGTCTGCGAAAAAATACAGAATTTTGTGAAAATAAGCTTCTTCCCGAAAGAAGCACTTCTGCGGTACATTATCGCATGCTATCCGATACAAGAGAAACCGACCCAAGATGCCATAAAATTTCTTGTGGTATTTAGGAAGGTCGGATCTATAATTGGAAATCTTTGTCTGAAATATGATTTAAAGAATACACCGATAGGTGAAGAACTTGAAGCTGTAAAGGAAATGATGTACGAAACAGACAGAAGCTTACACCGTATGCACTATGTACACTATGACAATAAGCTTAAAAATCAAATCAGAAAAATTAAAAAGGAGGCTATTAAAAATGGCAAGTAAAAAATTAAAGGCACCGGTAAATATACCGACTGAAAAAATTCATTCATTTAAGGGACATCCCTACAAAGTGTTAGACAACGAGGAGATGGAATTACTTACAGAAAGCATAAAGGAACAAGGGATACTATCTCCCATAATTGTCAGACCTATTGAAGAAGCAGAAAAAGAATATGAGGTGATCAGCGGACACAGACGCTTACACGCAGCAGTAAAGGCAGGGATGAAAACAGTCCCTGCTTTAATTTACGCCATAAGCAGAGATGAAGCGGCGATTATGCTCGTTGACAGTAATCTGCATAGAGAACATATTTTACCGAGCGAAAAGGCATTTGCTTATAAGCTCAAGTATGAGGCTCTTAAATCGCAGGGCAAGAGAAACGATTTAACTTTGGGACAACCTGTCCCGAAGTCTGACGACAATCGCACTTTGTCAGCAATAGGAGAAAATGCAGGTGAGAGCTATAAAACGGTGCAGAGATATATTCGCCTGACAAATCTCATTCCCGAACTGCTTGACCTTGTTGATGAGGGCAAAATAGCTCTTACACCTGCTGTTGAGCTTTCATATCTCACAGACGAACAGCAATATGATCTTCTCGGCACGATTGAGGAGGAAGAACGCACACCGTCATTTTCACAGGCAGTACGATTCAAAAAATTAAGTCAGAGTAACGAATTAAACACAGAGCAGATTGAAACTATCATGCAAGAGGACAAAGCAAACCAAAGAGAAACGATAAAGTTTCCTCTTGAACAGCTACAGCAGTTTTCACCAAGGGCAGATAAAAAAGAACTTGCAGATTTTGTACTAAAGGCTTGTGAGTATTACAGGAAGTATCTGATTAAGCAGAGGGATAGGGATGCGAGGTGACGAGATGAAGCAAATGAAATTAGTTTTCAAAGTGGTTAAAGTTCTGTGTTTAAGGGTATTGAAAAGCACATTAGCGGAAGTAAATATACCCGATTCCGTTTACTATTCTTTAGCAAGGGTACTTCTCCCTGAAATCTTAAAAGATTTAGAAGAAGAAAAACCACAGAGCACAGAAAAAGAGTCTAAAACAGATTTAAAACTTCAAACAGCAAGTTAATTAATAAGCAGTGCCTTTGAGAAAAATCAGAGGCACTGCAATCTCACACATTTGTGTTGAATGAATAAAAATATATAATCATATTGGAGGTTGATAAAATGAAAGGTGTAATATATGCAAGGTATTCAAGTGAAAATCAAAGAGAGGAGTCTATCGAAGGTCAGATAAGAGAATGCACTGCCTATGCGGAAAGGAATGGAATTACTGTTCTCGGTTCCTATATTGACAGAGCCTTATCCGCTAAAACCGATAACAGACCCGACTTTCAGAGGATGGTTGCAGATAGTTCTAAAAATATGTTTGATGTTATCATTGTATGGAAGCTTGACCGCTTTGCCCGTAACAGATATGACTCTGCTTACTACAAGCATTTACTCAAGAAAAATAATGTGAAAGTAATATCCGCTACGGAGGCTATATCTCAAGGCGCAGAAGGCATAATTCTTGAATCTGTGCTGGAGGGAATGGCTGAATACTATTCGGCAGAGCTTGCAGAGAAAATTGTCAGAGGCATGACAGAAAACGCTCTTAAATGCAAGTATAACGGTGGCACCATACCTGTTGGCTACAAGATAAGCAAGGATAAGTATTATGAGATTGACCCACTAACCGCTCCGCTTGTTATTGAAGCGTTTAATAAATACAAGGACGGTGTAACAATGAAAGAAATAGTTAAATATCTTGACTCAAAGGGACTCAAAAACAGTTTAGGCGGCAAAATGAATCTTAACTGCATATCGAGACTTCTTCAGAACCGACGCTATATCGGTGAATACCGTTATAAAGATATTATCACACCTGACGGTATTCCTGCTTTGATATCAACGGAGCTGTTTGATGCGGTACAGGAAAGACTCAAGACAAATAAAAAGGCTCCTGCCATGCACAAAGCTGAAGACGATTATCTGCTGACCACAAAGCTATATTGCGGAGATTGCGAATCCTTTATGGTTGGTGAAAGCGGTACAAGCCATACAATGAAAAAGTATCATTATTATAAATGCGTCAGCGCCAAGAAACGTAAAGGATGCAAGAAAAAGGCGATTAAGAAAGATTGGATTGAAGATACAGTTTTATCGGAAGTCAAAGAATTTCTTAATGATAATCTTAAAATAGACAAGCTCATCAGAATAATTCTTGAAGAATATTCAAAAGAAAACACAAACATACCAAGATTTGAAAAAGATTTGGCACATATTGAAAAGCAAATCAACAATATGCTCAACGCCATTCAGGACGGAATTTATACTTCTTCAACAAGACAAAGACTTGAAGAGCTTGAGAGCAGAAAAGAAGAAATTGAAATAATGCTCGCCCGTGAGAAAATCGGTAAACCGCAGTTAACCGAAAGGCAATTGCAAGATTGGTTCGATAAAATGAGAACCTATGATACTGATTTCCTTGAATACAGACGAAGACTCATTGATTCTTTTGTAAACCGTGTGGTTGTTTTTGATGACTGTATTGAACTAACGCTCAATTACAAGGAAGGAACAAAAAGAATACCATTTAAAAAAGAGAATAATTTTTTAACTGAAGGTTCGGATTCATCTCCACCCGCTCGACCATAAAAGTCAACATTCGTTGATACAAAGAAGTCATCTCTTTACGAGGTGACTTTTTTGTTTGCAAAAGCCGTAAATCCTTTATTTACAAGGGTTTTCGGCTTTTTCTCTTTTTGTGCAGCATTCAATGCTATCACGGAAAACCTTCTCGTATCTCGTTGCTTTTTTGCTTTGGCTTTCGTTGTCTATTATTTTGAAACCTCCCCCTACCTCGGGGGTTTCACTCAAAACATAAAGTCTTGCACGGGTTCAAGATTTTATAACACAAGTTCAAAAACTTTTTTCAATTGCACTCCCTACATATATATGCAGCAGTCAAGGCATCAAAATGGGCCTTGACTTTTTTGCTTTTTAGAGCAATTACTATGGATACAATTTTTTGCAGAGGAGGTGTTGATGAAATGGAAAAGAAAAATACTCGTTTCTCACCATTGGAAAAACACAAAATAATGGATCTGAAATCACAAGGATACCCATACAATACTATGTATAATTCGTCATCGTTATTTACACGATTCCCATTGCCATCTCAACAACCAGTGCTACGATAACAACTAATGCCGAGATGATAAAGCCGTGGATCATCGGGCGGATACCTGCCTTCTTCATACTTGAGAAAGATGTATTCAGACCGATGGCAGCCAAGGCACATACCATAAGAAATTTACTTGCGCTCTTAGTGCCGGATACAACAGCCACAGGAATCGGGAACACACTTGCCACAATGGACATAGCAAGAAAGCCAAGGATAAACCAAGGAAATATCTTTGTGATGCTGAAATTTGCCTTCAGTTCACTTCCGTTTTGGCTGTTGGCGAGTGCTTCTTTACGCTTTAAGCGGAGCTGCACAAAAGCAAAGGTAATAACGGTAGGAATAATGGCAAGGGTTCTTGTGAGCTTCACCATTGTGGCAAAATCTCCTGCACCTTCCGAGAAGGCATAACCGGTAGCGACGACGGACGAGGTATCGTTGACCGCAGTTCCCGCCCAAATACCGAAGGCTTGATCGGTCATACCGAGCGCTCTGCCCATAATCGGAAACAGCACGATCATTGCCATATCGAAAAGAAAGGTAGCGGACATAGCATAAGCCACATCGTTATCGTCTGCATCGATAGTCGGTGCAATTGCGGCAATGGCAGAGCCACCGCAAATACCTGTACCGGCAGAGATAAGATTGGAGAGCTTCCAGTTAAGTCCCAACGCCTTGCCAATAAAGTATCCGCCACCAAAGCAGGTCAGCAGCGTAAAAATCATAACGGTGAGGGACATTTTACCTACGTTTAGGATAGTCGTAATATTGAGGGACAATCCAAGAAGAATGATTGCAAACTTCAGGATCTTCTTGGATGTGAATTTGAGTCCCGATGCAAAGACTTTGGTGTTCCTCAAAAAGTAATTGAGGATCATACCGATGAACATTGCAATAACGGCAGAGCCAATAAGATGGATAGGCAGAAGGCTTTCAAGCCAGCAGGCAAGAATAGCCACACCTACCGATAATATGATTCCGGGAAATACCTTCAACACTTTCATAAACAAACTCCTGCTTTCTCTCGTATACCACTTGATTATACCACCGATTTATGATAAAATCAAATTATCATTTATTATCAGCCGATAATATGAGTTAATTGGAGATTGTTATGTTAGATTACAGAGTGCTTACTTTTCTTGCCCTCTATGATGAGATGAATTATCGCAGAACGGCAGAAAAACTGAATATGACACAGCCGGGGGTCACGCAGCATATTCATTATCTGGAGAATTATTACGGTGTGAAGCTGTTTGAGTATGACGGAAAAACACTTTCACGAACAAAAAGTGCCGAGCGGTTAAAACGGTATTTTGACAGCATTAAAGCAGAGGAAGCGGATATTCGGGAGAAGTTTATTCCAAGCGATACCGTGCATATGACCATCGGTGCAACAAAGACTATCGGTGAATTTGTCATCGTACCGGAGATTCGTTCTTTTCTGCAAGAGCCAAACCATACCCTTGATTTAATCGTCGATAACACAGAAGTCCTTTTACATATGCTTGAAAAGGCAGAGATTGATTTTGCTGTTATTGAGGGTGTGTTTGACAAATCCAAATATGGCTATCATCTTTACAAGAAGGAAGCGTTCGCAGGGATCTGTGCAAAAAGCCATCCTTTTGCAAATAGGACTGTTACCCTTGAAGAAATTTTCTCTGAAGATATTGTTGTGAGAGAGCCGTTTTCCGGAACGAGAACTTTGCTGAATAACGCTATCACCGACCGTGGTTTCTCGCTTGACAACTTTAGACGATGTATATCTGTCAGCAATTTTTCGGTTATCTGCGACCTTGTGGCAAACAACGGTGCCATTACCTTTGCCTATGAACCTATCTTCCGATGCCGTGATGATCTGGCAACCTTTAACGTTGCGGATATGCAAATTAGCGGCGAGTTCAATTTTGTATTCTGTAATGAACGGGTTGCGAAAGAGAAAATAGATCTCATTTTCTAAAAGTTATTTTGAAACCCCCATAGGTTTATTTTCTCAAATTTGAAACCCGCAGAATACCCGTGCAAGACTTTACACCCCATTTTTAGGTTAAGGTCTTTCTTGTATCAATCTTGATGGGATTAGGCAAAGAAAACGACAAGTTTCTGTCGAAACTTGTCGTTTTCAGTTTTATTCGCCTTACGGGGAGTTGTATTGCTTCGCAGTTTTATTGTGCTTTGCACAGTGTTATTTGCTACGCGAGTTTATCGGCGAATAAAACAACACTGAAACCGCAGATTTCAATATCACTATTGCTTTAGCAATAATAACACTCTGATCGTAAGGTCAGAATATCACTTAAAACTTATAAATTTGAATGTTGCTATTTAAAGCTGTAAACACAAAAATCGACAAGTTTCTACTTGTCGATTTTTCATTTATGTCCTAGGACATAAATGAATGAAGTTTCCTTGCGGCAAATGAAGTGCTGACGCAATGAAGTGGCTTCGCCAATGAAGTTACCCTTCGGACAAACGGAATTTACACCCGCACTCGATTGTAAAAACAGAATTTTGATCTTGTTGCTAATTTGAACTATAAACTACGCTGATCCCCTTGAATTTTTCAACCAAAAGTTGAATTCTTTTCAATGGATAAGTTATTGTTTTTCCCTTCAACACAAGTTATTATATAATCAAGCTGATCAGCAAAAAACTATCAGAGGTGATAACAATGACAATTTATCTTGGAGAAAGCATAAAAAGACTCCGCCGTGAACAGAATCTCACTCAGGAAACTCTTGCCGAAATTTTAGGCGTTACCTTTCAGAGCGTGAGCAAATGGGAAAGAGGCGAAAGCTACCCCGATATAACCATGCTTCCTGAAATTGCAGGCTTTTTCGGCGTAAGTATCGACGAGCTCATGGGTGTGAACAAGACTCAGGATGAGGAGGAGCTTCTGAAACTTCTCGAAGAATACGACAGCCTTCGTTGGGATGTTGAAAGAAAATGGAAAGTCCTCGACACACTCCGAAAAAAATATCCCACAGACTTTCGTGTGCAACTAAGATATATCGGCAAACTTCTCAACGGCAACAATGTTGAATTTGCTGAGCACGGCTCCAAAATACCGGCGATATATGAAAACATTCAGTGCAACTGCATCGATGATTCCATACGCATCGAGGCTAAAACATACTATATTTCTTATCTGCTCAGAATGATGTCCATTGAGGGAAGCGGTGTAACATTTGAAGATGTAGATAAAATCATAAAGCAGCTTCCCTCAATAAGAGACGGACGGGAATTTAACTGCTTTGTTTATGAATACTACAAAGAATCCCCTGAAGAGGTACACAAAACACTCGAAATCCTCATACATTCTCTCTATGATGTTATGTCAGGTTGGTTTTTCAAGCGAAGAATGTTCCCTTTAGACTTTCAGATAGAAATACAGGAAAATATAATCAGGGCTCTCGACTATATCTACAGCGACGGTAATTATGGTTTAATGTGGAAGGCTATTATTTTCTCTTGCTACGGCATACTTGCAATGCATTATTATCAGCAAGATGACTTTAAAAACGCTCTGATCAAGCTTCAAAAAGCAGCTGAGTTGGCTGTGAAATTTGACTCTTCAGACCGATTCACCACAATGCACTCTCCCCTCTTTGAGGGCAAAGTTTTCGACAAACACACCTGCGACAGCGACCTCAAGGCAAGAGAATTGTTGAAGGAATATATGCTCAGGGATTACGGGTTCTCAGTTGAATTCAAAAGCTTACCGGAATTTAAAAAAATATTGTCGCTCATAGATTAATTTGTCTGTTCCTTTAAAAATTCAAGCATCGCTTGAATATGACTCAAAAAATAGTTTATTGTCTTTCTTCTGCCGGTAGTGTATTATATTATCAAGCTGATCAGTTAAAATCTATCAGAGGTGATAACAATGACAATTAATCTTGGTGACAACATAAAAAAACTACGCCGTGAACAGAATCTCACTCAGGAAACTCTTGCCGAATTTTTAGGAGTCACTTTCCAAAGCGTCAGTAATTGGGAAAGAGGCGAAAGCTATCCCGATATAACTATGCTTCCCGAAATTGCAGGCTTTTTCAAAGTAAGTGTTGATGAACTGCTTGGCGCGAATAAATCCAAAGACGAAGAAGAAATAAAAAGACTGCTTAAAGAACATGATAATTTCACCGACAACAAGCTTATACTAAAATCTATAATGAATCTCAAGGAAAAGTATCCTACAGATTTCAGAGTACAACTCAGATGGATGGGCTATCTTATATTTTTTGACGATTGGGATAAACTTGAAGAAAACACCCGTGAAATTATGTCTATCTACCAAAACATTCAGAATAACTGCACCAAAGATTCTATTCGGATTTGTGCAAAAAGATATTATATCGATTTTATGTGCAATCTTGCCTGCAAAGAAAACCCAAAGGTAACCTTTGAAGACTATGAGCCGGTTATAAGAGAAATGCCCCGTATGAGAGACGGCAGAGAAAATTACTACTATTGCTATAAGCTTCATAAGCACCCTGACGCAGACAAAATAATTATGGAATCCATCGAAGAGCAGCTTTTTCTGTTTTACTGTGGCATTTCCGATTATTACCTGACAAGCAAATTCAGCCGTGATTATCAGATTGAGATTATGGAAAAGACAATAGACTTCTTCAACTATATCTATGATGACGGCAATTACAGCAGAATGTGGAGAACACTTATCAACGGTTGTTACGGCATGCTCGGCTACTTTTATTTTGAAAAAGGTGATGAAAAAAGAGCCCTACATAACTTCAGAAAAGCCGCAGAACTTGCAGTACAATTTGATAATCTCGACAGAATTACAACACTTCATTCCACTCTGTTTGAAGGCAAAACTTTTGATAAGCAGGAGCTCGGTACAACCTTTATAGCTAAAAGCTGGATGAAAGAAAATCTTCACAACTACCCTCTTTCTGACGACTTCAAAGCCTCGGCAGAGTTCAAAGAAATTATAGCCATGCTCTCATAAAAAATCGGTACCTCGCCTCTATGGCAAGGTACCTTTTAACTTATGTTACATTATAACAGCTACGGGGAAGTCTTCTTCACTGAAGCCTATGGTGTATGCTATTCTCATAGGAATTTCGTAGTTGTTTATCTTTTCGCCCTTGGATATAATCTTGTCTGAACCGTACACCAGTAAGGGTACGTCTGCATTTGAATGGTCATCGCTTGTGAATTTGTAGCTTTCACCGTCAGGTTTAATTCCTCCTGTTTCGTGGTCAGCTGTTACTACCACAAGAGTCTCACCGTCATTCTTTGCGTATTCGAGAACAGCCTTGATTGTGCTGTCAAACTCGAGGAGTGCCTCAGTCATATCGTCATCACGGTTGCTGTGTGAGTACTTGTCAATGTGAGCACCCTCTATCATAAGGAAAAAACCCTCATCGCTGTCGTCAAGAACATCAATAGCCTTCATTGCCATCTGCTCAAGGTTGGGCGTGTTTTCATCTGACTGCTCGAGAGTCCAGAGTGCATTGGTAAACTGACCGTAACTGCGGCTGCCCTCTTCAAGTGCCATCATCTCACTGTATGTTGTAACATAGGTGTAACCCTTGGCCTCCGCTTCGCTCTTTGTCGCAACGCCGTTAGCCGTACCCCAGATAAGATCTGCTGTGCTTGAAAGCTGATCCATTGTTATATCCTCTGTGTTGTATCTGTCTGATGAATGAGCCGAAAAAGCAGATGGAGTTGCGCCTGTTGTCTCGTCGGTGGTAACAACACCCGTGAGCATACCTCTTTCATTGCAAAGTTCCCGGAGATTTTTCGGGTAAGAATACTTGGGTGTCCTGTCAAAAAGATAAACACCAATTGCTTTGTTATATGTTCTTGAGCCTGTTGCAAGAGCTGTACCTGAAGCGGCACTGTCGGTAACCCTTTTGGTCAGTGAGCGTGTCATTGCTCTTCCTTGAATATCGAAGGTGTCCATTACCAGTTCAGTATTTCTCTCTGCCTTTGTCTTTTCAAGGTGATTGAAGCCCATACCGTCACCGATAAGATAGATGACGTTTTTTATACCGTCGTCAAAGTACTCTGCCGAACTCTTTGTCGTCGGTGCCTTGTAAGCGCCGAAAACAGTACCGATTGCAAGAATAATACTGATAAGTGTAGCTGTTGCTTTTGCCATAAATGTTGAAAACATATATATTCTCCTCTCAGATTAATATAATGTAATTATACCACTTTTTATACTAAAATCAATAGATATTCCAATATAAAAGGACTGCCACTGTTTGCAGCAGTCCGAAATATTATTCAGGCTTCTTAATCTGATTAAGCTGTGCATTGATGCCGAGAAGCTGTTCCTTAGTGAACTTCACATCCATCATACCGCCCATAAGAGTGAAGAGACGAAGTACTGTGAAGCCACCCATCATTGTCATCATATCTGCGCTGAGCTCGAAGCCCATAGCTTCAACCTTGCCGTCACTGCCCTGCATCTTTGACATAAGACCCATAAAGATAGCCTGCCCCTGAGGAGTCCTGAGTACATCGCTCATCTTATCGTTAAGCGAAAGATATCCCTCGGGAGCGTCAATGTCAAACCAGTTGAGAATTGCACCCTTTTCCTTGAGACGGTAGCTTTCGTTAAACACCTCTACCTTGCGGATTGTGCTTTCGTCAGCGCAGCTGCCCGCCTTTGCTATAAGTTTTGTCTCACCAACGTTGGGTACTTCAAAGCGGAAGAAATGATCATCCGCTGTTTTCTTACCTAAGGATTTGCCGTTTGCAAAGAGCTCAACCTCAGGAAGATTTGAATATACAGTCACTTTTGCAACGTCTTCGACTCTGTCGATATAACGCTTTGAGCAGATATGAACGAAGGGCTCATCTGAGAGCCATGCTTTGTATGCATAGAAAGAGTCTTTCTTATACTTGCGATCCATTGTCACAAGGCCCTTGTGGTTCTGACCGTTTTCGCCGCCCTCATTTCTTGCATCGGCACCGAAGTCGAACATATTCCATACGTGTGTTGCCCAGAGATACTTTCTTGAGAAGAACTGCTTGATTAGCTCCTCGTGATAGTATGCCTGATATTCTTCGGTATAGTCTCCCTGCACAGGGTTGGAGGTATGCCAGTCGAGAGCTTCACAGCCGTATTCACTGCATCCGATAGGAATACCCGGATGAACAGCACGGAAATTATCAAACCAGGGACCGTTCATCTCCGTCTCACCGCCGTACCAGCCAAAGTAATGGTTATATGAAACAACATCGGGAATCTGAAGATAAGGATCGTCGATCTTACACATTGAAACTGCCGCAATTGTTGTAAGACGGGTCTTATCCATTTTGTGGCACATATCATTGAGGATACGGTGGTTTTCAAGAAGATCATCGTCAGCACCGCCGATACCTATTTCGTTTGAAAGTCCCCATACAACGATTGAAGGGTGGTTGTAGTTCTGAGTGATAAGCTCCTTCATCTGTGAGATTGTATTTTCACGACCTGTAGGCATGTGCTTTGAAATATAGGGAATCTCCGCCCAGATAACAAGACCGTATTCGTCGCAAAGATCATAGAAGTACTGATCGTGCTGATAGTGAGCAAGACGGATAGTTGTTGCGCCCATTTCGTATATGAGCTTCATATCCTCTTCGTGGTCCTCTTTTGAAAGAGCATTGCCCTTGCCCCATCTGTCCTGATGGCGTGATACACCGCGTAAGGGATATTCTTCACCGTTTAAGATAAAGCCGTTGTCGGGATCAATCCTGAATGTACGGCAACCGAAGCGTGAAGAAATATTGTCGAGCACCTTGCCGTCTTCTGTGAGTTCAGCCTTTGCAGTATAGAGATAGGGATTCTTTCTGCCGTGCCAAAGATTTACATTATTGATTGTAAGAGTAACCTTAGTGTCTGCCGATGTTGTTTCAGCAACTATTTTACCCTCTTTATCTTCTATAACATAGTGTATAAGCTGATTATCCTTAAGATTTGTCACATAGCATTCTATTTCTGTTTCGGCAACTGTACCCTTGATATCAGGAGTGATTTTTATGCCGCTGCCACCGTAATAGTCGAGACAGAAGTGTGATTCGCTTACACAGATAATGCTGATATCACGGTAGATACCGCCGTAGAATGTGAAGTCTGCCATCTGGGGATAAACGGTTTCGTTAGCTGAGTTGTCAACAGCAATAACGAGAAGGCTGTTTTCCTTGAGTCCCTCTGTAAGGTCAACTCTCCAGGTTGAGTATCCACCGTCGTGGTGAACAAGCTTTGCACCGTCGAGATATACATCTGCTGATGAATTCGCACCCTTGATTTCAAGATAATATCTGTCCGATTGGGGCAGTTCGCTTTTAATTATATTTTTGGCATAGTAGCCTGTGCCTCTGTAATAATCGTTGTCGCCGTCCTGACCGTCGATAGCATTCCAGCTGTGTGGAATATTTACAAAATCCCACTTACTTGAAACTTCTGTAGGTACACCATCAGCCATTTTGCTGAAAGCCCATTTTCTGTTAAAGTTCAGTATTTTTCTCATAATTTCCTCCAAATTTTGTGATATAAAAGCTCAATTTATATCACCTATAAATTGAGCCTTTCAGTTATTATAAATTATTGACTTTAAATTTATTTTAATACATTGTTAAAACCAGCTGCTGATGAAAATCTCAAGGCCTATAGCAATGAGAATTATACCTCCGAATAAGCATGCCTTACCCGCAAGCTTTGTGCCTGCCTTTTTGCCTATGGCTATACCTGCAAAGCAGATGAAGAAGGTTGTTACTCCGATAAGGAGACACGCGAGTACTGCCTCAGCTAAATTATAATCTGCAATTGTGAAGCCAACAGACAGTGCATCAATAGAAGTCGCTACACCTTGTACAAGAAGTGCAGAAATACCTACTGCCGGCTTTTCCTCTTCGGAGTCCTTATTCTTTATGCCCTCATAGAGCATTTTTCCGCCTACATATCCTAATAAAGCCAGAGCTATCCAGGGTATCAGCTTCTCGAAAGCCTTGAAGTACTGAGCAATAGTCGCTACACATATCCAGCCTATCATTGGCATAGCAAACTGGAAAGCCGAGAAAATGCCTGCAACGCCTGCCATCTTGCTTTTTTTCATATTCGGTTCGCCAAGACCGTTTGCAAGAGATACGGAAAAAGCGTCCATAGCAAGTCCGACACCTAAAAGTATACTATTGAAAAAGAATGTGAAAGTCAGGTTCATTTTGCTTCCTCCATCGTTTTTGTGTGAGGTGAAGTATACCATAAAAAGGATTTTTTTGTCAAGCTAACAACTACCGCCTCTTGCAATTTTCCCCGATGCATTATATAATCAAATCAAGAAAAATACTACTCACAGGAGAACACTTATGCACTTACTTAAAGTTGAAAGCGGAAACTATCAGGGTCAGGCAGACCCCTATATCTTAGAAAGCGGTGGCAGATACTATATCTACGTCACAGGCCACGACGGAGTATACGCCTATCATTCAGACAATCTCTTTGAGGGCTGGGAATATCACGGCGTTGTTATGACAGTCCCGGGGAGAGACTCATTCTGGGCACCCAGCGTAATCGAGCTTGACGGCAAATTCTATATGTATAACTCCATTGAAATCTATGACGACACTCCCGACAAGGGCGGTCACAGAGGAGCTATGCACGTTAGTGTTGCTGATAATCCTCTCGGCCCCTTCACCTGCATCAAGCGTATACTTCACCCCTTCTCCATCGACTCACACATCGTCAAAAACGAGGCGGGACTTTTCCTTTTCTACTCTGCAAATAAGTTTGAGGGCGAACGAATAGGTACCTGCATTTATGTAGATAAGATGCTTGACCCCCTCACCCCTGCAGAAAATCCCGTACTTGTCCTCGAGCCTACTCTTGACGAGGATATCTACAGACGTGACAGATATAAGAAAGGTCAGCACTGGCACACAATTGAGGGTGCTTTCTACTTTAAAGAAGGCGACTGGCAGTACCTTATGTATTCAGGCAACTGCTTCGAACAGCCTACATACTATATCGGCTACGCAAGAGCAAAAACCGATGAAACCGATCTTACAAAAATCAAGTTTGAGAAATACCCCGATGAAAATACATACCACCCTGTACTCAGCGCAAACGAATTTGAAGAGGGCACAGGTCACCACTCAATGATAAAACAGGACGGTCAGTGGTACGCCGTTTACCATGCAAGAGATTATGACAACGCTACCGGTGCGAGCGCTTTCGACGCAAGAAACGCACGTATCTGCAAGCTCCACGTAGAAGACGGTATAATCACAGCTGAAAGATATAAGGATCACATCTGATCTATACAAAAAAAGCAGTTCCAAAACCGGAACTGCTTTAATTCTTTTCTTTGCCCTCGCCGGGCGGGCATTACTTTTTTTTGTTAACCCCTCAGTCAAAACCTGAAGATTTTGACAGCTCCCCTTTCAGGCAATGTCATTAACTTAAAGCGGTTTCTTCTTTTATCATTTCTTCTAATATTTCAGCTGCGCACTCCACCAGCTCTACACAAGGCCTTTTTTTATAGTACTCTGCCGTTCTTTTCTCCGGCTGGGCACTCTTTTCCATTTCTATATCAAGACCCAAAAGCTCACGGCAGATGATACTGCCGTTTTCCTTTTTGAATCTGTCGGCAAATTCACGGACAAGTTCGTAGTTTTTCTGTTTACTTTCACTGTCTTCCCCGTCTACACCGGCACAAATACTGCCGATAACCATTGCCGCACCGCTGACAGCACCGCAGACCTCTCTCATTCTGCCGAGACCGCCGCCAAGACCTGCTGAAATTTTCTTAGCTGTCTCTTCGTCTATGCCAAATCTGTGACAAAAGGCAACAAATACCGACTGTGAACAGTTATAGCCTTCTTTGAACAATTCGACGGCTCTTTCTTTTTCATTCACCGCTGTGTCTTCCTTTCAGATATTCTATCAAAGCTTCTGCGCTGTTTTCGGGCAGATCTATCATAAACTCAGGCTCACGCATATTTTCAAGATAGTGTGCATCAGAGCTTCTTATAATAAGCTTCCCCCGTGTGGCAGGATACTTTCCGAGATATTCCTCTGCCTTTGCGGCAGGTGTAAGCTCAAAGCATCTCGACTCCACTTCAGCCGGAAAATCACCGAGAGAAGAAATAATGCTGTATGAACTTCGGTCAATATGTGCCGGATAGCTGACTCCGCCGTATTTTTTCACAAGCTCATCAAGTTCACTTATGCTGACGGAGCTTGCTGTCGTCAGCAGTATCTCTTCTTTGCCGAGTATTCCGTCTTCGCAGTCCATTATAAGCTGCTCGCCGAAGATTTTTTCCCTGTTTTTAACCGGCGGCAGAGTACCGTAAATATAGTCGGAAAACTCCATCGCCTTTTCTAAAGTCGGAAAAAGGCATACATTGTGAATTTCTTCACTGGAGCAAAGCTCCATACCCGGCACAACTGTAATGCCTGTCTTTTCACCTATCTTCATTGCACTGCCGCAGTTTTTACAGGTGTTATGGTCCGTAAGTGCGATAATATCATAGCCAAAAATCTTTGCCATATTCACAAGATTATAAGGCGTCATATCATTATCGCCGCAAGGCGACAGGCAGGAATGAATATGTAAATCGTAGTATAACTTCATATCAGCTTTGATATCTCTACAGAAAGTTCATAAGCATTCTTTGAGCTTTGCAGAAAGCATACGCCCTGAATTTCCGCCTTATCTTTTGCCTGCTCGTCAAGAGAAGCGTTTTCCGTAAGCACTATGCAGGCACAGTCACTTAAAACTGCAACAGCCACAGCGTTGATATTACCCATAACCGTGAGCCATGCGTCGCCTTCTTTTGCTCTTGACATAACCCACGATAGCAAATCTCCGCTGTAACAGCCTGTTACGTCTCTTTCGCTGTCATAAGGTGTGAGCACCTTGAGATTTAACGCTTCAATAAAATCTTTAATCTTCATTCTTTTCACCTGTATCTTCGTTCTGCACCTTGATTCTGAAGGGTGCAGGCAACCAATCTTCTTTACCGCCGACTTGAATATTATGTAAAACGCAGTCCGTTTCCTGAGCGTAGCCTCTTACAATATCATCTGCAAGAGCTCTGCAGCTTGGCGCTCCGCAAATGCCGCAATCGAGACCCGGAAGGGAGCTTTCTATTTCCTTGAGTCTTGACATCATTCTCATAGCTGTTATGACATTATCTGCAAGCTTCATTGCCGGAGACGGCATAAGCTCCTTGGTCCAGCCAAGGTCGTCGAGAGTAAAATAATCATCAAGAGAATTACAGGATATAGGCATAAACTTTCGCAGTCTCTGTATTCTCGCTTTAGCAACATAAGGATTTTCAACAGTGTGTACACCGCCTACACAGCCGCCGGTACAGCAGTTAAGCTCGATAAAATCAAGGTCGTTGAGCTTTTCGTCTTCAAGCTCTTCAAGGACATTGATAACGTTCTCTATACCGTCTGCAGCAAGATATCTCTCTTTTAAAAGGCCTGCCGCTTCACCGCCGCTGCTTGCCCATCCGACACCGATAATGCCCGAGTCGTTGATGCTTTCTATCTCTTCACTTGTCAGCTTATCCATAGTCTGCACTAAAACAGGATATATATCCTTTATGGCAATAGCTCCGTTTATGCCGTAATTCTCGTGACACAAAGGATTGCTTATCGCTGTTCTTTTTGCCGGGCAGGGACTTATAAAGAACACACCGATTTCCTCATCGTTGTAGTTCGTTTTCTCTTTTGCTTGTATTCTTGCAATTTTTGCCGCAAGGTCGATAGGCGCACAGGTAGGAAGCAAATTACCTAAGAGATTCGGAAATCTTGTCCTTATGAGCCTTACAACAGCAGGACAGGCCGAAGATATAACCGGCTTTTTCAGCTCGCCGTTTTCGAACATCTCTCTTGTAGCAGAGCTTAAAAGCTCTGCGCCCTTCGACACCTCAACAACATCGTCAAAGCCCATTTTCTTAAGACCCGTCAGCACATAGTCCACATTCTCAAGATTGTTGAACTGACCGTAAAGTGCCGGCGCGGGAAGCGCAATTCTGTATTTATAATTAATAAGCTCATTAAAGCTTTCGCTAACTGCGTATTTAGCATGGTGCGGACAAACTCTGATACATTCGCCGCAGTCGATACATCTGTCTGAAATAATGTATGCTTTTTTATTTCTCACTCTTATTGCCTCTGTAGGGCAACGCTTTATACAGTTAGTACAGCCCTGACATTTATCAGCATCAAGGCGTACCGAATGAAATACTATAGCCATTTCTCCACCTTCTTTCTTCGAGATCGGCTATATTAAATGTTTACCTTCAATATTAATTTTGTTCCTACACCTACCTGAGTTTCAATTCTGAAATCATCAGTGTACTTTTTGATGTTGGGCAGACCCATACCTGCACCGAAGCCTAATGAACGTATATTGTCCGGTGCTGTTGAGTATCCCTCTTTCATTGCAAGTTCAACATTTTCGATACCGGGGCCGTGGTCCTCGAGCACCATATTTATATCACTTTCAGTTATTTCAACATCTATTTCTCCGCCGCCTGCATGAATAACCATATTTATTTCGCCTTCATACATAGCAATGGCAACATTTCTGATAGCCTCCGGCGATACTCCAAGCTGTTTGAGGGTACGCTTCACATCACTTGAAGCAGCTCCGGCTCTTGTGAAATCCGTACCCGAAACATCGTAATGAAGTTTAATGCTGTCACTCATTATTTCCCGCTGCCTCCTCTCAGTCCCGCTGAGTAAAGCTTACCGCAGGAGGTGAACATTTCAAGGTCAGTGCAAAGCATAACCATATCTCTGTCCTCAGCCATTTCAATCATTTCAAGATTTGGGCGCTTGCCTCTTACAAAAACTATGCAGTGCATATCCATCATTTCAGCAGTACGAACTACCTGCGGATTGACAAGACCCGTCAGAAGCACAGCCTGTTCCTTTACGAAAGCAAGCACATCGCTCATCATATCACTGCCGCAAGCAGCTACTACAGGGGTTTCCAGAAGGTCGGTTCTGCATATAACTTCAGCGCCGAGAATTTCCTTAATGTCGTTAACTTTCATATTGTCCTCCAAAAAAAGTGAGATTTTTATACATAAAGCGGACATAATAATGCCCGCTCATTTTGCAAAATTATTTATCTTCAGCCTCTTTGATATCGGCTTTTTCGATTTCCTTTTCGATAATATCAACAGCTATATCCCATACAGTTTTGCCTGCAAGTACAAAGCTGTCTTTATTCTTTACCGAGCACAGCATAGCAAAGGCTTCACCGATATTTGCGGAAATATCTCCGCCTTTCTGTATGGCAAGGTAATAGAAAGTGAATGCAGCACCGTTTGCAATATTGCTGTAAAAGCCCGGCATATCCTTTTCCATTGCATCATACATAGAAGCAATTGCAGTTGTAGATAAAAGCTCCGTGGGAAGCTCTATCTGAAGAAGTGTCTCACAGGCAAAAACGAGAAGCACTCTTATCTGATAAAGAATATCCTGCACAAAGAACTTGGGTGAAAGATGATCCTTGAGATTTACAAAGATACCGTCTCCGTCACCTGTAGGTGCAATTGTAGCAAGTGCAGCACCTAATTTTCGGGCCTTGTCAATATTACCGTTGGCTCTTTGGCGCATAACTGCATCAAAATTACCCGAAAATTCAGAGGCATTCTTGTTCATTTCTTTTTTACTGACATAAATTCTTACATCGTTTTCACTCATAAGCTATAACTCCGTTTGTCTTATTTTGCTTCAGCCGCAGCCGCCTGTCTTTTGAGCTTTCTGCGCTTTTTAGCCTTGTAGGAAAGAAGCTGAGCTACGCTTGCTTCATCGGGACCGTACTCGCCTATTTTTACGGGATAAGCATTATACGCACCGTGGAAATCACTGCCGCCTGTCATAAGAAGGTCGTGCTTCTTTGCTGTTGCAATAAGCATTTCCTGCTGTTCGGGGGTGTTCTCAGGATGCCACACTTCTACACCGTCAAGGCCTAATGGGATAAGTTCTTGCAACAATTCGAAATTATCATAGAAACCCGGATGAGCGAGTACGGCGATACCGCCCGCCTCATGGATAGCTTCAATAATTTCTGCTGGTTCGGGATATGTGGATTCCATGCATACGTTCATTCTTGACTCTTTTGAGAAGAGCATATTGAACAAATCGCCGAAAATAGTTGTGGTATATCCGCACTCCATAAGAGCCTGCATAATATGCTGCTTATATATATTTGTTGAACCTGTTGCACACTTCATAATAAGTTCAGGGGTCACGGGGAATTTGTTTGCAACTTTCGCCACCATAATTCTTGCGGCTCTTTTTCTCTTGTCGGAATTGCTTTTGCAGAGTCCTTCAAGTCTTTCGGGTTTATCGGGCAGATAGCAAAGAATATGAGCCTTCGCACCTCTCTTGCCGTCTGTCGCAGAAAACTCGACCGCAGGAATCACGGTCACGCCGTGTCTTTCGCCTATGATTGTTGCTCTGACTGTACCAGCAAGACAATCGTGATCAGTAATTGCAAGAGTAGTAACACCGCTGTTTTTGGCAAGAATAATGATATCATCGATACCTAATGTACCGTCTGAAAGTTTCGTGTGACAATGTAAATCTGCTTTCAAAATAACTCCCCATTCCTTTGTTTTATTAACCTTTTACAGGTAAAAATGTTTGTCAGGATTCACTTTTACCCCCAAAAAAGGTTAAAGTACCGCAATGTTAAAATCATATACTATTATACTCTGCTTTTCAAGCGTTTTCAAGGGGAATTTTTCGCAAATATTACGGATTTTTTCAAAGTTTTTTCAGCACTTTAGACATTACCACTGTGAATCGTCATTTAAAATTCTCGAAAATATATTTACGAGCAGCTCAGTAAGACAAGCTTCCTGTCTGTCATTCATCTCTCTGTAATCCTCGACAGAAGCATCATCTGCGTCGTCGCTTATTTTTCGAAGCGACAGCATAGGCACACCGCACTTATCGCATACGCCTGCAATAGCCGCTGTTTCCATATCGAAGGATTCTATACCGAAAGTATTTCTGTAAAGCTCTTTTCTTGCCTTATCCGTAAGAAATACATCGCCGGTGCCCGCCTTGGCTTTGATTATACCCTCACTCATAAGAGCATAAGACATAAGCTTTTCATCGGCAGAGTAAATGTATTTTTGCCCGTCGGCTTTAACGCCCAGAGGCTTGCCGATAGCTGTCAGATCGTAATCGCACTCAACATAGGTTTCCACTGCTATCATATCTTCTCTTCTGAGCTTCTGCACAGCACCCGAGAGACCTGCGTTTAGAATGATATCAGCTTTATCGTCACCGATTAAAAAAGCTGTTGCCGAAGCGGCATTAACTTTACCTATACCGCATCGCACACCGATAACATCGAGACTTCTTTCATTCTTTTTGAGGGTAAAACTACAGGAATCGTTTCCTCGCCTTTCCTTTTCAATACAACCTTTTTCCTTTGCCCACTGTAAAAAAGGTCCGTACTCCATAGTATCCGCAAAAAGTATACCCACTGTTTTATTCATAATAAAATTTCCTTTCTATGTAATTTCATTTGCTTTTTCCGTTTTTTATGAAACAAATCTCTTTTGTGTCATAATTATCTTTATTTTTTATTATATCCCATTAAATCCCTATATGTCAATGTCTGCTTTAATGCATAAAATAAAAACGTGAGCGAGTTTTCGCTTTACTGCATAAGGCAATCGGTGAGATACGGTCTGATTCGGATTTTATCTCCGTGAATAGCCGGTTGCGGTCCTTTGCAGTCACCATACCGGAGCCGCATTAATTGCAGCTCCGGAAAAGCCTGAGACCGATATGTGTAATGTGTGTGTTAATATATTAAATAAAAAATAAAAAAATCCCTAAAGCTTCTTAAAAATACCGTAAAACTGTTGCATATTGCTTCATTATTTGCTATAATTCTTTTACCAAATAGCAAAGGAGTAAAAGCGATGAAAAAGATTTTAAGCGTAATTTTAGTTCTTGTTCTTATGATGTCAGTTGCTGTTATGGCTTCGGCTGCAGACGGCGCATTAGACAACGCAGGCACGGGAGTAACATTCCCCCAGGCACCTTCCATGCCTTCAATCGACGAAGCATTCAACGCTCTTGCTGATTTCCTTAAGCTCGAGGCTTTCGCACCTTATATTGAAGGTTTCCACGAAGCTCTCAGCGGATTCTACATTCAGCTTGATTTATGGCTCAGAGCACTTGGCGTTGTTATCAACGGTGCTATCGGCGGTCTTCTCAACAGCGGTATTTTTGGTTAATATCACATACTGCAATCCTTAATCGCTAATACCCAGGGTATTAGCGATTTTTTTGAGCAATAAAAAGAGAGGGGATTCTATGAGAATAAAAGAAACAATAAAAACTTCTGCGCCATACTTCCGGAGAATGATATTCATTGCCATTCCCATAATGATACAAAACGGCATTACCAATTTCGTCAGTATGCTCGACAATATTATGGTCGGCAGAGTCGGAACACTGCAGATGACAGGCGTTTCCATTGTCAACCAACTAATATTTGTCTTCGGGCTATGCATATTCGGAGCAATGTCCGGTGCCGGTATTTTTACAGCACAGTTTTACGGTAAAAAGGACAAAGACGGTATCCGCTCGACCTTACAGTATAAACTCGCAGCAAGTCTCCTTCTTGCTGCAACAGGTGCAATAATATTCACCCTTTTAGGTGAAACACTGATTTCCGCTTATCTTCAGGGTGAAGGCTCTCCCGAGGACATTGCGGCAGTTATGAATTATGGCAAAAGCTATCTTAAGATTATGATCATCGGCACTGTACCCTTTGCTGTTTCTCAGGCCTACGCAAGCACTATGAGAGAAACAAACGACAGGCTTACCCCTATGGCAGCAACTGTGTCTGCCGTATTTATAAACCTCATTTTCAACTATTTACTCATTTTCGGTAAGCTCGGGTTCCCTGAACTCGGCATTGAAGGGGCTGCTATAGCGACCAATCTTTCAAGATTCGTTGAATTGGGAATACTGCTTATAAGAGCTCATACCAACAAAAAGAAATACGACTTCGTTCCCGGACTCTTCACAAAATTCACCATTACAAAAGCTCAGGTATGGAAAATAACCCTCGTTACAATTCCTCTGATTCTCAATGAAACTCTTTGGGCGGCAGGTATTGCAGTTCTCAACCAGTGCTATTCAGTAAGAGGCCTCAATGTCGTTGCATCGCTCAATATCGTTTCAACCCTCAGCAATGTTTTCAATGTTGCTTTCATCGCCTTCGGTCATGCCACAGGCATAATTCTCAGTCAGATGCTGGGCGGAGGCGAAAAGAAGCAGGCGAAGCTTGCTGCACCAAAGCTTTTCTTATTCTCTATCATTACAGTTGTTTTTATTTCTGCGGTTATGATTACTCTGGCGCCGTTTTTCCCCGAAATATACAACACAGACGATACCGTAAAAGCTCTTGCAACATCTCTGATAATCACCGCTGCGATTTTTATGCCCGTGCAAGCCGGTACCAACGCAGGATATTTCACCCTTCGTTCCGGCGGCAAAACTCTTATCACTTTCCTTTTTGACTGCGGATTTGTATGGATAATAAATATTCCTCTTGCTTTTATCCTCAGCCGTTTCACCGACCTGAATATCCTGCACCTTTATGGCACTATACTGAGCACAGATGTATTTAAATGCATACTGAGCTACATACTTGTAAAGAAAGGCGTATGGCTCAACTCTGTTGTAGATTGACTCTCTTGAAAAAAGCAAAAGATTGTGCTATAATCCTTTCATAATTATTTAGGAGAATCTATATGAAGATACAGCAATCAGCAGAAAACTATCTTGAAACGATATTAATGCTCTCTCAAAAAAACGGCAGCGTACGCTCCATAGACATTGCCAATGAATTAGGCTTTTCAAAGCCAAGCGTCAGCATAGCAATGAAAAATCTCAGAGAAAACGGTTATATAGATGTTATGGGCGACGGCAGCATCGTCCTTCTTCCCCCCGGAAAAGAAATTGCAGAGAGACTTTATATGAGACACACAATACTTACGGAGTATTTCTCTCTTTTAGGTGTATCCGGAGAGGTTGCCGCAGAGGATGCCTGCAAAATAGAGCATATACTTTCAGAGGAAAGCTTCAACGCGATTAAAAACCATCTGGACAAATTCAAAGATAAATAACAAAAGCTGTACCGACGGCCATCGGTACAGCTGATTTTTTTTTGCTTTATGCGTTAATTTTCGCCCTTAAGCTGTTTAGCAAGCTTCTTGCCGTGTTCTCTCATTTCGAGAACAAAATCACCCTTGGGCTCATAGAACATACCTCTCTTTGACATAAATCGGTATTCTCCTTCTTTCAGAAGCATAATCACAAAGCCGCCTATTATTGCACAGCCGATTATAATAGCAAAGAGCGGCAATCTGCAAGTAAGCCAATCACCCGAACGAAGAGGAAGAGTGAAGCTCATATAGATTTCGCCTCTTTCGAAGAGTTCAGCGAAAGTGTACGATACATTACCGTAAGTATAGTTGCCCGTTGCATACACAGGAAGAGAGCCGTCGGTATAAGCAGTGTTTACTATACCGAAAAGTGCTGTCAGCACGCCGCCTACGGCAGAACCCACCATAAGTCCGGGAATTACTGTAAATGGACTTCTGCAAGCAAGAGGCATAGAGAAAGCTGTTGTAAGCTTGATGTTTTCAAAAATCGCATTGATGGGACCCGAGGTTGCAAAGTTCATATCGTCGGTATCAGTCTTACCCTTCTTGAATATCTTACAAAGAAGAATACCGAAGAAGGATGTCCAGCCTGTTGCAATGAAGCATACACTGTAAATTGTAATAAGCTGTGCATTACCTGTTGCAAGATATGCTGTTGTTGCTACTGAGAAAGCCGCAAGTGAAACAGGTCCGATAAGATCAAAGCCGACCATAAGACCCATAACGAGAGCCGCCAAAACAACATTGCTTTCAGCCATAGCAGTAAGAGTATTACCTAATGATTCAGCAATAGCCGCAAAGGGAAGCTGTATGCCGTATTTTACAATCATAAAGGTTGTTGCCGCTGATGCTACGGGGATAATGAGAATCATAACAATGAGATCAACACCCTCGATTATTTCAAGACCCTTAACGGATTCGGGTATAGCCTTGATTTTTCTGAGAAGCTTGTCAATCTTACTGCCGATTATCGGTTTGAGATTTGACCAGCCTGCATAGAGAAGCTTTATGAGAAGAGCTAACATTACTGCCATAATGAGATAACCCATATAGCCTATAGATGTGGCTTTTTCATAGTTTTCAGGTGTTGCAAAGAAGCATACATAAGTATTTACGGCATCTGTCGGTGCTGAGGTGAAGTGAGCAAAATAAAGGGACAGTGCCATTGCAGGTGCAACACCGGGAAGCCCCGCTATAAGATATGACACCAACACAGCTAAAACCACGAAGAAAAAGTCAGTAGCCCAGAAAAGTATAAACCAGAGTGTAGGCTCGTTTTCTGCGCCTGTCCAGCCTAAAATGTGATAAGACTGAAAGATGTTCTGCACAAAGAAGAAAAAGCCTGCACCGAGAGCACCGAAAAGCTGTACGATAAAGATAATTGATGTGGCACGGTAGATTTTTTCTTTTGTGTCCAAGTAAAGTTTTTTCATATTCTCTCTCCTTTTCAAGACAAAATTTTCCTTTTGTCTCTTTTTTACATTATAATACCAATAGTACATATAAGTCAATGAACTATAAGTAAAAAGAAGCAGGCATGGGTCACTATCGCACCCTACGCC
This sequence comes from Acutalibacteraceae bacterium, assembly GCA_045535965.1. Lineage (GTDB taxonomy): Bacteria > Bacillota > Clostridia > Oscillospirales > Acutalibacteraceae > UBA6857. The sequence goes on from JAZSMR010000072.1 coordinate 24,701, forward strand.
TGCATCTTAATTTTATTTCAGCTTGTACCCTGCCGAGGAAACTGCCTTTTTGATTTCTTTCATATCGGGCTCACTGTTAAAGCTGAGCTTTACTGTTCCTGTTTTATAGTCGGGCTCCGCATTATCTATTTCACTGAAAGCTTCAAGACAGTCTTTAACTCTCTTTTCGCAATGTTCGCACATCATGCCGTCGACTTTGATAAGCATTTCGTTTTCGCCGACAGACTCGTCTTTTTCATCCGTGACAGTTTTCATTTTGTTTCTGATCTTTTTGTCGTGCTTAGATGAACGTATATTTACAAAGTTAAGTCTCAAAGCATTGGTAACCACGCAGAAGCTCGAAAGACTCATTGCCGCCGCACCGAACATCGGATTAAGAGTCCAGCCGAATATTGGTATCCACACACCTGCCGCAAGAGGAATTCCCAGAGCATTATAGAAAAATGCCCAGAAAAGATTCTGCTTTATAGTTTTAAGGGTGCTTCTGCTAAGTCTGAGAAGTGCCGGCACGTCACTGAGTCTGCTTTTCATAAGGACAATGTCTCCTGCATCTATAGCTATATCTGTGCCTGCACCTATAGCAACACCTATATCTGCTCTTGTCAGGGCAGGAGCGTCGTTGATACCGTCGCCCACCATTGCGACTGTACCCTTTTTCTGAAGCTCCCGAACAACTCTTTCCTTACCGTCAGGAAGCACTCCTGCAATAACTTCATCTACACCTGCCTGACTGCCTATAACTTTTGCAGTGTTTTCATTATCACCTGTGAGCATTACCACGTGTATTCCCATATTCTTGAGCTCACTTATTGCTTTTGCGCTGTCATCCTTTATGACGTCTGCGGCAAATATAGCACCTAAAAGTTCCTTATCCCTTGCAAACAAAAGCGGTGTTTTACCCTCAAGAGAAAGTTCTGTTATCCTGTTTTTCATTTCTTCGGACACACTGCAAAGGCTCTCAATATAACTGAGATTTCCGCCGCAGATTTTTTTGCCGCCGATTATACCCTCAACACCTTTGCCGGGTACCGCTTTAAATTTCCCTGCTTTCTCACAGAGGATATTCTTATTTTGGGCATATTTTACTACAGCCTTGGCAAGAGGATGCTCGCTTGTTTTTTCAAGTGAATGTGCATATCTGAGCAGCTCGGTTTCATCCGCCGCCCCGGCACAGACTATATCTGTTACCTCGGGCTCACCCTTTGTAATGGTACCCGTTTTATCAAGAACCACTATCTGTATCTTACCTGATTTTTCAATAGCCTCAGCCGTTTTAAAGAGTATTCCGTTTTTAGCGCCCATACCGCTTGATACCATAATGGCAACAGGAGTTGCAAGACCTAATGCACAGGGACAGCTTATAACAAGAACTGATATAGCTCTTGCAAGCACAAAGCCTGCCTCCTGTCCTGCGAAGAACCACACTATCGCCGTTATAACAGCAATAATTATAACTACCGGCACAAAGATACCCGATACCTTGTCGGCGATTTTCGCAATCGGCGCTTTAGTTGCAGCCGCATCGCTGACCATCTTTATTATCCGGGAAATGGCTGTGTCCTCACCTACTGCTGTTGCTTCACATTTAAGCACACCCGAATGGTTTACCGTAGAAGCAGAAACTCTGTCGCCCTTTTGCTTTTCTACAGGAATACTCTCGCCCGTAAGTGCCGATTCGTCAACGGCACTGTGACCTTCCAACACAACAGCATCTACAGGGATACTCTCTCCGGGGTACACTGCAAATATATCACCCTTTTTCACTTCATCGGCTGATACGGTTTTCTCTTCACTGTCTGTAATTAGCCTTGCAGTCTTCGGTCTTAAATTCATAAGAGACTTAAGAGCATCGGTTGTCCTTCCCTTGCTTTTAGCTTCAAGAGTTTTACCGACGGTTATAAGCGTGAGAATCATAGCCGCCGATTCAAAATAGAAATCGTGCAGGAGATGTTCGCCGTTACCTTTTGTCATTGCAAAAAGTACATATACGCTCCATATAAAAGAAGCACCGCTACCCATTGCAACAAGAGTATCCATATTGGGAGCCTTATTGATAACACCTTTTATTCCACTGATAAAAAACTTTTTATTGATTATCATTACGCAGATACAAATCAGCATCTGCACAAGACCTATTGCTATATAGTTCTTCTCAAAAAACTCCGGCAGCGGCAAGCCGAACATACTGTGACCCATAGAGAAATACATAAGCACAACCAGAAAGCCTGCTGACAATATGAGTCTCTTTACGAGTGACGGTGTTTCTGTATCTTTGAGGCTATCCTCTTTATTATCTTTTTTTATGCCATTGCCTTTTGCAGCCGCACCGTACCCTGCCTTTACAACTGCATCTATTACTGTTTTTTCGTCGGCTGTACCTTCAACTCCCATCGTGCCCGTCAGAAGATTGACTGAGCAGCTTTCCACACCGTCAAGAGCATTAACGGCTTTTTCCACTCTTGCACTGCACGCGGCACAAGACATTCCCGTAACTAAATACTGTTTCACTGTATCACCTCATAAGCTTCTGAATAAGAGTTGTCAGTTCATCAATAGTTTCATCTTTTCCCTGTTTTATATCCTGAGCAACGCAGGTTTTTATATGTGTAGCTAAAAGCTCTTTATTAAAGCTGTTAAGAGCCGCAGACACTGCCGCAGTCTGAACAATTATATCAGCACAGTAGGCGTCCTTTTCGAGCATACCCTTTATACCTCTTATCTGTCCCTCTATTCTGCTTAGTCTGTTGGTAAGAGTCTTGATTTCTTCTTCGCTTCGCTCTTTTGTTTCGTGACAATATTTACACTGCATAATATCGCCTCCCAAGCAATATTATATACCCCACAGGGGTATATGTCAAGAGATAAAAAAAACTGCCCTATGCAAGGCACAGAGCAGTCTGATTTGCAGAAATTATGCAAGCATACTTAACCAGTCAAGGTTAAGATAGCTGTAGCCCTTTGGAATTTCAAAATAGGAATCGGGAACATCTGTTGTAAGCTGAGCAAAATATGTTGAATCCACATGACCGTCAGAATAAACATTGTCTCTTCTTACGAGCAGATCACCGTCGAAATAATAGTTAACAGTTGTGCCGTCAACAGTGCTGTTGTAGCTTTCAAGAATGAGCTTTTCACCGTTGATTTCAACTTCAGAAACAGTTATCTTACCGATATCGTCCTCGCCCATATCTTCCATCATTGCGCCGATATCCATTTCTTCACCCATCATGTCCTCAGGCATCTTGCAATACTTTTTCCAGTCATTAAAGATAAGATACAAAGTATCCTTACCCTTGAGATAGAGCATACCGCAGTTCATTGAACTGCCTTCAAGATCCATAGCCATTTCTACAAACATATTGCCGTTTTTAATAGCCATTGTTACCGGCTGATCACCCATACTGTCATCGTTTGTGGTGATTTTCATAAGATATGTACCGCTCTTGAATATCTGCTGATATTTCTCTATTCTGTAAGCCTTTAGTTTGCCGTCTTCCTTGGGTTTTGTGGTTGTTATGTCTTCTTTTTCACCACCCGAAACAGCAGGCTTTTTTGTCGTTGTTGTGTCGTCTTCCTCGGCAGAGTTTCCTGTTGTAGGCTGAGTTGTGGAAACATCACCCTGGAATCTGTCTATATCGTTGGTAACATCTACATGAGTACCTGTATAGTTAGTGGGCACGTCACCTAAAGCCACTTCACCGTTTATATTGCCTACAGTGCTGCCGACTGTGGTGCCGTCATATTCTGCTGCGTATCGGTTACCGTCTTTATCGGTAACAACAACATAAGTTTCTCCCTCTTTGTCGGCTACCATTGTATAGGTCATACCTTCAACATCAGTCGCATAGCCGCTATCCTCTTCTGTCGCCTTATCGGGATCATAGGTGAAGTAACGGACACCTGCAGCAATACCTGCAACTAAAAGCACGAGTACGCAAATTAAAATTCTTTGCAGTATTTTTTTCATATAAAGAGACTCCTTGTAATACTCTGTATTTTATATATAAAGATTACAGATTTTAGTTGTAAAAATCAAGTATTTCCCTGTAAATCTTATGTGAATGAAGTTATACAGGGTTATCATTGCCGTGTAAACTAAGTGTTACGAAAGAAGCTTGTTTATTACACCTTGGATAGGATCTGTATCAGCAAGCTCTATTGCACCCTTATCTGCAAGCGCAGGAGTTCTTGTATCAATGGGAAGCTTAGCGAGTACGGGTACACCGAACTTAGCAGCAACCTCATCGGTTTTGCTTTCACCGAAAATATTATGCCTCTTACCGCAGTCGGGGCACTCAAAATAGCTCATATTTTCAACAAGTCCCACAACAGGAATGTTCATCATTTCAGCCATATTGATAGCCTTGCTCACAATAAGGCCAACGAGATCCTGAGGTGTGGTAACAACAATGATACCGTCAACCTTAAGACTTTGGAAAACTGTGAGGGGTACATCGCCTGTTCCGGGAGGCATATCGACAAACATATAGTCAACGTCGCCCCAGGCAACATCCGTAAAGAACTGCTGGATTACGCCGCTGATAACGGGACCTCTCCACACTACGGGAGCATCCTGAGAGGGAAGAAGAAGATTGACGGACATAACTCGTGTGCCGCCTCTTGACTCTCTGGGGAACATAACGATATTGTTGGTTTCAACCTGACCGTCAATGCCGAACATTTTAGGAATTGAGGGACCTGTTACGTCTGCATCTAAAACAGCAGTCTGCTTACCGCGAAGCTGCATAGCAGTCGCAAGAAGAGATGTAACGGAAGATTTGCCTACACCGCCCTTACCGCTGACAACAGCATAGATTTTTTTGATATCACTGTATTCATTCTGCTTAAGGCGGAGATCTTTTTCCTTATCCTTGCAGCCTGAAGCTGATGAACATGATGAACAGTTGCCTGAACATCCACTCATATATAACACTACCTTTCGAAAAATTATGAATGAGGAATTATGAATTATGAATTACATTTTCAGTAATACACAATTAAAATTCGGACTAAACTATATAATAATACAATTTTACCCGATTGTCAAACATTTACCCGCAAATATTTTCGTACCCTGCCGAATAAGTGAGTTTTAATGTTGACTTTGAAAGAAATCAGTGGTAAAATACACCTATTCACTATTCCCTCTTACCTATTACTTCAATATATGCCTCCTTAGTTCAATGGATAGAATAAATCCCTCCTAAGGATTAGATGTGGGTTCGATTCCCGCAGGGGGTGCCAGAAAGAAAAGTCGCACGAATGTGTGGCTTTTCTTTTTGTATTATTCATTATTCATTTGTGTATATGCGACTTTTCTAATGAATAATGAATAACTAATAATTAACAGCTCTGTTGTATTTAGTAAAAAATAATGTTAAACTTTATGTAAGATTAAACATATAAAATCGGTTTATATAAATGATAGGAGGTTTTCAGATGGAGGATAGACAGATAATAACGCTTTTATTTATGAGAGCTGAAGAAGCCCTTCGGGTTTTGAATGAGCGTTTCGGCAATACCTTGTACAGAATCGCAATGAACATTCTGGGCAATCATCACGATGCAGAAGAAACAACAAATGATACATATCTTGCCATTTGGAATGCAATACCACCTAAAGAACCTGACCCTTTGGCTCCTTATGTATATCGCACAGGAAGAAATATGGCGTTGAAACGCTTGGAATACCTTTCAGCGGAAAAGCGAAATAACAGGTATGATTTATCTTTAGATGAACTTGCTCCCTATTTGCCGGATGATAGTATTGAACATATTCTCAACACTCAGGATATCGCTGATTCTATAAATAAGTTTTTAGAAAAAGAGACTGCTCAGAACAGATATATTTTTATTCGTCGGTATTGGTACGGAGATGCAGTAGAAGACATATCAAAAGCAATCAATGTAAAAAGCGGTGCCGTTTCGGTACGATTAAACCGCACCAGAACAAAATTAAAAGAACAGCTTATTAAGGAGGGTTACTACTATGAAGCGTAAGCACATATTGGAAGTTTTGGATAAAATAGACGACAGATATGTAGCGGAAGCTGAAAAAGCTCCTAAGAAAACGAAAAAAAGACCTTATTGGATGGGCGCAGTTGCCGCTGTTTTAACAGTAGTGATTTGTATAAGTGCTTTCCTGAATACACCTATAATTACTGCAAATGCCATTGCTCTTCCCGAAGATGCACGTATTATGGAGCATCCTGACCTTGATGATTATGAAAATAGAGAAAGCTATATGGCTGATGTTGAAATATGGAATTCGGAATTAGAGAACAGAAGAACAATCAGAGAAAACGCTGTTGCTTCTCTGTCACAGTTTTTCACAGAAGCATCAGCTGAATTTCTTGATTCGCAGAACAATGAAAATGCCTTATGGTCACCTTTAAATGCTTATATCGGACTTGCAATGCTTGCCGAAATAACAGACGGTGACAGCCGTAAGGAAATTTTAGATTTATTCGGTGTAAGTGATATTGAATCACTCAGAAGTCAAGTCAGTGCTGTTTGGGAATCTGTTTATGAGGATGACGGAAATGAAATATCCACATTAGCTAACTCTCTTTGGCTTGAAGATGGACTTAATTACAATCAAAATACTATGAATAACCTTGCATACCACTATTACGCTTCTGTATATCAGGCTGACCTTGGCAGTGATAGTGCAAACAAGTCAATAGGTAATTGGCTTAATAAAAACACCGGTGGAATGTTAAAGAACAACACAGATAAAATAAACTTATCTCCCGATACCGTTCTTGCTCTCTATTCAACACTATTCTTCCAAGCTAAATGGGGCGATGAGTTCGACAGCAAAAATAATACTGATGGTATTTTTTATGGCGTTAACGGTGATTCTAATGTCACTTATATGAATAAAAAGCTCTGTCAGATGTATTATTATTGGCACGATGATTACAGTGCTGTAGCCTTAACTCTGAAAAACGGCAGCAAAATGTGGTTTATTCTTCCCGACGAAGAAAAAACAACTGCTGATATTTTAAACCATGGCTCCTACGGAGAAATGATTTCTTCGGGTGATGCGGAAGATGGCCGGCAAAACAAAAAGTATATGAAGGTCAATTTGTCTGTACCGAAATTTGATGTTTCTTCTACCCTGAACTTAAAAGAAGGATTAAATAAAATGGGAGTCACGAGGGTATTTGATATTAATAGCTCAGACTTTACAGCAATTACCTCGAACACTCCGGTTTATATTACAGCCGTTAATCAATCTGCGAGAGTTGAAATTGATGAAAAAGGTGTAAAGGCTGCAACATATATAGAAATTCCCGGTGCAGGTGCAGCACAGCCTCCTGAGGAAATAATAGATTTTGTGCTTGATAGACCTTTTGTTTTTGTGATTTCTAAAGGCAATTTACCTCTCTTTACAGGTGTAGTGAATAATATATAACTATTAATAATTTATCACGAAACCAGATATGCACCCCAAAAGCCAGCCGCTTTCAGGGTGCATATCATTTTATAGAGACTATAATTTTTATCAGCCAAAGAACTTTGCAACAAGCTCATCCGTATCCTTAAGATTGATTCTCTTTGAGCAGATAGAGGTTTTCAGAGATTTTCCGTCACTAGTTTTTTCATCGGGACTGTACTTACCGTAACTGCTTGTTACAATAGTACCGTCAGCTAACACAACGTTACCGCAATAGCCTGTGTCTGCATTTGCATAATACTCAGGCTCTGTCTGATCGTCAAAATAAATGTGTGCTATCTTGATTCTGTAGTCACCCTCACTGCCGTTTTTGAGATCTTCATAAGCACCGACCCAGGCAACAAGACCTGCGCTTATCCAGCCTCTGTTCCTGTCCGTTGCTGTTTCTGCATTTTCTTTTGCCTTGGCTCCTCTCTCAATCGAGCGGAATGTGATAAACAGTCTGCCGTCTGAGGTGTACTCTGCCTTATGTCTTTCACCGTTGAGTGCCGCAGGGGCTTCTACGGGCTTGCTCCAGGTTTTGCCCTCGTCAGCCGAGAATGAAATCAGTGAATTGATTTTTTTGGAGTTACTTCTTGTTATAAGACAAAGCTCGTCGCCCTGTCCCTTGTCTGAGCGTATAACTTCAACCTCGCACATATTTGAGCTTTGCTCTATATCGCGGTGCTCAGCAAAATACTTTTCGGGCTTGCTCCACTGCATATTTCCCTTTTCATCAAAGGTAAGAATCGTCTTATAGTTATAGAAATCCGCATCGTGGAAAAGTCCCATCCATTTGTCTGTGAACTCACCGTTTTCCTTAAGTCTTGTAAGGCTTGACATTGCCACTATAGGCACTACTGGAGTATCGCTTTTAAGGTCGTAGAATCTCTGAAATTCAGTCCATGTCTTGCCCTCATCTTCTGATATTGAGCATTCAAATCCGCCGACTGTAGTACTGTATGGCCATCTGGGATTAGCCGAAATAAGAATAAGTTTGTCAGGGGTACCGTCTGAGAACTCAAGGCGGTAAATTGTCGGTGTTTCCTGAGAATTCACCCAGCTTTCGGGTGTATTCTTTACTGACTCACTCCATGTAATACCGCCGTCGGTGCTGATTTTATTGATCACCGCACCTTTACCGTGACCGGCAGGGTACACAGTGAGAATGTTGCCGTTTCTGAGGAGCACGCTGTCGGGATGAGCCATATAGTCCTTGGAATTGTCAACTGTAGAAAGGTTGTAGAGGTATTCGTATTCAGTATCTTTAAGCTCATCGGGCATTACGCTTAAGTCAAGCTCGGGTATGGTGTAATCCCCGCCCGTGAATTTATTAGGTATAAACAAGCTCGCAAAATCGGAGAAAAACTTTTTAATCTTAGCAAAGATTCCCTTAAAAAAGTCTCCCATCTTGTCAAAAAAGCTTACGCTCTCCGTCTGCGTTTCAGCATCATCGGAAGCGAAAGCTACCGACGCGCAAGGCATAAGAAGTGTCACACACAAAATAAGTCCAATTATCTTTTTCAATGTTTTCATACTGAAACCTCCTTTGTATTTCAATCGGATTATACCATATTTTTTATTATGAAACAAGAGATTTGATTATCAAATGAAAATCCCCGACTTATACTCGATAAATCGGGGAATATTTTATATCTTAGTGTATGAAAAGTGAAAGAATAACAAGAATTACTGAGCCGAATACGGGAATAAGAATTGAACCGATCGACCAGGTCTTGAGGCTTGTCTTGATATCCATTCCTGAGAAGTTGGTAACAACATGGAAGTATGAGTCGTTAAGATAGCTGGGACACATTGTTGTAAGACAAAGAGCCATAGCGGCTATATAGGGGTTAACACCGAGAGTTGACATCATAGGAGCGATAATAGCAGAGCCTGTGATCATTGCTGTGGTACCTGAGCCCTGGGGGAATCTCATAACAACACCGATGATAATGGGAATGAGGATTGCGGGTACGCCTGCCTCAACAATCCAGTTTGCCATAATACCTGCTGCACCTGTTGCATTGATAACTGCGCCGAGAGCACCGCCTGCTGCTGTGATAAATACGATCGGACCTGCATCACGGCAAGCTTCCTGCATCATATCAACACAGGTCTTCTTGTCATATGTACGACAAAGAAGGAATGCACCCATACAAAGTGAAACAAAAAGAGCAATTACAGGCTGACCGAGGAACGTAACAACGTTTGCAAGAGTTGTGCCTGCAAGAGAATCAATCTGACCAACGAGTGTATTTGCAAAGATAAGTGCGATGGGCACGAGAAGAGTAGCAAATGAAAGGAATGCACTGGGGAGCTTCTCTGAAGCGAGAAGTTCAGCGAAATCGCTTGTTGTAAGCTGTTCGTTGCTTTCGTGCTTTGCGTGGATCTTGTCAAGAACCTTGAGCTGTTCTTCAGTATATTTGCTTCTGTCAATTTCATAAGGCACTACAAGATTGGGGTATTTCTTACCGAAATATCTGAAAAGAAATACTGAGAAAATAAACAGAGGCACTGAGAACGCAACACCAAAGAGAATAAAGAGACCCAGGTCAATTATACTGCCGTTTTCTGTGAATGTGGATACAACTGCAAGAGGTCCGGGTGTGGGAGGCACAAGGAAATGAGTTATGTAAAGGCCCATACCGAGGATGCCGCCGAGACCAACCATTGATCTCTTTGTAAGACGTGAGAATTCCTTTGCAAGAGACGAAAGAATAACGAAGCCTGAATCGCAGAATACGGGAATTGAAACTACAAAACCTGTAAGACCGAGAACAACGTCACAGTTCTTAACACCGACAAGCTTTAAAATTGTAAGTGCCATACGCTTTGCTGCGCCGCTCTTTTCAAGGAATATACCCATTATACAGCCAAAGCCGATAACCACACCTATAGATGCCATTGTGTTACCGAAGCCCTTGCTTACTGTGCTTACACAGCCTGTAAGAGTATCAACTACCGAGCCTTCGGGACCGAAGGGCATTGCTAAAACAGCAATGATTATAGCGGAGATAATAAGTGATGGGAATGCATGCATTTTTGTGAAAATAACAAGCAGCATCATTATAACGATACCGATTGCCATTGCCAATACGGGATGAAGCATAAAGTTTTCCTCCTGATTTTAATTAATCTTTGTTTTAATATACCTTAAAATGTCAGTTTTTGTCAACCTTTTAAGAAAATTTGGTTCTGTATAAGCAAAATATTAACTGAATTTCATTAAAGCCACATAATATCCGCAACATTTTTAGTTTGCAATTGCCTTGATAATATCAATAAATGCTTCCTTGAATATTTCAATAAGACCGTAGAGTATATCGAGAAGTGTACGTCTTTCTTCTTTCTCTTCACTTTCTCTGCTCTGGCAGGAAAGCCAGTATATGAGTCCCTGTGGATAAGCAAGGGTTACAGATTTACCTCTGCCGTCTTTAATCATCATACCCTTCTGAGCCTTATTGTCATTCATAAACAAATCATGACAAGCCGCATCCCATGTATTGTGTATATCGTTGTCTCCATCTGCGGTTTTAATTGAGTAGTCCGAATTGTAAATTGTGTCAAAGATGGATATTCTGCATCTGTCTTTGCAGTTCGATATACTCATAAGATACTGCCAGTTTGCCGTAACCGTAATGGGGTTGAGACTCGCATAGTCGTCATTCTTACACCAGAAGAACCATATCGGCACATCAATAAGGTTATTGAGGTCTGCATTTGTGGGAGCGTAAACCGGCGAAAGAGGAAACGCAGCCGCAAAGTAAGAAGGATACGTCATCGCCATTCTCAGCACCATTTTACCGCCCATTGAGTATCCGCCGATATAAATTTTACCGGTATCAATATTATCAATGTGCTCTTTGACAAAAGCGTCTATTGTTTTTTTCAGATTGTTCGTGGTACCCTCCCACGCAATTGAAAGAAGTCCCGACGTGGGATAACGGGGAAGAAGCAGATAAGCTCCCTTCGTTCCATCAAACCTACTCTGATATTCCTCACTTGACCAGAGTGCAATATTGCAGTTGTCAAGCTGATGTCCCGGGTAGTCACCGGAAGAATTACCGTGAAGCCATACAACAAGAGGATACTTTGTATCGTCGTTTTTTCCTACCGGGGAATAGTAAACATAGTCAAGTGTTGAGTCTCCGTGTTGAAACTGTGCCCTGAGAGCATCCATACCTTGTTTTTCGCTTACTGCCGAGCCTGCCACAGAAAGGCTTGAGAGCAAAAACAAAAGACAAATGAATACCGCTGTTAACTTTTTCATAATCATACACCTTCTTTTTCTCTGATATCTTATTTTTCACTTCTTAACCCAGGTTGAGGGTGAGAAGGTAAGGATTAAGGGGAATATTTCAAGTCTTCCCAAAAGCATCGCAAATGAAAGTACAATCTTTGAGAAGGATGAATACATATCGTAATTCGATGCAGGACCTGCCACACCAAAAGCAGGACCGATATTATTAAAACAAGATGCTGCTGCAGATATATTTGTCTCTAAATCAAGAGCATCAAAACCAAGTATAAATACTACCACACAGAAAAATATAACATAAATGGTAAGATACGATCCGATAGAGCTGAGTGTTGTTTCATCTACTCTTTTACCCTCGAAACGTACCGTTGCGACTGCTCTTGGATGAAGCAGTCTCTGTAACTCTCGCTTAAGTTTTTTAACAAGAAGTACGACTCTTGAAACCTTTAAACCGCCTGCAGTTGAACCTGCACAGCTGCCGATAAACATGAGCAGCAACAACACGGTCTTCGAAAAAACAGGCCATTGATTAAAATCTGCCGTTGCATAACCCGTTGTAGTAACAATAGATGCAGTTTGAAAAAATGCTTGCCTTATGCTTTCAGAAACACTCCCGTAAAGAGGCATTATATTGACTGTTATTGCCGCACCTACAAACAAGAACATAAGAATATAGACCCACAGTTCTTCACTTCTAAGAGCATTTTTAATGCGTTTGGTCAAAATCATATAATATATATTGAAGTTGACTCCAAAAACAATCATAAACACCGTTATCACCCATTGAAGATATGGTGAATATGAAGCTATACTGTCTGCTTTTACTCCGAAGCCACCGGTACCTGCCGTACCCACGGCGTGAATAATACTGTCGAACAGCGGCATACCGCCTGCAAGAAGCAATACCATTTCGATAAAGGTCATTGCTATATAAATGATATAGAGTATTCTTGCTGTCTGCTTCATTTTCGGCACAATTTTACCGACTATGGGTCCGGGAGCCTCTGCTCTTAATATATGAATACTTCTGTCGGAAACCGTAGGTACAATCGCCATCACAAAGACCAGTACACCCATACCGCCGACCCAGTGTGTAAAGCTGCGCCAGAAAAGAAGTCCTTTGCTCATAACTTCAACATCATTGAGAATAGAGGCACCAGTTGTTGTAAAGCCGCTGACAGTTTCAAAGAATGCATCAATATACGAGGGTATTTCACCGCTTATATAAAACGGCAACGCACCTATAACCGAAAGTGCTAACCAAGCAAGAGATACAATAACAAAACCTTCTTTTGCGTAAATAACCTTACTGCCGGGCTTGAATATCAATGTAAGCGCAAAGCCTGCTGCAAGAGCTATACCAATAGAAATAAGAAAATCTACCGCACAATTTTCCTTATATATGAGAGATGTTATCAGTGGCAGTATCATAAGTGCCGCTTCGATTTTAATTACGGTACCTACTACATATAAAACCATTCTTCTGTTCATAGTCTTACCTCAAAATATCAGAGAGCTGAGCTATACGTGACCTTGCAGAAAGAATGATTACCCTGTCTCCCTGCATAATACAGTCGTCACCTGAGGGGATAATAGTTTTTCTGTTTGCACGGGTAATGCCTGCAATAAGAATTCCCGATTTGATTTTCATTTCCTTTATCGGCACACCCATAAGCTTTGAATCCTCTTTTATCTTGAATTCGAGTGCTTCAACCTTACCGTCCATAATTCTGTAAAGAGTCTCTATACTGCTGCTGTCCAAAGAGTTTTCGAGAGCTCTTGTGTACCTGAGAATAATATCCGAGGTAATCGATTTGGTTGATACGATACTGTCAAGCCCCAGCTTTTCCGCCATCTTAACCATTTCATCACGGTTTACCTTTGAGATGACTTTCGGCACATTCTGGTTTGAAGCAAAAATGGAAATGAGTATATTCTCCTCATCCATACCCGTGAGTGCAACAAAAGCGTCAAGAGAGCGAAGTCCTTCCTCAAGAAGAAGCTCCTGCTGCAAGCCATCACCGTTGATAAGCACAGCCTTCGGTATAACGTCGGAAAGCTCTTCGCATCGCTTGGTATCCTTCTCTATAATTTTAACCTCGTTACCTGATGAGAGGAGCATTTTTGAAAGATAATAAGCCGTTTTACTGCCACCGAGAATCATTACACTTCTTGCCTGTTTGTTGATTACACCAAGGCCCTTGAGGATTTTCTGCATATCCGATGGTGTTGCAGCAAGAGATATGATGTCCCCTGCCAAAAGCTCGAAATTACCGTCAGGGATAATCAGCTCACCATCGCGCAATACAGCGCCTATAAGGAATTCTTCCTTTTGCTTTTCACGAAGCTTACTGAGCTTTTTTCCGCAAAGAGGCGATGCCTCTTTAAGCTTCATTTCGATAATTTCAAGACTTCTCTTAGCAAAATACTCCACTTTGAAAGCTGAAGGGATTTTCAGTATGTTGTAAAGCTCCTGAGCTACAAGAAGTTCAGGGTTTACAGACATAGACAAGTCCAGTTGCTGACGCATAAAGCCGAGAGAACGGTCGTTGTATTCAGGATTTCTTATTCTTGCTACCGTATGCTTTGCACCCATCTTTTTTGCAAGGAAGCAGGAAAGCATATTCATTTCGTCTGAGTCTGTAGCAGCGACATAAAGCTCGGCCTTTTCTATTCCTGCTTCTTCGAGGGTTTCGCAGTCGGCACAGTTACCGCACACGCCTATAACGTCATATATATTGGTTACATCAGTTATTATGTCGTGATTCTTGTCTATTACAGTAACATTGTGACCTTCTTTGATCAGCGTAGATACTACCGCCAAGCCTATTTTTCCTACACCTGCTATTATAATATCCATATTAATCTCCTGAAAAATTAGTAGATTTTTTTATCATTGTATCACAAGTCTTTGCAAGTATCAAGTAATTTATTTTTTGCAGTTTGCTTTCAGATAATCAAAACCGTACAGTAAGAAAAAAAGCGGAACCCGCAAGTTCCGCTTTTAAAGTCTTTTTTGCTTATTCTGCAGCATCTTCATCCTTAGCGGGGATTAAACCCTTGATGAATTCAATAACGAGCTTAACGATAGCTTCGATCTTAGCAAATACTTCGCTTACGATATCCATGGTTGCACCTCCTTCAATTTATCCTGTATAAGTATCATAACAAAATTTTCTTAAAAAGTCAACATATATTAACCAACGATAATTTTTTTAATCTTTACACAACATTTATCAGAAATTTATGCTGTATTTCTCACCGTATTTTTCATAAAGGTTGTTGTATTCACTGTTCGGATCTGTCTTAACCTTTTTAAGATACCTATGAATATCCATTTCACTGTGTGCCATCTCAATAACAAGACCGGCTATATTTGAGCAGTGGTCGGACACTCTTTCAAGGTTTGTGAGAAGATCACCGAGAATAAAGCCAAGCTCGATAGTACATCTGCCCTCCTGAAGACGCTTGATGTGCTTACTCTTCATCTTATCTCTGAGATCGTCAACTACCTGCTCAAGAGGCTCAACCTTATATGCAGATTCAAGGTCGTTTTCAGCAAAGCTCTTATACGCAAGATTTACAATCTCGCTGATTGCGCCTGCAAGCACCATAATTTCATCCTTCGCCTTATCTGAGAAGGAAAGCTTTTTATCCTGAATTTCCTCCGCAGAACTGAGCACATTTACTGCGTGGTCAGAAATTCTTTCAAAGTCGCTGATAATATGAAGAAGCTTTGTTGTTTCGGCACTGTCTACTTCAGAGAGTTCAAGAGCAGATACCTTGACAAGATATGAACCGAGCTTATCCTCGTATTTGTCCGCTTTTTTCTCGGCTTTGATAATCTCTTCGCCGACTTCATCCTTATATTCAGAAAGCATTGCGAGGGACTTTTTAATAGCTGATACAGAAATCTCAGCCATCGTCTGAGTTACATCTCTGCAACGCTCAACCGCAACAGTGGGAGTTGCAAAAAGTCTTTCGTCGAGAATTTCGTAATGCTCTTTCTCCTCTGTATCCTTAATAGTCTTGATAGCAATCTTTTCAAGAACTCCCAACATAGGTGACCACATAAGCACACAGAACAGCTTATAAGCGGTATTGACAACAGCAATACCAACCTCATTTGCTGTATTGTTGACGAAGTCGAATTTAAAAATTGCATTTGCTCCGTAGAAGAGAATAAGCGCGGCAATTGTACCGAAAATATTGAAATAAAGATGCACGAGAGTTGCACGCTTTGCGTTTTTGTTGGCGCCGATTGATGAAAGCACGGCGGTGATGCAGGTACCGATAGCCATACCCATTACAAGAGGTATTGCAGTTCCGAAGGTGACTACTCCTGTAGCGGAAACAGCCTGAAGAATACCTACCGAAGCAGATGAAGACTGGATAATAGCAGTGAGAACTGCACCGGCAAGTACGCCGAGAACAGGATTTGAGAAAAGAGTAAGAATACTTGTGAATTCCGGAACTTCCTTAAGGCCGGCAACAGCATCGGACATAGTTGACATACCTGTCATAAGAACTGCGAAGCCTAAAAGTATTGCCGCAGTATCCTTGCTCTTATTCTTTTTAGAGAACATAAGAAGGTATATGCCGATAAAAGCAAGAACAGGAACAAACGAATCCGGCTTAAACAGCTCCATAATTCCGCCGCCCTTGATAGCTGTAAGTGAGAGAATCCAACTGGTGATGGTGGTACCCACATTTGCACCCATTATGGGACCCACAGCCTGATGAAGAGTCATAAGACCTGAGTTAACAAATCCGACAACCATAACCGTTGTTGCCGATGATGACTGAATGATCGATGTGACAACAAGACCAAGCAAAAAGCCTTTGAAGGGATTATCTGTCATTTTGCCGAGAATAGCCTTAAGCTGTCCGCCGGCTTTCTTTTCAAGAGCATTGCCCATAGTCTGCATACCGTAAAGGAAAAGTGCCAGACCTCCCACAAGGGATAGAACATCAAAAACATCCATGTTTAACCTCTCTGATTCTTTTTTATAATATCCAATCATCGACACAAGTCGATGCTGTTTTCATAATAACAAATTAAACACACCTATGCAATAGTTTTGACCTAAAAAATTAAAAAATATATAATCATTCCAATAATTTTCCTCGCATTCATTTTTCTTTTTCATGTGCAGCCATCCCGATAAAAGATAATAATTTTATGTTTTTCGTGTATTTTTTATTGACAAACGATAAATAGTGTGATATATTGAAATTGCAATCATAAATTTTCAGGAGGTTAATTTTATGTATACATCAGAAAAAAGCACTAAACTCACGCTCTATATTACCTATGCTTTCATGGTTCTTCTCGGCATCATGATGGTCGTTGCCATTCCCGGAGCAAAATGGTTTTTCGGTGATTTTATCCGAGAAAATACCATAAGCACATTATTGGGCGCTTTTTATATCTGCTGTCCTGCTGCGTGGCTTGCTCTTGTATTTATTGTGAAAATCCTCAAAAACATCTTGAGTGAAAGAATTTTTACTAACGAGACTGTTTCTTTTCTCAGATATCTTTCATGGTGCTGTGCTTTTGTAGCTGTAGCGTGTACTGTAAGCGGTATATTCTATATGCCTCTTCTTGTTTTCGCCTTAGGTGCAGCATTCATGATGCTGATTCTCAGAGTTCTGAAAAATGTTATGGCAAAAGCTACTGAGATAAAAAATGAAAACGAGCTTACCATATAAGGAGGGACTACCGTGTCAATTATAGTAAACTTAGATGTAATGATGGCAAAAAGAAAAATTACCTCCGGTGAACTTGCTGCAAAGATAGGAATAACACAAGCGAACCTTTCCGTACTCAAAACCGGAAAAGCTAAAGCAATCCGCTTTTCTACCCTGGAAAGCATCTGCAAGGTTCTCGAATGTCAGCCGGGGGATATACTTGAATTTACCGATGACGAATGAGGTAACAAAAATGAATGACAATAATATGAAAACTAATTCACTTAAATCCACTCTTAAGGCGGATATTTTTGACTTTACAATCCCCTTTATCACATTTTTCACAGTGTATTTTCTGACTAAAGAAATCATAAACGAAGAAAATTATATTAAGACCGCGCTTATCTACCTTCTCTTTTTCATAGGAGCAACTGCCTATATAGTCATTAAAAGAAAGGCATTTCACCCTGAAGCATTGCTCACGGGTGCTTGCTGCATTGCCCTTGATACATCTCTCGCCTTTCACGGCAATTTTATTACAGTGCCTTTGCTGATGGCTTATTCGGCAATCTATTGCCTCACTCTCACAAGAACAAATATCCACACTTCCGGCAGTTATCTTTATGCTTTCGACCTTCTGCAAAAAGCCTTTACAACTCCTGTGGCTAATCTGTTTCTGCCCCTGACATCGATGCTTCGTTCGCTGAAATCGCTAAAAAAGAGCAAGCGCAATTTTGGTGTACTCGCGGGTCTGCTCCTCGCCGTGCCTCTGCTTGCGGTTCTGCTTATTCTGCTTATGAACAGCGATGCCGCCTTTGAGAGCTTTGCCGACGGAATAATCAGCAAGCTCAGCGATTCACTTCCCCGCTTTGACTTTGATCTTTTTGCCTTTGCCTCTCTAATTTTCACGCCCTATATTGTCAGCATGCTTTTCGCTTTCAAGTACGGCATCGACAGCGAAAAAGGCATAACCTTAAGAGCCAACATCAAAAAACTACGTTTTGCAAACACTGCATTCCTCGGCGGATTCTTGGGCTCCGTGTGTCTTCTCTATGTTGTCTATCTTCTGTCACAGACTGCGTATTTCTTTTCCGCCTTCGGAGGAAAGCTCCCTGACGGCACAGAGATAACCCTTGCCGAGTACGCAAGAAGGGGCTTCTTTGAGATGAGTGCCGTTGCCGCCATCAATCTTTGTCTCATAGGCGCAGGTGCAATTTTTTCAAAACGCCAGGGTGAAAAGTTCACAAAGATATTCAAAGCACTTGCCCTTTTCCTTTGCGTTTTCACAATGGTACTTATAACAACCGCAATGTCAAAAATGATACTTTACATCAACGAATTGGGACTTACTCACAAGAGACTTGCAGTTTCAGTTTTCAATGTGCTGATGTTCCTCGCCTTTATATTTATTATTATTAGGCTTTTCAAAAAACATTTTCCTTACTTCAGATATATCTCCGTTATATCATTAGTTGTTGTCACTGTCTTTATGCTTGTGGGATCGGATTCAATTATCGGTTATTACAACACTGCCTGCTATCTTTCAGGCAAGCATGATACACTTGATCTTGATTTGCTTTACTACGACCTTAATAATTATGACAGTGTTAAAAATCTCGACCGATTAGTTGATGACACTAAATACGGCACAAGGGCAAAAACGCTCTTAGCGTATGAATATGAAAATCATCAATATTGGAGCGATACTTATACTGTTGACAGAGAAAGAGCAAAGAGATATATTGACGCTGACAAAGAACGCTTTGAAGAATATCACGATCATTACTATCATAACGCCTTTGACTCTGAAATCACGGTATCTGAAGAAGATGTATATTTTTATCTGAGCACAGACATATCAATAGACCGCATATCCATCTATACAGATTCTGTTGTTTCCCCCAAAAAGGGCGACGTGTTTTCTTTCACTCTATATACAGATCACTCTGAAGTTTCTGATTTTCACCTTACAATATCTTACCTTGGCGGCAATATCTATGAAACCGTGCTAACTCTTGAAGATTCAAATTTCTTTGAGATAACTGAAGCTATCGACGGATCAATAACTGTTATATCGCTCCCCTATGTTAACAGTTTTGAAGATGCAGTAAACTATATGGCAACAATAATATCATAAAAGGGAGAACTCTATGAAAGCACTCAAAGGATTGTTCATATTTCTGCTCATTACTGTATTTATCACAGCCGGTATATACCACTACTTTTTCATAAGTATGTCATCGCTGCCGGAAGGTGAATATATTAACTCGTATAAAAATAGCGAAGCTGACTGCAAAATCAACATCTATCTTTGCAGCGGTTCAGCAACTACAGGTTACTCCATAAGAGGCGAAGTAGAATATAAGAATGCAAGAACAAAAAACATATACTGGTCATATAACGAACAACGAGCGGAGGTCTCCTGGATTGACAGCGAAACTGTTAACATAAACGGCAGGGTTCTTAACATATATAATGACGTATTTGACTTCCGAAAATATATATGACAGCTCTGACAACAGCAAAAGCAGGACGGATTTTGCTTCCGCCCTGCTAATTTTTTGTTTAAAAGTTATATAGACTCCAATGAGAAATCTTCAATATCCTGCTGTAAAAGAGAAACCTTATTTGTACCCTGTCTGATTTCGCCGTTAAGCACAGCTATATCATTATCAAGAGCATGCTTCACAGCAGCAAAAAGCACCTTTTCAAGCGCACTTCTCACTTCACTGTTAACAGGATACGCCTCATCCTTGAATGCGCCGGCGGCAGTTTTCCTGCTGGGCATTCCCATATAAAATTCTCCCTCTTCTTTATGCAGCACCTTAATATCACTTACTGCAAACATACCGTCAAATGTAATTGTGCATTTGGCAACAAGTCTATTGGTAGGCACTTCGATTTTTCTCACTCTGAATGATGTGATAAGCATTTCTTTCTCCTCCGTTTTCTTACCTGCCCTTATCGGCATCAATATCTGAAGCAGGACAATTATATCATTTACAGCCACAGGATTCAAGGGTTTTATTAAGATTTATTAAAAAATTTTATAAGTTATATTCTCCTTACTGATTTATTTTTTCATTGACATTAATGTATTATTGTTATAAAATCAATTATAGAAAAAATGAGAGGTGAATTTAAATGTCTGAACATGCATCAAATAAAAAATGGGTAGGCACCTGGAGCACAAGTGCAGCCAAAGCGGGCATACATATCCCGCCCTTCATTCATCTTAACAATGGTCTTCTCTATTCTACTGCCCGTGCGGTGATACGTCCTACTCTCAGCGGCGACGGCATACGTCTTAATATTTCCAACAGGTACAATCACAAGCCGCTTTGTATAAGCGAAACCACTGTTGCTAATTTTGTAAAAGGTAAGGCTGATACCGATGAACCGGTTTCTGTAACCTTCAGAGGCAAAAAGGAAGTGACTCTTGCCCCCGGGGAGGAGATTCTTTCCGACACCGTCGACTTCAAGGTAGAGGCACTCAAAAAAATAGCCGTAAGCTTTTATGTAAAGCATGCGGTTATGCGCACCAAGGGTCTCTACGGTTCTGATACTTATCTCAGCCCCGGCAACCGTACCCATAAAAAGAATTTTCACCCATGGTTTCATCTGATTCTTAAAACAAACATTGCAACATTCCAGACCCTGCCTTTTCTCACGCGTGTAGATGTACTCGCTGACGAAAATTGCTATGCTATCGTGGTAGCAGGCGACTCCACCGTAACAAACGAGAAGCCTTACTACCTTGCCGAAAGACTTCAGAGGATGGGTATACACAATGTTGCTGTGCTTCAGCAGGCTCTTAACGGAAACAGAGTCTTCGATGACGGCAAAGGTGTAATAGGCAACCTTTACGGTGAAAGTCTCCTCAACCGCTTCGATAAAGATATACTCTCCTGCCCCGGCATAAAAAAGATTATCCTCAAAGAGGGCGTCAACGATCTTCTTCATCCACGTGCACTGACTACTAAGGCGTATACAGATATGACAACGGCAAAGGATATCTCCGAAGGCCTCCAGAAAGTAATTGACAAGGCCCACGAAAACGGTCTGAAAATATACCTGTCAAAATTCACTCCCTTCAAAGGTTTCGGCGATCTTTTCCTGTGGATCAAGGAATTCAGGTGGTCAATGGAATCTCAGACTGTATGCGACGATGTGAACAACTGGATGGATTCCTGCAACGCTGACGGTATAATCACCGCTGACTTTATTTGTGACGAAAACGATCCGTACGCGCTGAAAAAAGAATACACTACAGACTTCATTCACTACAATCATGTTGCACAAAGGCTCTTTGTGGAAAACATCGACGAAGACATATTAAGATGACAAAAAAGCTACTGCACCGGGCAGTAGCTTTTCTCAGACTGTCGATAAAGGCACAAGAACGTGCAAAAGTCACAAGATACTAAAGTGATTTGTCCGTAAACCATAAATAGATATATGTTGTTAAGCGACACAGCATCGAGCTATGTCGCTTAAACTTTTGCACTTGATGTTTTTTCGCCCTCTCGCGGTACCACTGTACAGCTTCGGAGCGAAGAAAACATCATCTTGTCCCATTCTCGAAAGTCTGTCAGCGTGTCGAAAACTACTTTTTCGACACGCTGACAGGACGGTTTGTGCCGTCCTGTTGCTGTTATTTTAAAAGAAAAGAGATTGCCACTCCTGCTGCAAGACCGCAAAGGGTACCAAGAATGATTTTAAGTATCCCCGTCAGGCGGTTGTCTTTGGTTTTCGTTGGCGGCGGCATTGGTGTACCCCCGGCAATAAGACTTGCCCGCTCGCGGATTTTTCCCTCGCTGAGGGCAGCGTATTCGGGTTTTACAAAAAAAATGATTCTTTCGAAATAGTCGCAGCCCGTTTCCCTGACTTCCACAACTTGTCTGTTTACACCTTTTATCATAATCTTCTTCTAACCTTTCTGTTTTTTATCTAAAGATAGTTTTACGTATAGCGGTGAAGTTTATTCCAAAGTCGGCTATAGGAAAAATAAACATATTTTTAAGAGGTAAAAAGAAAATTTTAAACAAATTTTTTGCTCCCGGAAAAGCCCTCTGAAATGACCCCAAACGAAAAATGTAGAAAATTCTCCGAAAATTATGTTAACTTTTCACAGAATCCTGTTTTTAACTTTTTCCACAGGCTTTTTAACAAGTTGAAGTGAAAAACCGTGGAAAACTGTGTGGAAAAAGTGTAAAACCCGCCTAAAAATCAATGATATCCCTGTGCAAAACCTTTCAGGGGTGCAAAACTCACAATGTTGAAAAGTGGTCATTATTCCGTTTTAGACTTTTCATTTGTAAAATTATTTACTTTACTTTTTATATTTGCCGCTTAAATCGCTGAATTTTTTCTGCAAAAACTTTGACAATACATCTTGATACTTTAGCGACAATATGTTATAATGACTTAATATATTTTTCAGATGAGAAAACTGAGTATTTTTGTGTAAATAACTCTCTCTGAGAGGAATAATAAAATAAGCTGAATAAACAGAGAAAGGATTTGACTTATGCAGTACAATTCAAAATTTGTAAAAGAAGGCCTTACCTTCGACGACGTCCTCCTGATTCCCGCAGAATCCAACGTTCTTCCCGCAGATGTTAGTCTTGAGACACAGCTTACAAAAGGTATCAGACTTAATATCCCCGTAATGACAGCGGCCATGGATACTGTAACAGAGTCAAGAATGGCTATTGCTATCGCCCGTGAAGGCGGTCTGGGTGTTATCCACAAGAATATGACAATCGAAGAGCAGGTTAAGGAAGTTGACCGTGTAAAGAGAAGCGAAAACGGCATCATCTCCAACCCCATATTCTTAGGTCCCGACAACTATGTTTATGAAGCTGAAAATATTATGCACTCCTACCGTATTTCAGGTGTGCCCATCGTTGTTGACGGCGGCAAGCTCGTCGGCATTCTTACAAACCGTGACCTTCGTTTCCTTTCCGATTACAACATTAAAATCAGCGAGGTTATGACAAAAGAAAACCTTGTTACTGCACCCTTCGGCACAACACTTGACGAAGCTAAGCTTATTCTTATGAAGCATAAGATTGAAAAGCTTCCTCTTGTTGATGAGACAGGTGCTCTCAAGGGTCTCGTAACAATCAAAGATATCGAAAAGGCTGTTCAGTACCCCGACTCAGCACGTGACTCAAAGGGCAGACTTCTCTGTGCTGCGGCTCTCGGCGCAACTCCCGACGTACTCGACAGAGCTGCTCCTCTTGTTGCCGCAGGCGTTGACGCTTTCGTGCTCGACTCAGCTCACGGCCACAGCCAGAATATCATCAAGGCTGTTTCAAAGGTTAAGGCTGCATTCCCCGACATTTCACTTGTTGCAGGTAACGTTGCAACTGCTGAGGCTACTCAGGCTCTTATCGAAGCTGGCGCTGACTGTGTCAAGGTCGGTATCGGCCCCGGTTCTATCTGTACAACACGTATCGTTGCAGGTATCGGCGTGCCCCAGATCACAGCTATTTACGACTGCGCTGAAATGGCTGCCAAGTACGGCATCAATGTTATCGGCGACGGCGGTATCAAATATTCGGGTGAAATTGTTAAAGCTATTGCTGCCGGTGCTTCAGCTATTATGGTTGGTTCACTCGTTGCAGGCTGTGAGGAATCACCCTCAGATACAGAAATCTATCAGGGCAGAAAGTATAAGGTTTACCGCGGTATGGGTTCAATCGCTGCTATGAATAAGGGCAGTAAGGACAGATACTTCCAGGCTAACAACAAGAAGCTCGTGCCCGAAGGCGTTGAAGGCCGTGTGCCTTATAAGGGAACTCTCGGCGAAACCGTATATCAGATGATGGGCGGTCTTCGTGCAGGTATGGGTTACTGCGGCTGCGGTACAATCGACGAGCTCAAGACAAAGACTCAGTTTATCCGCATTACAAACGCAGGTCTTATCGAGAGCCATCCTCACGATATTTCAATTACCAAGGAAGCTCCCAACTATTCAATGGGCAACAACTGACAGAATTGCTGATTGCAAGAAAATACGGCGGTACAGGAAAATTCCTGCACCGCCTTTTCGTTTTGCACCAATAAAAAGAAAGGTGACTTCCTCTTTACAATTATATTTATCTTCTGAGCATCTTTATTGCCTTGATTTTAGCTTTCTTAGCTGTAGGCATAAGCTTTGCATAGGAATAATATTTAAGCGAGTTACCCACAAGGATATATTCACCTATAAACTCGTGATAGTCAGCGGAAAAGCTCTTCTTGAAGTCGTAGATTCCCTTGAAATTATCCTGGGGAACAAGCTCACCCAATGTGCCGTCCTCCCGGAGCTCGGGAGTCTTGACTATAACATAGCCAAGGTCATGGATTTTGCAGCCGCGCTTGACGCTTTCGCAGAGCCTGAGATAGTTGAGGTAATGGCTTGAACGGGTGTTGTTTCTTATGACGTTTCTTGTGCCGCCGAAAAGGCAGCTGCCCATACCTGCATAGTAAATTGAAAGACCGCCTGCAACGCAGATGCGTCTGTCCTTTGTGAATTCTTCAGCCTCAGCCATTCTCTTTTCATAGTGCTCTGTCTGCTTGTCTGCACTGTCGATGGTTTCCTTGAGCTGTCTCGCTTTCTTTTCGTGGGCTGTTTCCATTTCAGCCAGAGCCTTTTCTTTCTTTTTAAGGCGTTCTGCCTGAAGTCTTTCGTCAATATCCTTATCGTAGTAAACAAGCTTTAAGTCGCTGTGACCAATAAACTCACGAAGAAGCTTGGTGCAGTAGTCGCCGTTTCTTTCAACGAAGCTGTCTCTTTCGCTGGTATCGCGCATAACTGCCATAAAGTCCTCCATAATCTGAGGGTTCTTCTCGACATCTTCGTAGGTGTAGCTTTCAGCCACAAGTCCTCTCTGTTCGCCGATACGGATACTGTATCTTACGCCCTTGTCACATTTTTTGAGTATCTTGTCAGCTGTCAGCTGTGTGTCGCCCTCAAAAAGAGGAATGAAAAGCTGAACGGGCTGTTTGTAGGTATAGTTTTCGATTGAGGGATTAAGCTCATAGCCAAGGTCTGTGAGGGTCTTATGCATTTCGTGACCTTCTACCTGATCGATGCCGTTTATGCGAAGTGAAATTGAGGGGTCCATAATAAAGCAGGTAGCTCCGCCCTTTTTCATTTCTTCTTTCATAAAAGCAGTAAACTCCCTGAGAAGCTCAGTGTTGCTGTAATCGCATACTGCACCGCCTGAAGCGTACCATATCTTACCTGCAACGGGAAGTGAACGCTCCATTACGAGTACTGCAAGAACTCTCTTTTCGCCCTCAAAACCGCAGTAATATGTGCATCTCCAGGTGGTTTTTACATTCTGCCACGCACTGCACTGAATATACTGGCCGCCGTTTTCCTCAAGAAAGCTGTCGAATGCCCTTAAGTCTGTTTCTACTCTGAATGTATACATTTATTTACCCTCTTTCTTTTCTCTGAAAGCTCTGATAACTTCTTCTCTTTCGTTAAAGGGGACATTTTCTCCCTTTATTTTCATATATTCCTCGTGACCCTTACCTGCAAGAATGAGAATGTCACCCGTCTTCGCCATTTTGACAGCATAGTTTACAGCCTCGCCTCTGTCGGGGATAATGACATATTCGCCGCCTGCTTCTTTGCAGTATGAGGCAATTTCCTCGCAGATAGACTTCGGGTCTTCGTAATTGGGGTCATCGCTTGTTATAACCGTAAAGTCGCTCATTTTACCTGACACGGTGCCGAGTTCTTCGCGGCGGCATTCTGTTCTGCCTCCGACACTGCCGAAAAGGGTAATGATGCGGTTATGGTCATACTCTCTTGCTGTGTCTATAATACTCTTGAGACTTACGCCGTTATGAGCGTAGTCGATAATTACGGTAATATCTTCTGTGTCCTTGAGTATCTCGCATCTGCCCTTGACAAACACCTGACGCAGTCCCTCGGCAGAGTCCTCATCTGAGACAGAGAAAATATCCGCAATAGCCAGCGCAACAAGTGAATTATGAGCGTTTATTTCACCCGGGAGTGCCACGGTGAAGTTTTCCTTTTCACCCTTGGCAGTAACATCGAAAGCTGTAGCAAGGATATTGCCGAGCTTAACCTTTTCGCAGTTTTCGAGAACATAGTCAGCCTTGATGTCATAGCCGTAGGTGATAACCTCGCCCTTGAAGTTTCTGATAATCTCTTCACTGAAGGGGTCGTCAATATTTACTATAGCTCTTTCTGATAGGGGGAAAAG
Organism: Acutalibacteraceae bacterium; assembly: GCA_045535965.1. GTDB lineage: Bacteria > Bacillota > Clostridia > Oscillospirales > Acutalibacteraceae > UBA6857. Next base: position 51,327 of record JAZSMR010000072.1, read on the forward strand.
CTGAGTTTTCCAGTAGGCATATTCTTCGAATGTATCGTGCTCGTTGGTGCCGATATGGTCGGGGAAGAGATTTGTAAATACACCGCAGTAAAACTCGGTACCCTCGACTCTGTGATGCTTGAGACCGAGAGATGAAACCTCCATAACTACAGCCTTACAGCCGCCCTCAGCCATAATGCGCAGAGTCTTCTGAAGCTCGTAGGATTCGGGAGTTGTATTTACTGTAGGAATAACCGTATCGCCGTAAAAGGAGCCTACTGTGCCGATGATGCCTGTTTTTACACCGCCCTGCTCAAGAAGAAACTTCACAATATGAGCTGTGGTGGTTTTTCCTTTAGTGCCTGTGATACCGATAACCTTGATATCTCTTGAGGGGTTACGGAAAAAGTTACAGCTGATTTTTGCAAGTGCGCTTCTTGTGTTGTCCGTGAATATAATGGTAGCATCTGAGGGCAGGTCAACCTCTTTTTCACATAGGAAAACCCTTGAGCCCTTGTCATAAGCTGACTGAATATACTTGTGTCCGTCGGTTACTGCACCAACAAGACAAACGAAGAGAATACCCTCGCCGCATTTTCTCGAGTCGTAGGCTATATCTTCTATTTCGCAGTCTGTGAAATTGCTGCAAGTGTAGCTCAGTCCCTTTAATATTTCGGAAAGTTTCATTTTACATCTCTCCTGTCTCGCCCTCTTCGAGAGCCTTCTGACGCATTTTTTCTTTCTTGATTTCTGCTCTTTCAGCTAAATATTTTGCACGTATTTCGTGTCTGCCTTTACCTCCAATAATGCCTACTCTTCTGAAGGCTTCAATAAACATCGCTGCCAGAGCACCGCCGCTGCCAAGCATAAGGTCAATCATAGTATCCGTAAGGCCGTAGCTGTAGCTGAGATGTCCGTGCTGCATAGTAAAGCCGTAGAGCCTGTCCATAGTAAATTCGTAATACTCCCAGCCGACTAAAACTGCAACGGCAGAACAGAAAGAGAAAATAGCCTGAACAGAAATCTTGATAGGCTGCTTTTCGCCCTGCATAATTTCAGAGAGTACGAATGCCCCCGTACAGGCGAGATAGCCTGCAAATATATGCTCGGGCACATCGATACCCGTAAAGTCGGTTCTCGTGTTGAGAGTTGTGCCCACAACACAGCCGAAGCAGATAAAGCAGTTGAGCATAGTCTGCATATAGGCAGGGTATTTGGTTATAAAGCTTCTGCCGCCGAAAAGCTGGAACATATCCCACAAATGGGTAAATATTATAGCAAAGGTAGCCTGCACGAATTCCGAGGTGTAGCCGTGCATCATACCCCATACGCCCCAGGTGAAAAGAAGAAATCTGCAAACCCACCAGGTAATCTGATGGCCCTTGCCAAGGGGCTTTATACGGTTAAGTTTTTTCATTTTAGGTGTCCTTTCAAAAAGCATACTAAATTATTATAGCATAACCGAAAAGCATTTACCACATATTAGGTAAATTTATTTGAAAACACAATGTAAAATGATAATTATTTATACTTTATCCCTTGTGTATTCCCCGGCAGTGTACTATAATAGAAAAAAACGAAAGCTGAAGGATTGATATAAATGGATAATATGGAAAACAGCCAAATCGAAGAGGTGAACCCCGACAGTATGCCAAAAACCGACCCGCAGAAAAGCATTTTTTCCACTGCGGTAAAAGGTATTGCCCTTATAATAGGCCTCTTTGTCCTGGGCAATGTTTTAGGCTCACTTACCAACATCACGAGAGTTGATAACTTCCGGACTAACTACAATACAACTACCACCTCTGCGACAGAATCGATCTTGCCTGAATCTACCACAGCCGAAGGCACTACCGAAGCTGAGCAGACCACAGAAACAACAACTGAAACTACCACGAAAGCGACAACTACCGCTGCTCCTTCCACAACTAAAGATGTGACTCCCGATACAAAAGAAGAAATAGTTGCTCTGTTTAACGAAAGCGCCAACAAAATAAAAAAGAATGCTGCAAAGATTATCCGTAATTATGACGACAAACGTCACGACGAAGACCTGAGCGACTATCCGAGAGTTTTTAACTTAGTTGCAACGCCTCTTATAAATTCTTACCTTGTAAGACACGATATCCCTGTAGAATATACCGAAGAAGATATCATAAAGGCAAACTACCCGGTTAAAGGTCAGGACTGGGTCAGCAAGCTCAAGGCATCCGATATTGCTGACGCTAAATGTATAGAAAAGAACGGCAAATATGAAATAGAGCTGAAGCTTCTTTACTGTAAAGACCCGAAAGAAGACAGCGGTGTATGCTCTGTTATGGATGCAGTCTCTCTTGAAACTATACAGGAATTTACTGATGTTGTAAAAAGCTGTAATGTCGAATATTACGACTGTGTGATTCGCTGTACAATAGAAAAAGACAGCGGAAATATGATCTATGCAAAATACACCCAGCCCATGATGCTCAACATCACAACTCAGGCACTTACCGAAAGACACGGGCTTTTTGCAATGACCTTTGAAAGCGAATATGTAATTGAATATTAAAGTTAAAAGGCGGCTCACGGAGTCGCCTTTAATTATTTGCTGTTTTCCTTGCGGATTTTTTGCTCGGTTTCTATTCTGCTTTTATTTGAAGATATTTTGTCATATCTTTCTCTCAGAAACTCTGCTGTCAGGTCGAAGCGGTAAGGATTATTTTCTTTGAAGCTGTTTTCTTTTTTATCGCTCATTGATATCACCCTTATTAAGTTTTAACTTTGCAATCAAAACTATTCAGGAAGAAAAAAATAGCGGTACAGGAAAGTTGTACCGCTATCAGTTGTTTTTCTTGTCCTCGCCGGACAGGCGTGACTTTCTTGAAAGAAAGTGACCAAAGAACTTTACTTATTCCTTAAAATGCAATTTTTTCTACAAGCTTTCGCTTTACCCCTAAAAACTCATCACTCATCACAAGTGAATTGTCCCTGGGCTTCGGCAACTCAACAATTATCTCATCACTTATCTTGCCCGGCTTGCCCGAAAGAATGTAAATCCTGTCCGAAAGCAAAATCGCCTCGTCAATGTCGTGAGTAACAATAAGCGATGAAAGCTTAATCTCTTTCATAATGTCAAGATACCACTGATGCACAGCTGTTTTTGTTATGGTATCAAGTGCACTGAAAGGCTCGTCTAAAAGCGCCACGCCGTCAGAAGCAAGATATGTGCGAAGAAAAGCTGCTCTTTGTCTCATACCGCCTGAGAGCTGATGAGGATATTTTTTCTCCGTGCCCTCAAGGCCGAAAAAGCTGAAATGCTCCTGAGCCTTTTCTCTTGCAAGCTTTTTCTTTTCGCCCTTCATAATAAGAGGCAAAGCCACATTGTCAAGTACAGTATAGTGAGGCAAAAGCAGATCCTTCTGGAGCATATAGCTCATTTTGCCGGTCTTGCCAGTTATATCCTTTCCGTCTAAAAGTACCCTGCCGCTGTCAGGCAGACTCAGTCCTGACAGTATATTGAACAGAGTGGTTTTACCGCTGCCGCTGACACCTAAGAGGGATACAACTTCCCCCTCATTAAGATAGACGCTTACATCTTCAATTATATTTACCCCGTCAAAAGAGACGGTGATGTTGTTCGCTTTCAGTTTTTCCATAATCAAACCAACTTTTTATGAAAGATAATCGTTTGTGAAGCCCGTACCTGCGGGGATTGCGTTTTCAACAAGACCCTCGTCACTGAGCCACTTATAGAAGTTATCCCAACGCTCTGCATCTATTACGCCCCAACTTCCGGCATCGGCGATATACTTCTCATTAATCCACTTCTGACTTGCGAGCACAAGTTCTTCTGAGCCGAGAAGTGAGCCGGTGCTATCACCTGTAATAAGAATAGAAGCTGCCTCTTCGGGATTAGTAATAGCGTATTCATAGCCTTTTGCCGTTGCGGCAAGGAAAGCCTTCGCAGCTTCGGGGTCACTCTCAAGGAAATCATTATTTGCAATGATAACGGGAGTATAGAAATCAAAAACCTCATCAAGCTCGCCGAAGTCGAAATATTCGAAATCGAGGCCTGTCAGCTCTGCATTGATGCCCGACCAGGCATAATAAATCCACACTGCATCTGTGTCACCGTGTCTGAGGGCTTCTGCTTCATTTGTGATAACATTGGGAATAAGCTCAACCTTGGAAAAATCACCGCCGTCCTTTTCCATAACGTGCTCAATGATAGCTTTTTCCGTGGGACTGTCCCAAGTGCTGTAGCGCTTACCCTCAAGATCCTTGGGAGAAGGACAGTCAAGAGAGATAATACCCGATGTGTTGTGCTGTAAGATAGTTGCAACTGTAGTTATGTTGAGAGGCTCTTCACTTGCGAAGTTAGCAGCAAGGCTATCCTGAGCCGTAATGCCGAACTGTGACTGACCTGCAGATGTCATCATTTCAGCACCGCCCTCGGGTGGCTGTACGATTGTAACCTCAAGACCCATATCATTATAGTATCCTTTTTCTAAAGCGACATATAAGCCTGTATGGTTTGTATTGGGCGTCCAGTCAAGACAAAGAGTTATTTCCTTAAGGTCGCTACCCTCATCGGCAGAGTCCGAGCAGGCGGCAAATGAAAAAAGAAGAACCAGTGAAAGCAGAATTGCTGTAAGTTTTTTCATAGTATAAAATCCTTTCTTTTACTTCTTTCTCTTATAGGGCATCGCAATATTTTTAAGCACTGCAACTGCACCCATAAGAGCGAGACTTACTAAAGACACAAGGATGATTACCGCAAACATTTTGTCAAAGGCATATGCCTTTTTTACTCTCGTCATATACACACCGAGACCCTCAAATCCTCCAAGCCATTCGGAGATAACCGCACCCACAACGCTGTAGGAAGCAGAAACCTTAAGACCTGAAAAAAACTGCTCTGTAGCGTGGGGTAACTTAATGTGACGGAATATCTTAAAATTGCCGCCGCCCATGCTTCTGACAAGATTTATACTGTCCGGGTCGGCGCTTCTGAAGCCGTCAAGCAGGGATATAGTTATAGGGAAAAAGGTAGTCAGTACAACAAGAGTAATTTTAGGCGCCATTGAAAAGCCCATCCATAAAACCAAAAGAGGGGCTATCGCAATAGTGGGTATTGTCTGGGTAATAACAAGTATAGGGTACACTGCCTTATATAAAAAGTCGAAGCGGTCCATTAAAACTGCTATGACAAAGGCAAGAGCCGTACCTATAAGCAGACCGTAAAGTGCTTCCTGCAAGGTGATAGCCGCGTGGGACATAAGTATATTGAAGTCCCCTATAAAAGCGCGTACCACATCGACAGGTGACGGGAGCATATATGAGGGTATAATTTCACCCTCGCTGACAAAAAGCCACACCCCTGCCAGTACAAGCAGAGATACTATCGGTGCTAATTTACCTGTGATGCTTTGATACTTTTTTGTCAATGGTTAAAACCTCACCTTCGGGTCTGTAAACAACTTTGATATATGCGCTGACGCTGTCGCAGCCTGCATTGATAGCAACCTTCTGACAGTTTGCGGCGATTTCCATAAGCTGGTCGTAGCTTTCACCCTCGATTGTTGTTTCAAAGGGACCTACATAATAATTGAGTCCCGATGAAGCTATATATGCTATAACCTCATCAACTATGCGGATGAGCTCCTCCTCACTGTCCGTTTTGGGTAAAACCTGAATTGCGATACTTGCTGTCATTTTTGACATCTCCTTGTGATAAATTATTTTAACATAGGAAATTCCTGCGGTGATTCGCTCTTAACCCCTCTGTCAGCCTATGGCTGACATCTCCCCTTTCAGGGGCGACAAGAATGAGATGCGATACCAAAAAAGAGTCATTTCCTCGCCGGCAGAGGAAACTAAAACACCACCACTATGGGTGGTGTGAAATTCAAGAGCATCTTACTTAGCCTACGTCGGTATTATCCGAATCAGGTTATGGGTATAATCTCAGCCGATAAAATCAGCACCCCCAGTAATATTCTTATGTTGGCACTATTGTAGCACTGAGGAAATATTTTGTCAATAGTCCACAGTAAATTTATCATGCACCATCGGTGCAATTCATGACCGTCAGGTCAATTCATGGCGTGAGCCAATTCATGCCGAAGGCAATTCATTTTTGTACGCGGGGAAGAAACACAAAGGCGGCAGGTTGCAAGCCCGCCACCTTTTTGACTCATCCACCACTGCGTGGTCACCTTTCCTCAAGGAGGGAGGCTTTTTCAGGCTCCGACTTTGATATATCGTCAGCTTGTCGCCCCTGAAAGGGGAGATGCCAAAATCGCCAAAGGATTTTGACAGAGGGGTCACCCCGGCGGCCACCCCCACACACCGCCCCACCTCCCCGCGTCCCCACCAAAAATCAAACAAACTGAAAAATATTTTCCCAAAGGTGTTGTCCTTTCCATAAAAATGTGTATAATGTAAAAGGATAAATTTGTAATCTTACTATTCAGAGGTAGACGGTTATGTGTTAATATAATATCTGTGTCAACCGTAAAAGCGAAATTTTGAAAGGATTGTAATTATGATTCAGTTTGAAGAATTAAGATTAAAGCTTATGGAAAGCGAAAAGCCCTTAGGTGAGCTTGCCGCTGCCCTGGGACTTGAAGAAATGGCAAAGGAAATCGCAGTGCTCGAGGAGCAGACCGCCGCCGAGGATTTCTGGGGCGATTTGCAGAATTCACAGAAGGTGCTGCAGAGAATAGCTTCACTTAAAAACAAAATCAAGGCTTATGAAGACCTGAAAAGTGCCTATGAAGATGCTCTTGTTATGATTGAGCTTTCAGACGAAGAGGGCGATCTCGACCTTTTAGAGGAATGTCAGAACAGTGTTGAAGCAGTTGAAAAGGAGCTGGACAAGCAGACCCTTGCGACACTTCTCTCAGGCGAATACGACAACAATAATGCAATTCTCACCTTCCACGCAGGTGCCGGCGGCACAGAGGCTCAGGACTGGTGTCAGATGCTTTTCAGAATGTACGGTCAGTGGGCAACAAAGCACGGCTTCAAGTTCACAACTGTTGACTTCCTTGACGGCGATGAAGCAGGTCTTAAGAGTGCTGTTGTTGTTATCGAGGGCGAAAATGCATACGGCTACTTAAAGAGCGAAATGGGCGTTCACCGTCTTGTACGTGTTTCACCCTTTGACTCATCAGGACGCCGTCACACATCATTTGCTTCTCTCGAAGTTATGCCTGAAATCGACGACACAGTTGAGGTTGAAATCAGAGAAGAAGATATCAGAATGGAAGTTTACCGTGCATCGGGTGCAGGCGGACAGAAGGTTAACAAGACTTCATCAGCCGTACGTCTTATCCATGAGCCCACAGGCATTGTAGTATCCTGTCAGGTTGAAAGAAGCCAGCATCAGAACAAGGAAGTCTGTATGAGAATGCTCAAGTCAAAGCTTATCGAAATCAAAGAGAGAGAGCATCTTGACAAGATTGAGGATATCAAGGGTGAGCAGAAGGAAATCGGCTGGGGCAGCCAGATACGTTCATACGTATTTATGCCTTATACTCTTGCCAAGGACCACAGAACAGGCTTTGAAATGGGTAACATCAGTGCGGTTATGGACGGTGACATTGACGGTTTTATCAATGCATATTTAAAGAAGCAGTCACTTGACGCATTAAATGCATAATAAGTAAAGTTCTTTTGGTGTTTTACGCAAGTAACAAGGTTCTTGAGCACAATGTGCGAAAGTTTCTTGCTTTTCTGCTGGGAAAAGTAACGCCTGCGCTGCAAGCGGAACAGTAAAAAAATAAGCGGTCACATCAGATAAAGGTGTGACCGCTATTTTATATAAACTATTCTGTTTCCAGTTTCATCAGCATTCTTGCAAGGTTGATATAGAATGCCTGAAGCTTTTTCTTCTTTGCAAGGAGTCCTGTTGCCGCACCGTGGTCGCAAGTCAGAACGGGCATTACATTCCATATACCCGGCTGAATGTCGCCGTCAAAATCCTTTGCAGGTTCATCAAAAGGATGCCTTGCCGAAACTGTGTTGACAAGTCCGTCATTGTCCCGCCAACTTTCATCAAATGTAATTCCGTATTCATTTTCGGGAAGCTCAAGTCCCACAAGAGCATTGCTGAATATCTGAAGAAGCGGGAATGTCATATTTTGGGGGCTGTGTTTTTCTCCCACACAGCCGTTGGCAGGGTAAGAGAAATAATATATGTTTTCGCTGATATCTATTAACTCGTTAAGTTCATAAGCGCCCTTAAGGGAAAGGTCGGAAAGCACGTAGTCTTCGCCGTCTCTTATTCTGTTCATTGCCGTTATGAGTTTATCGGGTTTCTTTTCTCCTTTTATGGGGGTCAGACCAAACTGCTCAAGCTGATAATCAACCCATTTGCCGTGAAGTGATGTTCTGCCTAAAAGACCCATTGCGAAGTCCGTAAATCTGCCAAGGGTGTGTACAAGATTATAGTCTTCAGCTATTTTATATAAAGTCGAACCGTTATTCGGACTGCAGATGCAGGTTACACTTGCTATATACTCTTCCTTACCGCCTGTGAAAAGCGGTGAAATATCGGCAGAGTCCGTAGCCTCTTTTTCTGTTTCATCACCACAGGTCAGCAGATGTGCAAGCAGTCTTATTACCTGACCGCCGTGACTGTGACCGATAAGGTGGATTTTTCTTTCACCGAATCCCTCACATATAGACCTGCTGTATGTTCTGCCGTATCTTTCGTGACCGTGAGCTTTTGAGTGTGCTTCACCGTAATCAACACGCGTTCCCATAAGCTGTGCATAAAGCTCGCAGGCATTGTCCCATGCACTTGAAACGGGGCCAACGGAAGCCGAATAGCACTCATAGTTACAACTTCTGAGAAAATCCATAAGGTTACCCGTAGTACCTCCCCAGTAAGGGGCTTTTTTGTCTACTCCTATAGCTTCGCCCCATCCAAACATTCCGTGGACAAAAATCAGTGGGTATTTATTTCCTGCTGTCATAATATCATCTCTTTTAAAATTTATTTTATCCTTTATATAATGTTTTCATTGTATCATAGCGAATAACAAAAAACAATATAAATTCCTGAAATTAAATAATCCTTTAAACCACAACAACTCAGATGTGTTGCGAAACTATCAGACGCACCGGCGTTTTGTGTAATAAGGCAGACAAAAAAACAGCGTCGGTGGCTCCGTCGCCGTAAACGGCGCGAGAGTGCCTTAAGGGCACTCCCGGAAATCGCCCGAAGCGATTTCACGGAGCCACACTTCCCCTCTATCTCAACCTTACGGAAATCGTCAGCAACGGACGTAAAAAGGAATTCATAAGCGGAAAACAGAAACGTAGCGGTATAGCGGTCGAGCAGTAAATTGGTTTTATAACGAGTGCGAATATGACAAGGCTGAGAAAGTCGAATCTGTAGCGGCTCATTAAATATAAGTAAGCGGAAAATTGAGCAGTTCGGCAGACGAGCAGATGTAAAGCAGACGGCAGCAATTGAAAAATTACCGATAAGCAGAAACCTTCTTTTCCTATACTACGGTGAGCAGAAAG
>JAZSMR010000042.1:0-3128 GCA_045535965.1 Acutalibacteraceae bacterium
TATCGAATCTATTCCCGATCCCGATGATAAAAACATTGCTCTTGCAGAGTATTACTATTATACTGGTCAGGCAGAAGAAGCCGCACAGCTTTTGGAGCAGTATTTTGACTCAGATGACGAATCGCTTCGCTATTCTGCCAATGTTATGTGTACCTTTGCAAATATATTCAGAGGTCATATTCACCTTGCCGGCTTCTTTTCCGAGCGTGTATCAAAAGAACTGGAGCAAGGGCTTAAAAACCAAGACGCACCAAAAGAGCTGCATGCTATCGGTGTGCTTACCGCTTATATCGGAAAATATCTTTTGAACGTGCCTGTTCCCGATGTGCCGCCCCTCGAGGAATATCTGCACTTTCTTCCGAACGGCATAAGACTTTACGGAGCATACATATTGGCGTACAAGGCATACAGAGAAAAGAATTTTGAAAGAGCAATCGGTATATGTGATACAGCCCTTGCTTTTTGCAACAGCTTTTATCCGGTTGCGGCAATTTATGTGCTTATAGTTGCGGCGGCATCCTTTATGGGACTTAAAAAGCCTCTTCTTGCCCGCCAGCACTTTATGATTGCGTGGGAAACTGCAAGGCACGACGGCTTTATAATGCTGTTCGGCATACACCATAATCTGCTTCAAGGTCTTACAGAACAGTGCTTAAAAACAGACTATCCCGAAGACTATAAGAAGATAATGAAGGTTGTAAAAGAATTTAATGACGGCTGGTACAGACTTCATAAGCCGGAGGAAAACGATTTTTCTCACACCTTAACACCCATTGAAATAAGCATAACCCTTCTGTATAACCGAGACTGGAGTTCAAAGGAAATAGCCGCACACTTAGATATATCCGAGGGTACGGTAAAAAATCACATACGCTCTATTTATCAGAAGCTTTGTATCAGCAAAAAGACAGAGCTTCGGAAATATCTTGAAGACTGACAAAAGCTTAAAGGTCCCGTTCGCACGAGAACGGGATTTTTTTGCCTCAAAATACGCTATATTACAGGCTTTTTCAATTTTTTTGCCTATTGAAAGACTCAGAATTATGCAAAAAATTATACTTTTTCACCTATCAGACGTGACTTACAATAAGATTATTTTTAGTATAAAATAAAGACAACGAAAGGAAAGTTGAGGTGAGCCTATGATATGAAACATGATGTAAAAAAGACTTACCTGCTCGACGGCGACATATTGGAGGTGAATTTCCGATATGATGAGCTGAGCGGAAAGCATCTCGGAGAATTCCCCGATTTTATCGAATGTCCGAGAATAACCCCCGGCGGCAGAAAATGGGTAGATGTCATTACAGAAGACTGTCCATACGCTGACGGTGATGACAAAACCTGCGGAACCTGCAGTTTTATGTTAAAGCAGGACGAGAAAGATTTAATCGGAATTTGTATGAACGAGAAATTCAAGAAAAACAAGTAAAGGAGATAAAAATTATGAAATCAGGTGAACTTTTTAGAAAAACAATGCCTTTCGCAATAGCAAAGCTGGTACTCGGTGCGGCAACAGTGCTTATCTCGGTAGTGCTGCTCGCAATACTACTCGGTATCGGCTGGCTGTTTGGCGAAAACGGAATGGTAATTTGTATCTTTATATGGATAGGTGCAACGGGAGTCGTGAGATTCGCAATTATGCACTACTTCGGCTATCTTGTTAAAGCAGGACACGTTGCAGTGCTTGCCGAAGCGGTGACAACAGGTAAGGTTCCTGACAATCAGGTGAATTACGGCAAGGAAGCCGTTAAAAAGAGATTTGCAACCTCAAACGTATATTTCGCAGTAGATAAGCTGGTATCGGGTGCGGTAAAGCAGATTCAGAGAGGCATCTCAAAGCTCGGTAATGCACTTGACTTTATCCCCGGTATGGGAGCAGTAACGGGAATAGCAAACTTCTTCGTTGAGCTTTCCCTCGGCTACGTTGACGAGTGCTGTCTCGGCTACACCTTCTACAAAAAGGAGCAGGGCGCATTCAGAAGTGCCTGCGACGGCGTTGTAATCTACGCACAGAACATCAAGCATCTTCTTAAAAATGCGGCAAAGACAATGCTGAAGGTTATACTTCTCTCGCTTTTGGTGCTTGTGCTTGTATTCGTGCCCATAGGACTTCTTTTCAGGCTTCTCAGTTGGAACGCATTTATCGGCTTCTTGCTTGCAGTATTCATTACTTGGGTAATAAAGTTTGCATTCCTTGACAGCTACATACTTTGTCAGACAATGGCGAGTTATATGGAGGTAGCTCCCACAACAGAAATTACCTTCGACCTTTACGGCAAGCTCTCTAAGATCTCCGGCAAGTTCAAGGAGCTCTTTAACAAGGGCAAGGCGGAAGAGCCGCAGATGGCTTACGCGGGAGCAGGACAGCCGAATGTACAGCCACAGTATCAGGCACAACCTAATACACAGACAGACGCACCCAAGCCCAGATTCTGCGGACAGTGCGGTGCTAAAAACGAAGCAAATGCAGGCTTCTGCGGAGGCTGCGGAGCAAAGCTGTAAATCAAGACAACAATTAAACAATAAATTTATATAATACGGAGGATTTGCTTATGAAAAAGATACTTACTATAATACTCGCATCCCTTATGATACTTACACTTGCAGCTTGTACGGCAAAGCCCGGAGAAAACGTTGATCCCGGTAAAATGAGCGAAAAAGCTCAGGAAGATTACGAAGACAGCCTTGAAACTTTCAGTCCCGAGGCGGCAGAGTACTACCTTGAAAAAGCAACCGGCATAAAGGCAGACGAGATAGAGCCCGACTGGGAATGGGAATTTGCAAGTAAATATTCGGCACTCGGCGAGGACGGACGCGGACTTTTCACCTTTACCAAAAAGGACGGCGAGCTTACCGACGAGGAAATAGATACATACTTCAAAAAGGTATTTGACAAAACCGCCGCCGTTTCTCAGGACGGCTACAACATAATCGGCTACGAGTTTGTAGGCGAAGGCCAAAACGCTCTTGATGCAACCACCTTAGAGGATGCTCTCGGCGGATGGCTTCAGGGCTGGGCGTTCAGAGTTGACGGCACGATATACACGGTGTACGTAAGCTCGGAATACGACAACGACAAGGAAAGCACCCTTGACAGACTTTTCTACTACAACGCAGTAAAGGTA
>JAZSMR010000147.1:0-8246 GCA_045535965.1 Acutalibacteraceae bacterium
GTCGGTTGCTTTCAACCCTGCGCGAATGGCAGTAGCAAGCACGTCAATACGCTTGTCCACGCCATCGTATCCGACGACCTGTGCGCCAAGCAAACGGTAGGTGCTTTTTTCAAAAACGACCTTCACGGTCATTACCTTGCCGCCGGGATAGTAACCTGCATGGCTCATAGGCGAAAGGATAACCGTATCTGCATCAATCCCCGTCGCCTTTGCAGTTCGCTCGTTGATGCCGGTGAGGGCCGCCGTCATATCAAAAACCTTGATAACCGAGCTGCCCTGAGAACCTTTATATCGGCTGTCAAGACCGCAGATATTATCCGCGATAATGCGACCCTGTTTATTGGCAGGGCCTGCAAGGGAGATCAGCGCATCCTCGCCCGTAACGAAGTTTTTCACCTGCACTGCATCGCCTGCGGCGTAAATATCGGGAACCGAGGTTTCCATACGGTCGTTGACGACAATCGCACCCTTGATGCCGAGTTCAAGGCCTGCTTCCTTAGCAAGAGCCGTATCGGGCGTTACGCCGATAGCGAGCACTACCATATCAGCGTGAAGAGGCGCATCATCCTTCAGCAGCACCTTAACGCCTCCGTCTTTTTCTTCAATGTCCCCCACCGCACGCCCGAGAACAAGCTTTACGCCGTGCTTTCTCATCTCATTATGGATGAAAGCTGCCATATCCGAGTCAAAGGGACTCATCAGTTGCTTCGCGTATTCAACGACGGTAACATCCATTCCCAGCTCACGCAGGTTTTCCGCAAGCTCAAGGCCGATAAAGCCGCCACCTGCCAGTACCGCTGATTTGGGATGATTTTCATTTATATAATTCTTGATCCGAAGAGTATCCTCCACGGTGCGAAGAGTAAACACTTTGTCAAGGTCTGCACCGAAAAAACGGGGTTGTGTCGGCTTTGCACCGGGAGAAAGAATGAGCTTGCCATAGCTTTCCTCAAATTCTTCTCCTGTTTTCAGGTTTTTTACCGATACCGTCTTCCGCTCAGGATGAATGGCAGTAACCTCATGATGCACCCTCATATCCACACGAAAGCGAGAGTAAAAGCTTTCGGGAGACTGAAGTGTCAGTTCCTCAGCATCGGTGATCACATCCCCTATATAGTACGGCAAGCCGCAGTTAGCGTAGGAAATATATCCCGAGCGCTCAAACACCACGATCTGTGCCTTTTCATCAAGCCTTCGGATTCGTGCGGCAGCAGTTGCTCCGCCTGCCACACCGCCTACAATAACAACCTTCATAATTACCGTTCCACCTTTCCGTGATAAGAAGATATACCGCCGATGTTATTGACCTTGGTATATCCCATCTGTCCGAGTGCCGCCACAGCCTGACGGCTTCTGGCACCGGAGTAGCAATATACAAACAACTCTGTATCTTTATTTTCCACTATGCTTCTTATCTTGTCAAGACTTTGCAGCGGAACATTCTTGCTTCCCGGGATATGCCCTTCGCTATATTCCTGCGGAGTGCGCACGTCAAGCAAAACAGCACCGGGAGTGTTTTTATAATTATTTACACCCTGATTTACATCGGGTTGTCTGAAAAAATCAAAGAATCCCATTTTTCCATCTCCTTACAGCATAGCGAGAATTTCATCCTTCGGTTTTGCTCCCATTGTTTGATTTACAATCTTGCCGTTTTCAATTACCACCAGTGTCGGTATGCTCATAATACCGAACTGGCTTGCCAGCTCCGCTTCTTCATCTACGTTGACCTTTCCGACCTTGATGTCGGGGCGCTCATCGGCAATTTCCTCAACAATCGGTACCACCATACGGCAGGGACCGCACCAAGGAGCCCAAAAGTCCAGAAGGACTTTCTTTTCGGAAATTAATACTTCACTTTGAAAATTGTTTTTATTGATGTTGATAGCAGACATATTCACGTCCTCCTTTTTTTCTTTGTGGCCTCATTATATCACAGCTTTTGGCACCGTTCTGTGATGACATCACATTTCTTATTGTTATAGAAAAATGTTTAATAAGAGCGAGCACGTGATTTGACCACAAATTACAAGGTTAATATGGTTATATCGTAAAGAAGATTATTCAAAATAATAAAACAGCACTTCCTCCCCGTTCACTTGCTTATTAAAATATTGTACGATTACAACGAGTAATCCGCTCATTACCCGTACAAATTTTAAGCAGGTAAATATTATGAAAAAGTTTACACAGATGAGCAAAAAGCGCTGTTTCAGAAAGGCATATTGCAGTATCTGTCAAGTTTTTTTGTTGAGATAATTATATCACACACAATCTGAAAGTACAATCGGGTGTGAGTGTCCCGCCCTCAATTATTCATCAGCGAAACGACTTCATTTTTCATTATTCATTCGAAAATCCGTTCTTGCAAAAATGAATAATAAATGATGAAAAATGAATAGTGAATAATACAAACAAAAATCCGCCCACTTGCGTGAACGGATTTTCATTTGGAAGTACGGCTCACTTTAGAACCATAGTTATAAAAATCATGTGTTTCAAACAGAAGGTTTGATTCTTTCTGAAGTTAATCTTATTTCTTGCCGAAAAGCCAGGCGAAGAAATCTCTGATAGCTTTGATAATTTTCTGGAACCAGTTGAGTGACTCTTCAATGTCAGGCACATCAACCTCAACGGAAAGCGCACCGATTAACATATATCCGTTAACAGTCAATTTGATACAACCGTTCTCATCAGGCTTAACAGCATTGCCGTTTACATAGAAAGTGAAGCTTCCGCCTATAAAGTCGCCTGCTTTTATGATAATCTCCGTTCCCTGTTCAACTTCAAAGGTGGAGTTACCGAAAACAATCTGGTAGGTCTCGCCGCCGTCAGTTGATACATTATACCAACCGATTGCATTAGTCTTACCGAAAACGATGTTGTGCTTTCTGTCACTGTTTACTCCGCTGTTTCCGTCATTTTCACCGTTTCCGCCATCTCCGGCAGGAACATCAGGAGCATCAGGATTGTCAGGATTTTCCGGTGCATCGGGTGTATCAGGTTTTGTGATTTCGAGGAATGTATAAGTGTAAACCTCTGTGTCAGTTCCGCTTACTGATTCCGGAGGAACCAGATCCCATGTGCCTTTCTCAAAGCCTTCATTAGCTTTCATATTTACCGGAACAGTGAGCTCTGCTGAGCCGTTGATATCGTATTCGCCGTCTGTTTTAAGATCAACAACTCTCACGATGTCAGCGGTTGCACCGTTTACCCATGTACCGTTCACTATCTTGAAGATAACTTTTTTTTGATACTTGTCGGGGATATAGTCGGATCCTTCACCGTCTTCATCGCCGCCTATGGTATCAATGGTGTAATAAAGGTTGATTATATTATTTGCTTTGTCTGTACCGATAATTATTTCATTTACATCAGCCTTGACAAATAAATATTCTTTGATTGAGATTACTTCATCTTCACTCTTCACAGTTGAATTGTAAAGAGCAGCTGATTGCTTTGATTCTTTAAGAACATTGTTCGTACCCTCTTCAAGATACTTTACAGTGTAATCATAAGTTTTCTTTTCCCACTTAGCATATACTGTTGTGTCAGCAGCAACTCCGGCATCAATAGAGGTTACCTTTCCACCTGTGCCTTTTTTGTCTGCATACCAACCAAGGAATTCGTAACCCTCACGCTCGGGAACAATAGAGTTGTCTATGATGCTTTCGTGGCTCCAGATATGTCCTCGTGAAACAACCATCTGTTCATTACCGTCAGCATCCGTACCACCATTAAAATCATAGATTACATTGTACCACATCGGAATAATTGTAACCTTAAGAACATCTGTAGGAGCCTGATTATAAGGACTCCAGCGGACACTGTCTCCGTAAACAACAATCACGGGCCATTCGGCTACATCCTTGTCGTCAATCTTTGTAAGATTAGCCTGATAATCATAAAGGTTACCGTTGAATACTTTCTTCCAAACTTCACAACCGTATGTACCGTCATTTTTACCGTCAGCACCCATAGCGACCTCAACACCGAAAGGCTCGGTCTTCTGCTGAACTATAACTCCGTAATCTGTGTCTGTTCCGACCTCTTTACCGAGATATTCTACGAGAGTTTCCTCAGGTCTGAAGCCTTCGCCGATTCTGGTGGCATCAACCTCAACATTCTGGAAATATACTTCAGGCTCAAAGTGAAGGAAGGTGTTTACATATGTTTCAAGCTCGCTGTCTTCGGGGTAAACGGCTGTGTAGTCTTCAGTGTTATAATCGTCATGAATATCACCGTTACCGTTTATTACTGTGGTTGAGTTCTGATATAAACCCTCATAGTTAATAAGATACACATCGATACGGTATGTCTTGTCGGGGTCAAGACCTTTGAAAGCATAGTCTACGGGTTCGCTGAAATGCTTATCAGGGCTCCAGTTGATTTCAACAGTCTGACCTGCAATATTATATGTGCCGTCGTTAGTAATTTCTTCCAGCTCAATCAGAGCGTGGGTGGCACGGTCTGAGTCGTTTACTACATGCTGAACGCCGTCACTGTCAGTGTAATAACCGTCAACGGTAAGAGTGCCTGTAAGAATTTTATCCCATTTGGCATAAAGAGTAATGTCTTCTGTAAGAAGTACGCCTTCTTTGGCGGGAACTGTGCAGTCCTTGTCCAGGTACCAGCCGAGGAAATTATGATTTTCCATAGTGGGCTGATAAGCATCAAAGCAGGGTACATAATACTGATCTTTGGCAACATCTTCATCCTTGCCGTTGACCTTGCCAGACTGTGCATCGAAGGTTACATCATATTTTTCTACGGTGATAACGCCGTCAAGAGTACCCCTCTGAGCGTCAGCTCCTACGTCATAATATGCACCGTAAAGTCTGGTGCTGTAAAGCTTACCGTCGTGGATATCGCCCATAGTAGCAGTATAATTGCCGTCGGTATAGGCAATAACCGAACCGTCATGGTCTCTTTCAGCAGGTACAATAACAGTCGAATTATCATAAATAAATCCTGCAACCACTGCACGGTAGCCGTAAGGATTGTTATCTGAGTCGAATTTCCACACAGGATATGAGCCCTTACCATCACCTGTATCTTTGTCAATATCAACACGGACGCCGGGTCTTACGGTGCTTTCAGTTGTTCTCTGCTGAGTTATGATAACCCATTCGTTCTTATCTTCATCCCAACAAGCAATTTTTATGATAACCGCATCAGGATAAAGCTCCTTGGGAACATCCTCATCCATTTTTATGCTGAACTCAAGATCAAAATCATCGGGATTATATTGAAGAGGAATATTAATTGTCCAGTTACCCTCTTCATCCTTGATTTTTTCGATAGTTCCCACATCATAGCCTGACTTGCTTAAAGCAACACCGAAATATGAGCTTTCGAGAAGACCTTCATATGTGGGGGCAATAGCAGTATATTTGGTTTCGAGGATTTCGCCACCCTGAACATATGGTGTATATTCAAAGGCTTTCCTGTTACCTTTTTCGTCAGTAACGCCATCTTTTGAGAAATACAGCTTATCGCCGGTTTCGATGAATGCAGGTGAATCCTTTGTCTGTTCAAGGAAATCTACTACAAGCTCATCCTTGTTATCGTTAGAATCGAAGCCGCCGTCAACCTTGTGGTTGATTATTACATTGATTGTAACATTTACTGCTTTTTCCCATTTTGCCGTGAGAACGACAGGCGCAGTGATGTGTGCTGTGATTTCTTCGCCCGAAGAATAAACTTTACTGTCATATTCCCAACCTGCGAAGATGTAGCCTTCACGCACAGGAATGTTCTTTGTTGCAGAAACAGAAGCACCGCTTGAAAAAGCCTCTTTTGCAACATCTTCGCCCTCTTTGAATGCACCGCCATTGGTGTCGTATGCTACACTGTAATGATGAAGACTAAGCTCACCGTTAGCATTTTCGATGATGAGCTTGTATTCTCTTGCCTGATGGTAATGGTCACCGGCTTCAATATGCCAGGGGAAATATATACCGTTTTCAACTGCAACGGTGTATGTACCGACAGCACTGTTTGCAAGCTCGATATATTCTGCGTTTTCCTTATCTTCGTGAAGGTAAAGGGTTACATCGTCACCGTGGATATCGGCAATATCTGTCAGTACTGAATCAAGATATGTATGAACTGTTGCCTGATAAACAGGCTTTGTGGTGTCATAAACATAAGCGTAGGAATATTTAGTTGTACCGTTATTATCCTTGTATTCACCACGCACCTCTACAGTATAGTTGGTGTTAGGTGTAAGTCCCGTAAAGATTATTGTGCCGTCTGCCTGCTTTGTACCCTCAACACCGCCTATGAAGTAATCGCAGCGGTCATCAAGATTACCTGTAAGGGTAAGAGTTGTAGTAGTTGTGGAGGTAGTCGGCTTTTTGAATACGAATACAGTGGTTACTGCATCGCCGCTTGTACCGTTATGGAATTTACAGTTGCCTTTTGTAATGTCAAGGTCAACCTGAGCATCACCTTTTGAATCTGTGCTTATACCTGCAACAGTACCCGTGATGTAGTAGTCACCGTTTTCTTTTGTAAGCTTCACATGTTCTGCACCTGAAATAATTGTTCCCTTGGAAACGGTGCTTTCAACACAGGTAATGTGAACAACGGCACTTTCACCGAGAAGGTCTTTAACATTTCTCTTGTCACCCTCGAACAGACCAAGGACAACATTATCCATATCTGCATCAAGGTTATATGTAACGAAGCCTGTATTTTTTCTGTTGGAATACTTGCCTTCATGACTGTCGGAGCATAACAAAATACCGTTTCTGTCATAAACCTCAACAGTAACAGTACCTACAAGAGAAGTGCTTCCTTTTATGCTTGCACCGTAAACCGATGCCCATGCATAGCCGACACCTGCAAACTCTTTGTTATAAGTTCTGCCGACCATATTTGAAAGGCCCGCCATATTCTTGTCGCTGTTGTGAATTTCAATTTCACCGTCAGTATTATTGATGTTATACATATTATGAGAATTGTAAACATAAAGGTATGTACCCAGTGTGCTTTTCCATTTATAGGTAAGCTCACGTACATTACCGTCATAGCCTTCAACGTGTGCTTCTAAAAGTTCACTTGAACGAAGGTCACTTTGTTCACCTCTCATAAAGCTGATGATTTCAACCGTTACTTTTGAAGTTTCTGCTGCAAAAGCAACTGATGCAGTACTGAAAATCATCAGAACAGAAAGAATAAGAGATATAATTTTTTTAGATTTGTTTGCCATATTATATCAACTCCTTAAAAATCATCAACGGGTATTATAGCACTTGATAACACTAAAATCCATAAATAAGTATAAAATTAACAAATCTTAAAAATTTTGAGAAAAAAGACCTGTTTTTCGAAAATCAAAATCCCTTAAAACAGGTCCTAATTTAGTATTTTATGTGATTTAACCGGTTCAAAACCGGGCGACCTTAAAAATTGCCATTTGGTTCTATGAGAATTCACTTCAAAAAATAGCCACAAAAAAGCTGAAAACCCTTAATTTCTCAAGGGTTTTCGGGCTTTGGTTCACTTTTGGGTGAACATCATGTGATTACAGCTTATTTTTGTCAAAAATTAAAACAGCTCAACAAATTGGAAGTTATCAAGTTCAGAATTGAAGTAACTTCCTCTTTATATTACTGTTATCTCTCTTGCGTTACCTCTGTCACCACGGTTTGTTACATACTGTATTGTGCCACCGGGCAGTCTGCTTTCAAAGCCAAAATGCAGATGTCCCGTAAGAACGGCTTTAATCTGCGGCTCGCTGATAACATACTCGTAAAAAGCTTTTGAAGCTTCTGTCGGCTCTGTCTCATCTCCGATAACTTCGGGATGAAGTAAGGTATCAACGCCGAGAAGATAGTTTTCACCGTTCCAGAATTCATAGCTTTTTTTGTAAAGCTCCTTTTCATATAAAGGGGCGTGTATAAAAAGAATAACGGGATAACCTTTCTTTACTTCCGCTTTAAGCATTTCAAGCTGTTCATACTCAACCTGATGATAAGCATCGTCTATGCCGACAAAATTAACACCACCGACGATATGGGAATTAAAGAATATGTTTACAGGATATCCACCGATTTCTCCCAAACTGTTAAGACGATACGCCATATCTTCCTTTTTGCCGTCGTATTTGGCATA
Organism: Acutalibacteraceae bacterium; assembly: GCA_045535965.1. Lineage (GTDB taxonomy): Bacteria > Bacillota > Clostridia > Oscillospirales > Acutalibacteraceae > UBA6857. The sequence continues at coordinate 8,122 of JAZSMR010000147.1, forward strand.
CTCGTGATTGCCTGCTATAAACAGAACCTTTTCGTTTTTCAGATATTCTTTTGCAAATTCCACACAGGGTTTTGAAATAAAATCAATAAGGTCTCCGGTATGAACAATAATATCACAGCTTTTTT
>JAZSMR010000070.1:0-4560 GCA_045535965.1 Acutalibacteraceae bacterium
AATGTGTGTAGAGCATATTTGGTCCTCCGTTCATGGTTTCTCGACAATTCCATTTTAACGGATTTTTACCAATTATGCTCTACTTTTTTATTTTATTTTTTGTAGGCTCTATTGGTTACCCCAACATTTATTATAGAGCCCTTTTATCTTTGAATACGATTATATAATCTTCTTAAGCCTCTTCACAATAACCTTTATTATAGGAATACTTACTACGCTGAGCATTACACCCTTAACGGCGTTTATGATTGTTGCTGTGCCGATTGCTGCCCAGAGTGTTGCAGAATCGAGATTTATACCGAGAAAGTGTTTGAAAAACAGGGGAGTAACGAAGTAGTTTGCACCAAGTCCGATAAGTACTATTGAAAGAGAGCCGACAATACAGCCGATTGCAATGCCCTTGGACTCGCTGCCTTTCTTTTTAGAAAAATGGTAGATAAGTGAGAAGGGTACAACGAAAGCACAGCCGACAATGAAATTCATCAGGTTGCCGAAGCCCATCTGTGTGCCGATGCCTTTGATAAGAAGCTCGAGAGCATTTTTGATAAGCTCGATTATTACGCCTGCTCCGGGACCGAAAGCGATTGCACCGAAAAGCGCCGGGATATCACTCAGGTCCATTTTAAGATGTGCCGCTGAGGGAATGGGTGCAACGGGGAATTCAAGCAGCATAAGTACAAAAGCAATAGCACTGAGCATAGCGATAACACAAAGCACGAGAAAGGGATTTTTCTGTTTCTTGTTCATATTTCTGACTCCTTTTTAAGGGTGCGACAAATACAAAAGCCCACAGTAAATACCATGGGCAAAATACTTAAAGTAAAGTATTCGTCTTCTTTCGTCCGGACTTTACCGTCGGCTTCGGAATTACACCGAATCTGCACTAAGCTATCGCTTGGCTCGCGGGCTATTACCGCCGGTGAGGAATTACACCTCGCCCTGAAGATATTTTGTAGCTTTATATTAACATTATATGCTGTGTTTGTCAAGATGTGAGTAATCATTATTTGAGTATGCGGGAGAATGAGCTCCTTTTGGCAAAGGTCATTGCTGCTTATGTAATGCAGTTTAATAATGCTGTAATTAAGGTGCAGAACATTTTTGCTTAAATATTAACATTATTTCTATTGAAAAAACGATAACGCAGTATTAAAATATAGTTATAAAAATACGGAGGAAAAAAACATGGAAAATAAAAACTATGAAAAGTTAATAAAAGCTTTGCAGATTGCAGCGTTGGTGTTTATGCTTGCTATGGTGGCGGTTATGCTGGTGCTGATGAATAAATTCGAAATCAATATCGAAAACGCGGCTGAGATATCAACCTACATTTCAGGCGGTACAATGACAATAGCGCTGATTATTATAGCATTTACGGTTATAAAATCATTTGCTCTGATATTTCCGCCGGCGGTTATATTCGCCGTATCGGGTATACTCTTTGATGATGTATGGACCGCAATTTTAGTTAACGCTATAGCGGTTGCCTTGAGTGTTATCTTACCTTACTTTTTCGGCAAATTCGCAGGAAAAGACTTGCTTGATACCCTCAAGGTGCGTTTTCCTAAAATCAAAAAGCTCGATGATTTTGCAGGCCAGAACGAGTTTATGGTTGTGTATGTTGTCAAGGCGTCGGGAGTGGTACCCTCAGACCTTATGAGTGTAATTTACGGTGCTATGAATGTGAATTTCTGGAAATTCTTTATCGCATCCAATCTCGGAATGTTACCCTTTAATGTTCTTTTCTCCTTACTTGCCAACAAGGGCGACCTTTCTAATCCCTACAGCCTGCTTTACATCATACCCATTCCGGTATTTGTTGTGATTATGAGTGTAATTGTCAAGAAAATGACAAAGAAAAAGGAAAGCAATTAAGTCAATACAGTTTAAAAGGAGTTGCAGACAAAAGTCCTGCAACTCCTTAAGTTTTATGCTTCCTGGAAGAAATCCTTCCCGATACCGCAGGTTGGACAAAGCCAGTCTTCGGGAACGTTTTCCCAAGGGGTACCCGGTGCGACACCGTGTTCGGGGTCGCCTTTCTCCGGGTCATAAACATAGCCACAGGGGCAGATATATTTTTCCATAAGTAATCACCTCGGGGGTAGTATTGGCGGAAAAGAGGAAAAGTAAACAAGAAAGCGTGACGTTTCTTTATCTGATAGGGTTCTCTGTCAATTCAACTCAATCTTAAAGCAAACAGGCAGGTCGTTTTTGAAATCATCTTTAATGTTAATTTCAAGACATTCTTCATTTCTGTCAAAGGTAATCTTTTCATCACTGCCAAGAAGCTCAATGCTCTCAATGATATAGTCGTGAGGATTATGCTTTCTGAGAGTTTTAATTTTTACCGTTTTTGACGGTCTCATCTGGAAAGCATAAAGATATCCGCCTTTGTATGTAAACCTGAAATCTTCAGTTGTGAACTGCTTTTCGTCGCCGTCTTTGAAAAAGCCTTCTTCAGCATTGACTGTGCCTTCGCCGAAAGTTTTCCAGAAAGTTGTGCCGTAGATACCGTCACCGTTGACACTGAGCCATTCGCCCATTGTAAGCAGAACATCGGTTTCTTCGGCGGTGATAGTGCCGTCGGCTTTCGGGCCGATATTTATGAGCAGATTACCGTTCTTTGAAACAATATCCACAAGATCGCAGATAACCTGTCTTGCACTCTTGTATTCGTTATCGAAACGGTATCCCCAGGACTGCTTGCCGATTGCCGTGTCTGTCTGCCAGTAAATAGGGGAGATGCCCGAAAGCGCACCGCGCTCGACATCAAAGGTGGCTACATTTGGCGGGAATGCCTCGTGCTTATAGTTGATTGTAACTTCTTTGCCCCATTCTTCAGCACGGTTATAGTAGTAAGCCGCTAACTTTTTGAGATAAGGCTTGAATGAATGGTTATGTATCCACCAGTCAAAATAAAGTACCGACGGCTGATACTTGTCAATAATTTCGCAAGTTCGCACAAGCCAATCCTCGAGCCACTCCTTACTTGCACCTTTTGAATATGTGTCGGCAGTTGTAATATGTATTACCTTCGGGTCAAATTCTTCGCAGTAAACAGCAGGACCATAGAAGTCAGCATATTTTTCATCGTTCACATCGCTGTCGCAAAGTCTGCCGGGATTCATAAAGAAGTAATGCTCGGCTCTGTGAGTCGATGCGCAAAGCTCCAAGCCCTGCTTTTCACATTCTGCCTTAAGCTCCCCTACAATGTCTCGGCAGGGTCCCATTTCTTTGGCGTTCCAACGGTTAAAGTCTGTGTCATACATAGCAAAGCCGTCGTGATGCTCTGCAACGGGCATAACATATTTCATACCGGCTTTTTTGAAAAGGGATACCCATTTTTCAGCACTGAATTTTTCAGCTTTGAACATAGGTATAAAATCTTTATAGCCGAAATTTCTTTGTTCACCCCATGTCTTTCTGTGGTGTTCAAACTCTCTTACGGTTTTATCGTACATACCTCTTGAGTACCACTCGTTGCCAAAGGCGGGTACAGAATAAACGCCCCAATGAATGAACACGCCCAATTTGTCATGTATGTACCATTCAGGCACTTTGTGCTTAGAGAGCGATGTCCAATCAGCCTTGTATTTGCCGTTTTTGTTTACTTTGTCAATTTGCGTTAAATATTCTTTTACTGTCATCTTTTTTACACCCCGGATGGTTTTATTGTCGTTTCCAACAGCGTAGAAGACGTTTTTTTCAGCCTTTGCCGAATTTTTGCCTTCCTGCATACAGAATACACCTTCGTATGTTATCTTGTCAATAACAAATGTAATGTATGCTGTGCCGTTTTTATATGGCAGGCACCGCGTACACCTTATGCTACAGCTAAATAAACAACAGTGAGTCAAACACAGGGTTTTAGATAAAGCAAAAAAGAGCGACTTTTCGCCGTGTGCCGATAAGACAGTAATTCCGTAAAAATCATAATTTTACGGCATCTGTCTTACAGGATTGGAAAACAGCTACGAAAAGAACGATGCAGAGTCGAAAGACTTAGCATCGTTCTTTTTCTATCTCAAAACACTTGAAAGCACGGAGGATTTACTATGAAGCGTCTATTATCATGTGAGTTTAACTTTGATACGGTCTGTGTGGAGCTGAAGTTTTCGGATGGCACTATGATTGCCATTGATACCATTGCGGTTGAGAATGAGGTAGCAGACAATATGTATCAGCGGTCAGAGCTTGATTATCTTATCTACAATGACCCGATTGCATACGCCGATTTGATACTCAACGGCAATCCAGAAGCCTATCTAAAGGCAGTAACAGAATACAAAATGCTCGATTGAGAACACAAAGTATCCACAGCCTTTTCTGTGGGTACTTTGTCGTTATGGGTGTTCACAAAAAAAGGAAAATACAATATAGTGCATCACATTGACAAAACGCCTAATTTATGCTATAATAATGCTTAAATAGTGCAAGGAGGTAGCCAAATGAGTTTAGGAGATGCTATAAGAATGTCTCGGCAGAAGGCTTTTTTTACACAGCAGGATTTTTCACAGAAGCTAAACGTTGCTCTTTCAACAGTCAATCGTTGGGAGCTTA
>JAZSMR010000134.1:0-50356 GCA_045535965.1 Acutalibacteraceae bacterium
AGTTAAAGAATTCCTTTTTACGCTCGTTTTTTTCTAAGTCTGTAAAACGTTCCTCGCTGCGGAAACAACAGATGCAGGCGGGCATAAGCTTTATAAAAACTCTAACCTATGACAATTATCAGAGGCAATTAAAAAGCAGACACCAAGGCGCTTCGTAGCCTGTTGTTGCAGGCGTACTAAGGGTATATTAAAAAATGAAACGGCAGTGACAACAAAAAAAGAGTGCTTTGCTTATTACGCAAGTAACAAGGTTCTTGAGTGCACAGCACGAAAGGTTCTTACTTTGTCACTCCGGACAAAGTAAGTGCCCCCGCGGCATGAGCGAGTAGGCGCTAACCGCTACAACCTAAATAAATCATATACCATAAATGTTCCCGATAAGAGAAGAAACCACCTTAAGTTAATGACATTGCCCTGAAGGGAAGGGGGGCCACGCAGTGGTGGATGAGTCGAACCTTCGACCTCGGGAGAAGGAAACCCCTTGCGGTATACATATCTCCCACTCGGCGGTCACTAACTCCCCTACAGCACACTCCCCCCCCGCGTACCAACCCATAACCACATCAAAATAAATCCAAACTATTGCGAAAAAAACAAAACAGTGATAAAATGAAAGAGTATAAAAAATATTTAAAACGGAGGAAATTTTATGGCAAGATATGCAATTTTCGGTGCAGGCTCTCTGGGCACCGTTCTCGGAGCTTTCATCACAAAAAACGGCGGAGAAATCGACCTTATCAACCGCAATAAGGCTCATGTGGCACTGCTCAACGAAAAAGGTGCACATATTATCGGCACAACAGAAATGACAGTACCCGTAAAGGCAATCACACCCGACGAAATGGAAGGCAAATACGACGTTATCGTTCTTCTCACAAAGCAGCTTCACAACAAAGAGGTTGTTACAATGTTGAGGGACTTCCTTTCAGATGAGGGCGTTATCGTAACCTTACAGAACGGTATCCCCGAGCCGGGTATTGCAGAAATCGTAGGCGAAAACCACACTATGGGCTGTGCAGTTGAATGGGGTGCAGCACTTATCGAGCCCGGCGTATGCGAGCTCACAAGTGAAACCGACAGTCTTTCTTTCCACATGGGCAAGATGAAGGGCGTAACAGACAAGCAGTTTAAAATGGTCAAGGACCTCCTTGAGCTTATGTGCCCGGTACACGAGGAAGAAAACCTTATGGGTGCACGCTGGTCAAAGCTTCTCATCAACGCTACATTCTCGGGTCTCGGCACAGTTGTCGGCGGTGTATTCGGCGACGTTTCCGAGGATAAATTCGGCAAGCAGGTTGCAATCCGCTGTATGAAGGAATGTATCGATGTCGGTCACGCTGCGGGCGTTACCTTTGCACCCGTTCAGGGCAAGAATATCGTAGGTCTTTTCTACTATAAAAACGCTCTCAAGCGCGCTTTCGGCACACTGCTTCTGCCCATCGCCATGAAGAAGCACAGGCTTATAGAGCCCTCAATGCTTCAGGACTTAAAGAAGGGCAAGCCCTGCGAAATTGATGCTATCAACGGCGTTGTATGCGACTTCGGCAGAAAGTACGGCGTACCCACACCTATCAATGACCGTATCGTTGAAATCATCAAGAAAATACAGGACGGCACTCTCAAGGCTGACAAGAAGAACATTTACATTTTCAGAGACCTTTTATAAAATATACACTTCACGGAGGTGTTTTCAATGCTTGACTTTCTTGACAAAATTGACATCATCGAAGAAAACTCTTACAGTTCCCTTATGAGCACTAAGGTTGAGCCTTATCTTGCAAAAAGACGAAGAGACGATTTTCTCCTCTCCTCAGACGGTAAGAAGCTTCACTACGAGGCCTATGAAAAGGTGCTCTGCCGGGGAAGCATAGTCATTCTTCACGGCTTTACGGAATCCGCCGAAAAATTCCGTGAGGTGGCTTACTACTTCAGAAAAGCAGGCTACAGTGTCTTTTCCCTTGATTTAAGAGGTCACGGCAAGTCACACCGCGATTCCGACGTGCCCGAAAGAGTTGACATAGACTCCTTTGACACCTATGCCGAAGACCTGAACCTCTTTATCGAAAAGGCAGTAAAGCCCGTAAGCGGTGACAGAAAAATTTACATCTACTCCCATTCTCTGGGCAGTACCGTTGCACTTCTCTATCTTATGAAGTACCCTTATGCTGTTTCTAAGGCAGTGCTCTCCTCACCTATGATATGCGGCAATATGGGTATGCCCACAGCTGTTGCAGGCACTGCGGCAAAGCTCCTTTGCACTCTCGGCGGCAAAAAGGTCCCTGCTCCCGGCAGATGTGTCTTTGACCCGGGTCAGACCGTAGAAAACAGTGATGCCACAAGTAAGGCGAGGTTCGAATACTATCACGAAAAAAGAAAAAGAGAGCCTCTCTATCAGACAAGCGGACCCTCTTTCAGCTGGGTAAGTGCTTCACTTAAGGCAAGGGATTATCTTTTAAACGAGAGCAATATCAGAATGCTCAGAAGTGAGCTTCTTATCTTCAAGCCCGAGGAAGACAGACAGCTTTTAGGCGAATATACGGACAGATTCGCAAAGCTTTCACACACGGAAATCAAAAATGTGAAAAGCTCACGCCACGAGATATTTATGAGCTCTGATGAGGTAATAAAATGGTATATTGAAGAAATTCTTGAGTTTTTCTCATAATACAATACACAAAAACACGGACTGTATTCCAATGGATTGCAGTCCGTGTTTTATCTTTTATACTCTTTTTTGTTGCGGGGCTTTGCCCCACACCCCACAAACTTTTGTAAAAGTTTGACAAAACTTTACTTGTTTTTTATTTTGAGTTTCTCTCAAGCATTATATACGCCGCCATAGATACTCTTGCAATGTCCATATTGTAAAGAGGCCAACTGTGCTTTTCTGTAAGAGGCAGATAGTTTTCCATATACTCCACAACACTCTCAATGTCGTTCATCACCGCAGCCGCATATACGTTTGCTCCCCAATAGAAGGGATCGTCATATTCAAAGGCTTCCCAATGGAAGTGCTCGGAGAATTTGCCGTAAAGAGTCTTTGCTCTCTCACTGCCCGGCTCTATTACTCCGCAGATTATGGGGAAAAGCTGACAGGTTGCCTGAGGATAATATGTATTCCAGGAGAAAATCTTCGTGGGTACGCCTACATAAGCGGCTATTCCCGGTCTGTAGTATCCGCCAACATAATTCCAGAGCTGACGCTCAATGTTTTCTTTTACCCTTTGAGCAAAGCTTTCATATTTTTTGCCCATTGATGAGATATCGTCTCTGTCTGTCTCTTCACCTATAGCCTCAAAAATTTCCGAAGCGGCAAGAGCGCCCTCATACACCTCGCAGTTATCCATAAGATATTTTACTCTGTGGTTATGCTTTGCATAGGTAAGACCACCCTGCTCTGTGGCAAGCATTACATTACCTATACGGAGCAGCTCTTCTATATGGGAAACGGCATAAGCAATATCCCCCGTCTTGCATAAATACTTATACACTACAGTTAAGAAGGTTGCCGCATAGGAATCCGTTGTATCATAAGGGTCTGCATTTTCGGGGTCGGATATCTCCTCTTTTTCGATTTTACCGTTTTTCATAGTAATTATATAGTCATATATGGTACCGTCAAGACCACCGAAATCCTCCTCGGCAGTATTCAGATGAGCGAAGTGCCAATCCATATATTTTTTTACATTGTCAGCATACTTCTCCGCATTATCAAGAAGGGCAAGGGCAGCAAAATCCGCAAAATAGGGATTCATAGTAAGCTTACCGTTTTCCGAATATGTCATGGGGATTGCTCCGTTTTCAAGCTGAAGAGTAGACAGAAAGGCTGTTTCTCTTTCGTATATCTGTCTGAAAAGCTCTAAGTTTTCCTGAGTTGCCACAGCTGTATTCTCCCCTGTATTCTCGAGGTCAGGGGCAGTGAAAGGGATACCCAGCAAAGCCATAACGGAAAAATACACAGCCATAAAGAATGATGTTATCTGTTTCATATCGATTCCTCCTTGTTGTAATAATTAAATTATAGCATATTGGGATATCTTGTCAATAGTAAAGGGGCACGGAAAAAATCTTTCCGTGTCCCTTTTAATCGTTCTTTATTACAGAGTGTTATTATTGCCTTTGGCAATAGTGTTATTTTCACCAATGTGAAAGTGTTATTGAAACCTGCGGTTTCAGTGATATTTTATTCGCCATAAAACTCGCGAAGCGAATAAAACTGTGCAAAGCACAATATCACTGCGGAGCAATATCACTCTCCGTAAGGCGAATAAAACTTGACTTGTCACTTAAGCATACCGTGATATCTGCCCATCCAGTAGGGAAGAGTATAGGTTGTGGAGCCTTCCATTGAATAGGGTGAATGGTCGCTGTCCAGCTTGTAGGTTGAGTTGTTGAATTTGTGAAGTGCTCGTTCGTCGGGAGCTGCAACCTTCCATTTGAGGTTGCCCACAGTAAGCACAATACCTATAAGTCTGATGATTTCATTATCGCTTTCTGAGAACCAGGGTTTTCTCACATTCGGGTCATAGCTGAGCTCTCTTGTGCCGTCGATTCCGCAGTCCTCTTCAAGGTCAATTTCTCTGACATCGTCTCTGTTATCGTTGGTAGCAAGATATTTTCTTGTATCAATGGGATGACGTGAAAGTACCCAGGCGGCTGTATCAAGAATATTGTTGCCGTAGTAGTCGGTGATTGCTTCATCGGGGTGAGCAAGCTGATAGATATAGTACCAAAGGGGATTCTCGCTGAAGCTGATTGAGTACCACCAATCCTCAAGACCCTCTCTGTAGTAGGAAAGAAGTGTCTCGTCGTCTTCCATCTGGAAAAGAAGATAGTAAGCAAGCATGCCCATTTCCTCATCGGAGTAGTTGAGAATCATACGGTAAACTGCCTTGATTGTGTCGGACTCCATAAAGGGTCTCAGGAAGAAAGGTATCACTGTAGATACGCTTGCGGCAAATTCCATAATAGCCATCTTGTAGCGCTCCCAGTTCTGAGTCATTACCTTTGCATATTCGAAGGCAGGGTCAAGAGCCATCATACGGTATTCGTCTTCCCACTTCTTGTCTCCTGTCACATAGGCTGTGAGCTTGAGAGCTGACAGAAGAACTGCCGACTGCAAGGGTGCACCGCCGAGATTCTGACCGTTATGGAGATATGTTCTGTTATACTTGCCCCAGGTTGTAGGCTGACCTGTTGCTTCGGAAAGGGCATAGCTGTTATCAACCAGGTGCTGTGCGAACTTTTCCAGTGTGTTTACAATAAGCTCTTTGAGCTCAGGGTCCTCGTCACCGAGAATATCGTAAGCTAATTTATAGATGAAAAGATGTCCGATAACCTCATCGGAGCTTGTGTCGCCCTTATATACAACATCTTCTATATCGTAACCGCTTCCGATAAGGTCGTTCCAGAGTCTTTCGGGCATTTCTGCCGAAGCGTCAACAACAGTACCTCTCAGGTTTTCTCCGTGAAGAAGATATTCATTGTCTGAGGGGTCTTTAGTAGAAACGCCAAGAGCAGTACCGTCACCGTTATGGCTCCAGTAAATGTTGCCGTCAATGGAATTTCCCTCATCCCTGAGTGAATATGTTCTTGCCCAGAAGCCCTCAAGGAGTCTCGTTCTCTTTGCGTACTGATTTTCAGCGGCAACTGACGGGTCTGCCCAGTTATCGGGATTCATAAGTGCAAGGTGGTCCTTAGCCATAATATATGAGCGATGACCGAAAATCATATAGTTGTTATTCATTTTTTCGAAAGCATCGGCAGGGCTTACACCGGGGATATTCTGGGAATAGTCGCCGCCCTTTATGAGAGCTTCGCTTGTATAGTATTTGCCAAGGTCAAGGTCTGCAACATTACCGTTTCTCTGAGCTCTGACATAGCTTTCAGTTGTACCCTGACGCATTGATACATAGGTCAGGAAAAGCACAGCCTCTGCCGAGAGAGTAGCGGTTTTTCTTGCTTTTTCTATCTCTTCGGGTGTTGCATTGGGATCGTCACGAAGCACTGCATAGCGCATAAGCTCGCCTGCACCGTACATAGCAGTCCACAGACCGTCATTGTCGGTTTCACTGGGCACAAACTTACCGAGAGCCGCATTGTAGTAGGAATTTGCAACCATACCTCGTCTTGCAACGTGCTCCTGAGTATTGTCACTCATAAGCTCTGCCTTATCTGTACCGTTCATTTCCACCATTTCGATATGGGTATAGCCCTCAGCCATAACTGTCCAGATACCGTTTTCGCCGTCGGAGAAGATAGCCAGCACCTTGCCAAGTCCTGAGTCTGCGCTGTAGAAATATCTGTCGCCCATAAAGCGCTGTTCTCTGTCACGTGAATTGGAAGCCTTTTCGTCGGTGCGCAGTACACCGTAGTCGGTAATTGTCCATACTGCGCCGTCGGCAGTGGTAGCAGTTTTTGCATTTTCGTATGTAGCTTCATTCTTTACAAAGTCGGGCACATCTGCACTGTTATTTTTAGCAAAACGTGTAACTATCTTCTGAAGCACATCGTTTTCTTTTACAGCCTGTCCCGCATAGTCATGCTTTTCTTTATTCTCTTTTTCTGTCTTTGTGGCCTGAGCTGTTACTGTCAGCACGGCAGAGGACATAAGACCCGCCTGAGTCTTGGCAGTAACGGTAGCAGTACCCTCTTTGAGAGCAGTTACTCTGCCCCACATATCCACGCTCGCCACATCGGCAGGGTCCGCACTCCAGGAAAGGACTCTGTCAGTGACACCTTCCGAAAAGACAGCCTCAACTGTTCTCGAGTCGCCGATATTCATTTCCCAACTTTCGGGCACGACGATTCTGAGAGTATCCTCCTTACCGAAGCTGAAAGCAGCGGCAGGCATACACATAGAGCACATCATAATGAGTGCGAGAATTAATGCAACGGTTTTCTTCATATTTTTATCCCCCTTAAGTTGATAATATCATTATAGCACCCTGTTAAAGTATAGGCAATAGTTTTGGGATAAGTTATACAGGTGAAGATGATATTCCGTGGGATAACGGTATGCAAAAAATAAAAGGAGTTTTTGTGGACACCCGGTAAACCGGCAGAAAAATTCTCTGAAAAGTGCCAAAAACAGAAACAAAAAAACATATCGAAAAAACGCAAAAAAAATTTAAAAAAGGTCTTGACATATCCGATATGTTGTGATATTATATTCAAGCATTCGGCGAGAGATAATCGCCAAAGCACAAATAAGCTGGTGTAGCTCAGTTGGTAGAGCAGCTGATTTGTAATCAGCAGGTCGGGGGTTCGAGTCCGTCCACCAGCTCCAGTTTTTTAATATCGAGTCTGAGACGGACTCGAACCCTGAGAGGGTAAGCAACGTTAAGAAAATAATCCGGTGGATTATTTTTAGTTGCAAAGTGTGAAGGCTTAAGCCAAGCACGGAAAGCTTGCACAGCAAGGTTTCGTCCGTCCACCAGCTCCAGTTTTTTTTAATATGGGTAGGTTCCCGAGTGGCCAAAGGGAGCAGACTGTAAATCTGCCGTCAGTGACTTCGGTGGTTCGAATCCACCCCTGCCCACCAGAAAAAAGCACTTCTTAGGAAGTGCTTTTTTAGTTTATTATTTATTCTTTTTTTCTTTATTCTTTTCAGCTTTACTTCCCCGGCCTTTTTCAGGTGGGAGAAGTATTTTTATATTGACTTCATAAGGTCGGGGAGCTTCTTTATCGCACCTGCAATACCGCCTAAAATCTTCGCAAAGCCCTTGCCCGATTTCTCGCCGTTTAACATCATAAGAAGTCCCTTTGCCATTTCTTCGGAGAAAACCCCCGAGCTCATAGTCACAAAGTTTCTTATGGGTATTTCCAGAGCCATAGCCTTGACCATACCGCCTGTTGCAGGGTCGCCCTTCATGGCAATGTCCACAGCCTTGTCAAGTAAGCCGTTAATCTTGCCGCCCCACTTGGTGTGTGCAGCATCACCTAAGCTGTTAGCCATTGTGAGCACCATACCCTCTTCGAATTCTCTCGGGGGCATTTTTCTGCCGAGAAGCACTTCGAATTCCTTATCGGATATATTCTTAACGTCTGCACCGTAGTATGAGGGAGCAGTTTCACGGTAGTCGGGTACGGACACATCTGATGCGGACTCAACATAAACATCTGCTGTAAGCTTGATGTCTCTTGAGGACGCACCCACCATAATCTCAAAGTCGCCGCTTTCTACCTGCCAAAGTGCCGCATCGGCATTATAGAATGCGAAAGCTCTCGCTGAAAGCTCAACTTCAACTGTAGTCTCCTCCCCTGCCTTAAGGAATACCTTCTTAAAGCCCTTGAGCTCCTTCTTGGGGCGGAAAATTGTGCTTTCCTTGTCGCTGACGTAAACCTGAGCTATCTCAGCGCCGTCACAGTCGCCGATGTTTTTGATTTTGAATGATACCGTTAGTGTATCGGTGTCCTTGATTTTCTTGTCGCTCAGTTTCAGAGCACTGTACTCAAACTCAGTATATGACAGACCGAAGCCGAAGGGGAAAAGCACGTCCTTTTCTGCTGTATCGTAGTATCTGTAGCCTATGTAGATGCTTTCCTTGTGCTCTGCTATTCTCTTTGTACCGGGATAGTATCTGCTTGAGGGTACGTCTGAAAGTGCCGGGGGATAAGTCTCTGCAAGCTTACCTGAGGGGCAAACCTTACCGCTTAAAATGTCAGCTATAGCGTCACCGCTTGCCTGACCGCCTAAGTAGCCGTTTACAACAGCCTTTACTTTGCTGAGCCACGGCATAACTACAGGAGCACCGCCTGAGAGTACCACAACAACATTTTCGTTGACCCCCAGAATTTCTTCCACAAGAGCGTTGTGAGACTTAGGGAGATTCAGATGTTCTCTGTCATAGCCCTCGGACTCATATTCTTCTGTAAGTCCGATGAAAACCACTGCAATGTCTGCTCTTTCGGCAACCTTGCAGGCATCGGTAAACATTGCAGGCATAATCTCGTCCCTTTTCTTGTTGTAGCCGGGAGCGAAATTGAGTGAATATCCGAGATTCAGAAGTCCGTCAAAGGCATCGCTTATCTTTGTGGGGTTAATGAGTGAGCTGCCTGCGCCCTGATATCTGGGTGCTCTTGCCATTTCACCGATAACTGCAATTTTCTTATCCTTTGCTATGGGAAGTATCTTGTCTTCATTTTTGAGAAGCACTACGGATTCACTGCATATCTTTGCCGCTAACTTATGGTGAGCCTCTTTGTCGTAGGTATAGCCGTCCTTGAATGAAGCCTCGGACTTCTTTATGAGGGTCAGCATTCTGTCTGCATTTTCGTCGACAATACTTTCACTGAGCTCGCCGTTTCTCACAGCATCGCAGATTTTCTTATCGTTATAGCCGCCTGATGAGGGCATTTCAAGTTCGTTACCGTTTTTAAAGCCGACAACTCTGTCATTAGCTGCGCCCCAATCAGTGACAACGATACCCTCAAAGCCCCATTCGTCACGGAGAATCTTCTTCTGAAGATATTCGTTATCGGAGCAGTATGTGCCGTTGACTCTGTTATAGGCATTCATAACTGTCCAGGGCTGAGACTTCTTGACAGCGATTTCAAAGGCTGTGAGATATATCTCACGAAAAGCTCTCTCGTCAACAACGCTGTCAATGGTCATACGCTTCTTTTCCTGGCTGTTTACGGCAAAATGCTTTATTGATGTGCCGACACCCTGAGACTGTACGCCATTTATCCAGCCTACGGCAAGCTCACCGGCAAGGAGTGGGTCTTCTGAGAAATACTCAAAGTTTCTGCCGCAAAGAGGTGAACGCTTCATATTTACGCCGGGGCCGAGAATAACGCTTACTCTTTCCTGAAGGCACTCCTCACCTAAGGCTACGCCCATTTCATAGAGGAGCTCCGGGTCCCACGAGCAGGCCGTTGTTGCCGCCGTGGGGAAACAGGTTGTGGGCACTGAATCGGCAAGTCCGCCGCCCTTGCCCTCGGGATTTTTCTTTCTCAGACCGTGGGGGCCGTCTGTTACCATTATTTCGGGAATGCCCAATCTCCCGATGCCTCTTAAATTCCAGAAGTCTTTACCTGAGCAAAGGCTGACTTTTTCTTCAAGGGTCATTTTGCTGATAAGTTCGCTGTTCTTCATATTTTTTCCTCCCGTTATTTTATCTGCTTTATGATTATACCCCAAACACAAACGGTAGGTCAAGGTGTTTTATTCTGAATATTATAATAAAAAAAACATTGTTGCGTAATGTTGAATTATTGTGCGAAAAGTAGTATTATAAAACTATGATATTAACTGTAAGGAGGACTAATAATGAAATTTTTTAAAAAATCTCTCAGCATCATTCTTTGCATACTTACTGTTTTAGGCTGTTTTGCTGTATCAGCTTGGGCTACCGCAGATGAAAAGCTTCCTCAGGTTTATGTTGCAGGTTATCAGTCAAGAAGCATCTATGATAAGGATGACCCCTCAAGAACTATGCTGTTTCCCGTCAATTTCGATTTACTTACGGCTAACCTCAAAAGGTTCGGAGAATACACCGCTGACTCCCTTGAAAACCTTGACCCCCACATTTTCCGCAACTATCTTTATTCCGCCTTTTATGACACTCTCGGCATATATTCCCTTAAAGGCGACGGCATAACAAACGCCGACGACAGAATTACCTGCGAGCCCACAGAATTTGTCCGCGAGGGTGACGGCTTCTATTATTTCACTTACGACAGCCGTCTGAGCCCCCTTGACCTTGCAAACCAGCTTCACGAGTTTATCAAAAAGGTTCAGGAGGACTCGGGCAGTGAGCGTTTTGAGCTTGTTGGTGCAAGCTACGGCACAAATGTCGTTATGGCATATCTGCACGAATACCCCGAAATGTATGAGTATATCGACTCTCTTCTTCTGAGCGTTCCCTCTTACGGCGGCTTTTCCGTTATAGGAGAGATTTTCAGCGGTGATTTTTCTGTAAATCACGATACCCTTACCCAATACGCCTATGTAGGCTTAGATAACAGTGATCTCGGCCTTTTCCTTTCCGTGCTCAACAAAAGCGGATTTCTTAAAATACTGCTTGAATGTATGCTTATCCCGGCATTAAAAGCTGTGGCTATGGATGCGGCAAGAGATGTTATCCATGATACTATCGGCACTATTCCCTCAATCTGGACCTTTGTTCCCACAGATTATTTCTATGATGCCATTAAGAATATTTACGGCGAAAACTACGATGACCCCAATCACGAATATGCCGGACTCATCTCTAAGGTAGTATATTATCAGGAAGAGGTTATGCAGAATCTCGACGAACTCTATCTTGAGGCAAAGGCAAGCGGAATAAAAATGAACATCATCTGCAAATACGGAAGACCGCCTATGCCAATCAGTAAAAAGGGCAGCTTTATGAGCGACGGCTCTGTAGACGTGAAAGATGTTACCCTGGGTGCTACGGCAAGTAAATACGGCGAGACTTTACCCGAAAATTACAAGCAGGCTATGTATCCCGAATATGACTTCATTTCTCCCGACAGATGCATTGACGCCTCAACGGGCATTGACCCTCTTCATACCTGGTATGTAAGAGGTCTTGAGCACACCCAAAAAAATGCCGGCTTCAACGAACTCATTGACTATATCGTATATGAAGACCCCACTGTATTTTCAGGCACAAAATTCCCACAGTACACTTATGCAGTATCAGACGGCTCTCTTGCTCCCGTAACCGGTATTGAAGAAAAGAAAGAAACAACACTTATTGAAGATGTAATAGCTCTTATGAAGCGTCTCTTCGAGCTTCTCTCGTCAGCAATCAGGGATAAGCTCGGAAAATAACCCCGGAGAAAAAACGAAGCACCTACCGAAAAGGTAAGTGCTTCTTTTTTTATATCAGATTTTATTTAGCGTACAGCATACCTACTACAAAATTCCTGAATGAACAGGGGAAGGTCTTGCACAGTATGCTTAAAACCTTATATGACAGACCGATAGCGCATACGGGCTTGACTTTCTTTCTAAGGGCAACCTTAGCTATGTACTTGCCTGCAACCTCGGGACTCATACCCTTTTCCTCGTCTTTTTCCATACCGGCGACACTGCGGCTGATTCTTCCGCCGTATACGTCATCACCTTCGAAGGACTTCTGTCTTGCCGAAGTAAATTCCGTGCAGATATCACCCGGCTCTACGGCTGTTACCCTAATGCCGTAGGGCTTGACCTCGTTGTCCAGACAGCTCGTATAGGACTCAACAGCCGCCTTTGAAGCCGAATAATAGGTTTGGAAAGGTATATGTGCCACTGCGGCAACAGAGCTGATGTTGACAATTCTGCCGTAGCCTTTTTCTCTCATATAGGGAAGAAATGCTCTCGTAACTGTCACCGTACCGAAGAAGTTGACCTCAAACTGGGCTTTTGCTTCCTCGGTGGTTGTAAACTCAACTGCACCCGAAATACCGAAGCCTGCACAGTTGACAAGAATGTCCACCTTGCCCTCGGTGTCGACGATTGTCTTTGCCGCCGAAGCTACATCACTTTCTACTGTTACGTCGGTTTTTATGTGGGTTACATTTTCTATGGGGATATTTCTTCTGCTCAGGTCATAAACCTTACATCCCATATCCCGAAGGGCTATAGCCGTGCATCTGCCTATGCCCGAGCTTGCACCTGTTACAACTGCGATTTTATTTTCCATATCTTTTCTCCTGCTTTTCGGTTTATGTGTCAATTATATATTTATATAGGCTTGAGGTCAAGTTTTTTTCGGAAAAGCGGGAGGTAGCGGGGGGCTCGGGGGCTCAGGAGCCGATGAAATCGGCTGAGCGACGGTGTCGCTCCCAAAAGCCGCCCGGGCGGCTTTTGCCTGAGCCCCCTGCTCCCGTCTGCACTTCGCTGAAAAAAACACAGAAACCCTGCCTCAGGCAGGGTGCAAAAAAAGGTAAAATTATTATTCTTTTTTGAAGCTCAGGGCATCGGTTGTTGAAAGAATAAGTATCTGACTCGGCAGATAGAATATCCATGTCACAACCTCGGCGTGTCTTATCATCTGCTCTGTCATAAAACCGGGACGAAGATTTGTTATACCCACGCAGGCATCACAGCAGGCAAACAGGAAAAGGCCGATTGCGAATCTTAAATGTCTTGGTGACGGCTTTAAAATATGAAGCTCGAAGCCGTGTGCAAAGTTAACTGCAAAGCTGCAGGCGTAAGCTACGATGATACCCACCTTTATGTCAAGGAAGTATGTAGCAAGTCCGCCGAAGATAAGACCCGGCAGAAGTCTCTTGAGGAGCTCACCGACAAGGGGCTTACCGCTCATAAATGAGAATCTTATTGTATAGCAGGTCTGAACGCAGATGAAAGCTGCAACACCCGCAACGAAGTTACCTATGAGGATAAGGAACAGGTCAGCCACCATTGTGAAGAGGAAAGCCGCCGTTACGACTGCGTTGTCTCTTTGCTTGCCTGCTCTCAGACCCATAATACCTATAAGAGATATTGCGATATACTTAATGATGTTTTCAAGGTCGTGGTTCATAATGTCCATTGCCACAAATGTGCAAAAAAGCACAGCTTCCACTGCTAAAAACAACCAGCTTGTTATTCTTTTCAATTCAAATTCCCTCCGTTTTATATGCGAAGATTACACGAGTTTAATTATATTTAATTTTATCAAAACAGTGTATCTTTGTCAACTGTAATTATATATTTTATCAGTACTTAAACAGATTCTCAAATATGTTTCTTCTCATTCTCGGCTGAGCGCTGTTTCTCTGGCAGGTAAACTCACCGCAGACTATTATGGTGTCCTCGCCTATTACCTCAATATCCTTCCAGCATATCCTGATATCCTCATCTCTGCCTAAAAGTCCGAAGCACTTGCCCTTGCCCCATATTATTACGGACACGAGACATCCGCTGCAGGTATCTATCTCCACATCGCTGACACAGCCAAGTCTACAGCCCGTTTTGGCGCATATTACTTCCTTGTTTCTAAGGTCAGTTATACAGCAGTTCATAATATCCCCCCATAGATATTCTTCTTAAAGTATATGCAAAAAGGAATATTCAGTGTACTGACACAAGAAAAATTTACATAAATATTTACACAGCAAATGAAATATGCTAAAATAAAGACATCACATTATGAAACGGAGTTGTTACCCATGGGTTTTTTAACAGGTAAAACAGCAATTATAACAGGCGCAGGCAGAGCTGTCCTTTCAGACGGCAGATGCGGCTCAATCGGCTACGGTATCGCTACAGCTTACGCAAAGGAAGGCGCAAACCTTGTAATCACAGGCCGTAATGTAAAAAAGCTCGAAGACGCTAAGGAAGAGCTGGAAAGACTCTACGGCATCAAGGTACTCACCGTTGCCGCTGACGTTAACGAAAAGGCTGACAACGAGGCTGTTGTTGCTGACGTTGTAAAGCAGACTATAGACGCTTTCGGCAGAATAGATGTGCTTATCAATAATGCTCAGGCTTCTGCTTCAGGTGTTTCCATTGCAGACCACACAACAGAGCAGTTCAATCTCGCTATGTATTCAGGTCTTTATGCCACTTTCTACTATATGAAAGCCTGCTATCCCTATCTCAAGGAAACTCAGGGCGCAGTTATCAACTTTGCTTCAGGCGCAGGTCTTTTCGGCAACTACGGTCAGTGCTCATACGCTGCCGCCAAGGAAGGCATCAGAGGTCTCAGCCGTGTAGCTGCAACAGAATGGGCAAAGGACGGCATCAATGTAAACGTTATCTGTCCCCTCGCTTGGACAGCACAGCTCGAAAACTTTCAAAAGGCTTATCCCGATGCATTCAAGGCAAATGTAAAAATGCCTCCCGCAGGCCACTTCGGTGATGCTGAAACAGAAATCGGCAGAGTATGTGTTCAGCTTGCAAACCCCGACTTCAAATATCTCAACGGCGAGACACTTACACTCGAGGGCGGTATGGGACTCAGGCCCTGAGCCTTCGGCAGTTTTATTCGCCTGACGGCGAGTTATATTGCTTCGCAGTGGTATTGTGCTTCGCACAGTGTTATTCGCTTCGCGAGTTTAATGAAATGTCAATACACACAAAAAAACCATCCGAGTTTCGGATGGCTTTTTTTATTCCTCATTTATTTCTTTCAGCTTTTCGAGAGTCTCAAAGGGTATAACCACATCTTCTCTTATTCCCTCATCATTAACATAGCAGAAAACATAGCCGTCATTACAAAGAGTACCTACACTGCCGTATATCTTTTCGCCCATTTTGTAGTAATCATCGGGTATATCCGCAGCTGTCACGCCCTCATCAAAAAGGTCGTCATAGGAATATCCGCCGTAGATTCTGTAAAGCACTTCAGAAACCTTATTGTAATCCTTGCCCACAAGTGAATCCTTTGCAACATAAAGACCTGTTTCAAAGTCAAAGGTATAGCACTCCACTGTCTTTTTCGGCAGAGCTACGGGTGCGGGAGCTGTGGGTACTGTACCCGTCGTACTCTCTTTTTCCTCGTATATGGGCAGAGATTCGATAATCTCATTGATAAGGCAGAGGTTTTCTTCGTCAGAATAGCTGATATCAGCAGTATAATGAAGCTCTATGGGAAGACTGTCTTTCTTTCCGCCCTTTTTGATGAACTTCTTATAGTCCGACTGTACCTGCTCAGACCGCTGCTTATAGAAAGCTATGATGCTCTGATAGAAAGCATTTGCCTGAACCTCGCCCTGACTTTCGCCGAAGAAATAGGGATATTTTATGGCGTACTTTCTGAAAACAGTGCCGTCATCAGCCTTACCCTCAATAACAAGAGAGCGTATCTCGTAATCACCTGCAAGACCGTCTTCTGTCTTGATTTTTATGCCGAGGCTGTCGAATACGGGCTCGGTTGACATCGAATGAATCTTCCAGCCGCCTTCCTGCATACTCGCAATTACATAGGTTTCCTGAGAGCCGAATTTACAAGTGACATAGTATCTGCCGTCCTGAATTCTCTTGCTGTCCTCCACACTGACATTGCCGCTGCTTTTTGTGCGCATAGCCTCACCCGCTGCAAAATAGTAGTATGAATCATAGTAGTAACAGCTTTCACTGTTGAGAGCGTGGTTTGTTTCCAGTCCGAAATGCGAGAGTATACTGTCGATTTCCCCGGCGCTTATCTTGTAGTAGCAGTAGCTGCCGTCTTCGTTCCCGAATCTCATAGCAGGGTCTGCCTCGTGGGTCACTGCTGTGGCAGAATATCCGAAAGAGGTATAAAGTCCGTCTTCGCAGTAGGGCCTTATGTGGCTGAATATATCCTCCGCCGACATTTTTTCTGTGTCAAAGCCTGTTTTCGTCAAAGGCCAGAGCTTTTGAAGGTGCTTTTCCAGCTCCTCTTTATCCTCCTGAGGTAGTATAAGCACAGCTACCGCCTTTTCGTCGGAGTCTTTTGTGAAAATATCAGTAACACCGCCGAGGACTGCCACGGTGGCAGTTATAACAGCCATAAGACAAGAGAGAACTATAACCGTCATTCTCGCTTTCTTTTCACTTTTCATATTTATCTTCCTTCTTTTTTAAATTAAATCGAGAAGCTCTGTGATGTTTTCAATTTCAGCCTCAGTATTCTGACCGAGACCCTTTCCCTTGAAGTCGCCGTAGTTCATTCTTACAGCCTTCATATCGGCACCGAGAGCACCCTGAATATCGTTTACGGGGTGGTCGCCTACAAAAAGAGCCTTGCTGTTTTCTATACCTGCTCTTCTTACAGCCTCGTCAAAAATTCTTCTGTCGGGCTTATAAATGCCGATATCACCTGATACCACAACAACATCGAACATATCTCTGATGCCTGCTGTGTCAAGCTTTATATTCTGAAGTGAGGATACACCGTTGGTGATACAGCCTAAGATATAGCCTCTCTTTTTTATCTCCTTAAGAACGTCGACAGCGCCGTCGAGCATAACAATGTGTTTGCCGAAATCATAGTTGAAGGAATCGAAAAGCTCTTGAAGAGGAGGGTGATTCTCCCACTGCCAGAGCTCAATCATCTCGGGGAAGTAAACCTCTCTGTCCTTATATCCGCCGTCAACGTGTTCTTCCATTTCATCGAGCTTTCTGAGTCTTTCCTCTTCGCTTATATCGGGAAAGTACTTATCTAAAAAGCTTTCGCAATAAAGTCTGTATGCACCCTTTCTGCTCTGAAGGGTATCGTCGAAATCAAAAAATATGCCTTTTACATCTAACTTAGCCATTTTCTTTCACCTCTTTATACACTTTCCTTGCTATTATTATATCCCTTTCTATAGCCTGCCTCAAGGCCTCTATGTCGGGGAATTTAATCTCGTCTCTTAAATATTTGATGAGCTGTACCTGCACCTTTTTGCCGTAAAGGTCACCCGAAAAATCAAGTATACAGGTCTCGCTTCTCATTGCATCCTTTGATACGGTGGGTCTTACGCCCACATTGGTGACACTGGGATAAACCTTTCCGTCTACCTTCGTCATAGAAGCATAGACACCGTATTTCGGCACAATGAAATCCCGGGGGAAAAACTGATTTATTGTGGGTACGCCCATTGTCCTGCCTCTGCCGTCACCTTTTTTTACTACGAAGTCGTATGAGAAATATTCGCCAAGCATTGCATTGGCTCTCTCAATTCTGCCCTCGCTGATAAGGCGTCTTATTTCAGTTGAGCTGACAACCTCTCTGCCGAGAGACACAGGCTCGGCGGAAAAGAATTCGATATCTCTTTTCCTGAGCTCCTCTCTCATAGTGTCGGAGTTGCCCTTACCGCCCTTACCGTAATGGTAGTCGAAGCCGCAGGATACCGCCTTGGCATTAAGCTTATCGACTATGATTTTTTCTATAAACTCATTAGGAGAATAGTCCATAGCCTCACGGAAGTTGAAATCCACCACCGTAAAGCCCATATTAATAAGGATTTCTCTTTTTCTCTCTTCACCGGTCAGCATAGGAGGTATCTTGCCCGAAATCAGCTTTCTCGGGTGAATATCGAAAAGCATAACTATGGGCACAAGATTTTTTTCCTTTGCCTTCTGCAGAGCCTTTGTCAGCACCATTTTGTGTCCGATATGGATACCGTCAAAATAGCCGAGAGCAACTGCAGTGCCTTTTTCTTTTATTTTTTCATCGAGACAAAACATTCTGTGCCCTCCTTATCTGACAAACACCCTTTTAACACTGAGCTGAGTTTTGTCTTTATCTATTTCGCCTATACCGAGGAATTCCTCTTCGGGCGAATACACCGAGTAAAGACCCGGCTCTTTTTTACCGCCAAAACGGTTTAAGTCAAGCTCGCCGCCGTTTGAAAAACGCTTTGCCTGAGCCTGCGACACCTTAATTTTATCATATACCACCAAAGAGTCAACAGAATTAAGAGCATTTTCAATATTTCCCTCGTCGCGGAGTCTTTCCAGCTCCTCAAAGGTGTAGCATTTGTCGATGGTAACACCGTTTGCCTTTGTTCTGCGAAGGGAGGTCATAGCCGCTCCGCAGCCTAAGCTTTCGCCTATATCGGCTATGAGGGTGCGGATATATGTGCCTGCTGAGCATTCACATTCAATCTCATATTCTGCCGTTTCCTCGCAGCAGGACAAAAGCTCTAACTTATAGATATTCACCTTACGGCTTTCTCTTTCTATCTCAATGCCCTGACGTGCTAAATCGTAAAGGCGTACACCGTCTTTTTTTATGGCAGAGTACATAGGAGGAATCTGCTCTGTTTCACCGCGGAATTTCGCAAGTGCATTTTCAACATCTTCTTTAGTCGATGTTACATTCCGCTCCCCTGTCACCTTACCGGTAATATCGAGAGTGTCGGTGGTTTTGCCTAAGATGAACTTAGCTCTGTAGGCCTTATCGTGGCTGGGGATAAGCTCAATAAATCTTGTTGCGTGGCCTATGGCTATAGGTAAAACTCCCGTAGCCATAGGGTCGAGAGTGCCCGTGTGACCGGCTTTTTTTATGCCGAAAAGTCGTCTGACCTTAGCCGAGGCAACAAAAGATGTTATGCCCTCGGGCTTGTCGAGATATATAAAACCTGTCACTGAGTTCTCTCCTTTCTGTTTTGCCGCAGGCAAAATCATGAAGCGTAGCTTCAATTCATGCCGCAGGCAATTCATGACCGTCAGGTCAATTCATTTTTCTTGCGGGGGCGGTGGTTTTCCCTTTGTGGGGCTTTGCCCCTTCCCTCTTGCGGTTCCCAAAATCCATTACGGCTCAAATCGCCTATGAATTTTGACCGCTACGCCATCATCGCCTCACTTCGTCCTCCACCGGCGGCGCTTCGGCAATGACGCCCCACAAACTTTTGTAAAAGTTTGACAAAACTTTGCTTATTCCCTTACATAACCTCTTCAGTTATATACTTCTTTATCATTTCTCTCGCTTCTTCTACAGTGCCCTTTACTTCACAGCCTGCAGCTCTTACATGTCCGCCGCCGCCGAAATGTGCACATATAGCCGCCGCATCAGCGTTTTCACCTGTGCGAATAGAAATGCCGACCTTACCGCCGTCTTCTTCCTTGACAGTGATGCCAACTTCAACTCCCTCAATCTGCCTTGTGACAGGCTTGATTGCGTCAAGTGCCGACTTATCAACACCGCACTGTGAAAGCATGGCCTTGGTGACACTTATCATAGCCGCCTTACCGCCTGCGAAAATCTCGAGAGTGTCAAGACACATTTTCTGAAGCATAAAGTCACCCATACTCTTTGTGTCAAACATTCTCACATTGATTCTGCTGTGGTCTGCGCCCAATTCTATAAGCTCTGCGGCAATTCTGTGAGTACGGGGTGTCACGTTGGAATACTTGAAACAGCCTGTGTCGGTACTACAGCCTGTGTAAATGCAATCTGCAATTTCCTTTGTTACGGGTGTACCCATAGCCTTTATAAGAAGATAAATTATCTCACAGCAGGAAGCGCTGTCACTCTCGCAGTAGGTCTTCTTTGCGAAAAATCTCGAGGTCTCGTGGTGGTCAATAGCCAAGTCCACTCTGTCGCCGTATTTTTCACCTAATGAGTCGCCTAAAAGCTTTCTTTCGGCAACGTCAACACTTACCACAAAATCCTCAGTAAAATCTTCTTCACCTATGCCCTCATAGAGACAGGCATATTTCTCCGGTATGGGGTCAGCATTTATGAGTCTTGCTCTTTTGCCCATATTTCTCAGAGCACGTAAAAGAGCAAAGCCGCTGCCGAGGGTATCGCCGTCGGGATTTCTGTGAGTGAGAATAAGGACATTGTCCATCTCCTTGAGAAGCCCGACAGCCTCGTTAAAATCAATCTTCATCTCCGTCACCTCTGTGCTGAGATTCCTCCAGGACCTTAAACATATTAAAGCCCTGCTCGATGGAATCATCTGCAACAAATTTAAGCTCGGGAGTCTTTCTTAAGTGGAGTCTTCCGCCGACCTCACGTCTGATATAGCCTGTCGCGGCGGTAAGACCCTTGACAGCCTCCTTAGCTGAGTCAATGCCCTTGATGTCGCTTACATACACCTTTGCATAAGAAGCGTCGGAGCTGACTTCAACTCTTACAACTGTCAGCATTTTACCCATCACACGGGGGTCTTTAAGCTCCCTGATGATGGCGGTAATTTCTCTTTTTATATCTTCCGATACACGGTTTATTCTGAAACCTGCCATAGGATTTTCCTTTCCCTATAGTTTAGATTAGTCACGGTATTCTTCAATCATAAAGCATTCGAAGATATCGCCTTCCTTGATATCGTTGAACTTCTCAAGACCGATACCGCATTCGAAGCCTGTCTGAACTTCCTTTACGTCGTCCTTGAAACGGCGCAGTGAGGAAATTGAGTCTTCTGTGATAACGATACCGTCACGTACAACACGGATAAGAGCATTTCTTGTAACCTTACCCTCGAGTACATAAGAGCCTGCAATCTTACCTGCAGATGAAAGGTTCATAACGGTACGTACTTCGATTCTGCCGAGAGCAACCTCTCTTGTCTTGGGGGCGAGCATACCCTTCATAGCTGCTTCGATTTCTTCGATGCAGTCATAGATAACTCTGTACATTCTCATTTCAACGCCGTCACGCTCTGAAAGTGACTGAGCATTTGTATCGGGACGGACATTGAAGCCGACGATAATAGCGTTTGAAACGGATGCAAGCTGAACGTCGCTTTCGTTGATAGCACCGACACCGCCGTGGATAACACGTACACGTACTTCCTCGTTGGTGAGCTTTTCGAGGTTCTGCTTAACAGCTTCAACTGAGCCCTGAACGTCAGCCTTGACGATGATTGAAAGCTCCTTCATCTGACCGTCCTGAAGTGATGAGAAGAGGTTATCGAGTGTAACCTTCTGCTGTGCACCCCATTCAGCCTGCTTAGCTTCGTGGATCTTTCTTTCAACGAGCTCACGTGCGAGCTTTTCGTCTGAAGCAACGTCGAAGGTGTCGCCTGCGCCGGGAGTAGTGCTCAGACCCGT
The DNA here is from genome assembly GCA_045535965.1 of Acutalibacteraceae bacterium. Lineage (GTDB taxonomy): Bacteria > Bacillota > Clostridia > Oscillospirales > Acutalibacteraceae > UBA6857. The sequence continues at coordinate 21,389 of JAZSMR010000134.1, forward strand.
TACCTCAACGGGTACTGAGGGACCTGCTTCTTTGATACGGGTACCTCTTTCGGTCTGCATTACTCTTACTCTACCTACACTCTGACCTGCAACAACGATATCGCCAACGTGGAGAGTACCGTTCTGAACGAGAAGTGTAGCAATAGGACCGCGGCCCTTGTCAAGTCTTGCTTCGATAACAACACCCTTAGCTGCTCTGTTGGGGTTAGCCTTAAGCTCTGCCATTTCAGCAACAAGGAGAATTGATTCAAGAAGGTTGTCGATACCCATGTGTGTCTTTGCCGATACGGGCACACAGATAGCGTCACCGCCCCATTCTTCGGGTACAAGGCCGTATTCTGTAAGCTGCTGCTTGACTCTGTCGGGGTTAGCGCCCTCTTTATCCATTTTGTTGATAGCAACAATAATCTGAACGCCTGCTGCCTTAGCGTGGTTGATAGCTTCGATAGTCTGAGGCATAATACCGTCGTCTGCTGCAACAACAAGCACTGCGATATCGGTTGCCATAGCACCTCTTGCTCTCATTGATGTGAAAGCGGCATGACCGGGAGTATCAAGGAATGTGAGCATCTGACCGTCAAGGTCAACTCTGTAAGCACCGATGTGCTGTGTGATACCGCCTGCTTCTGTTGCGGCAACACCTGCGTTACGGATAGCATCAAGGATTGATGTCTTACCGTGGTCAACGTGACCCATAACAACTACAACGGGATCTCTGGGAAGAAGGTCCTCTTCAGCGTCTTCGTGGTCGTCGATGATTCTTTCTTCGATGGAAACTTCAACTTCCTTTTCTACCTTTGCGCCAAGCTCTGTTGCAACGATTTCAGCTGTATCGAAGTCGATGGTCTGGTTAACTGTTGCCATAACACCGAGCTTGAACATCTCTTTAATAACCTCGGCAGCTGTTCTTCTGAGAAGCGCTGCAAGGTCTGCAACTGTGATTTCGTCGGGGATTTTTACAACGAGAGTCTTCTTGGCTCTTTCAGCGGCAATTCTCTTAAGTCTTTCAGCTTCGGTCTCTCTCTTGTTTGAGCGTGTACCCTGCTTTCTGTACTGCTGACTCTTCTGCTTGAGCTTCTGCTTGCTGGAAGACATTTCGCTGTCTTTTCTTCCGCCCTGTGAAGCGAGGTCGTCATACTTTTCGTTATACTTTTCAAGGTCAACGTTACTGCTTCTTGTGTCGATATATCTCTTTTCACCCTTAGTTCTTGCCTGAACGAGCTTCTCCTGCTTGGGAGAATCCTTCTTGTTAGGCTGATTCTGCTGGGGCTTATTCTGATTGTTCTTCTGATTCTGCTGAGGCTGAGGTCTCTTGTCCTCTTTCTTGCCTTCAGGCTTCTTATCGGCCTTTACGTCTTTCTTGCCCTCTGCCTTTGCAGGCTTCTTATCAGCCTTTGAAGCGCCGGGAGCCTGAGTCTGAGCCTTGGGCTCTTCTTTCTTTTCTTCCTTCGGCTCTGCTGCTGCCTTTGCTTCTGCCTTCTTAGCCTCTTCCTCTGCCTTCTGCTTTTCGCCGGCAGCAAAATAAGCGTCGAATGACTGGACGGCATTTTCCTGAGTTACTGTTTCAAAAATTATATCAAGTTCTCTGTCGTCAAGAGCTGCCATGTGTGTTCTCTCGGCAGGCATCTTGCCCTCAAGGATAGCGAGCACCTTTTTACTGTTTAAACCGAAATCCTTAGCGACTTCGTGTACTCTGTATTTTTCTCTTGGCATAGTATCATCCTTTCGTATCTTAGTGAATAGTGAATGGTGAATAATTGCACTTTAAGTTTTTCGCTGTCTTAAAACGCATACCCTCACAAAAGCGTGAGCCTATTCATCTGCTGTTCATTGGTATTTTTCCTGCAATGCTTTTGCAAAGCCCTCATCGTCTACACTGACAACTGCCGCCTTTGAGCCTACAGCAGATGACAGAGTCAATATATCATAAGAGGTAACTATAACAGGGATGTTTTTCTTTTCGTAAGTGCAGGCGTGCTTTATTTCCTTCTGAAGTCTCTCGGAGGCCTCACTCGACAGGATACAGAGCTTTGCCTTATTTTTTATTATGCTGCCTATTACTGCATCGTGGCCGAGGCTCACTCTGCCGCTTCTTCTTGCCATACCTAAAAGGCTGAGGAATTTGTCATTCATTACTGCTTATCTCCTGCCTCATTTTCTCGAGTATCTCCTCGGGTATTTCGCAGGAAAGTGCTTTATTAAAGCGTCTTGCCTTTCTCGCTGAGGTATAGCAGTTTTCGTTTTTGCAGATATAGGCACCTCTGCCTGCTTTTTTGCCCGTAAGGTCGAGACTTATTTCAAAGCCGCTTTCGTTGCCGTCTTCGTCCTTGAGCTTTGTTTTTACCACTCTTACAAGCTCCTTCTGCGGAAGCATTTCACCGCAGCCCAGGCATTTTCTCATAGGTTGCTTCTTAAGTGCCACCGTTATCCCTCTCAATCGTTAGCCTGACTTAAGGGCTTGATGTCGATTTTCCAGCCTGTGAGCTTAGCTGCAAGGCGTACATTCTGACCCTTGTTGCCGATAGCAAGTGAAAGCTGGCTGTCGGGTACGATAACTCTGCAAACCTTTGCACCGTTTTCATCTGTGATTACGCTGAGCACCTCTGCCGGAGCAAGTGCAGCTGAGATATACTGTGCGGGGTCTTCGTTATAGCGTACGATATCAATCTTTTCGCCGCAGAGAATGTCAACGATATTGCTTACTCTCTGACCTCTGGGACCGATGCAAGCGCCTACAGCGTCAACGTTTTCGTCGTGGCTGTTAACGGCAATCTTTGTTCTTGAGCCTGCTTCTCTTGATACGGAAATGATTTCAACTGTACCGTCATAAATTTCGGGAACTTCTGTTTCGAAAAGTCTCTTTACAAGACCCGGGTGTTTTCTTGAAATATGAGCGTAGCTTGTGCCGCTTTCTGATGTTGTTGAAGCTACATAAACCTTGATGAGCTGACCTGCTTCGAGCTTTTCACCGGGAAGCTGCTCGCTTTTGGGAAGAATAGCTGTTGCTCTGCCGATTTCAATCTGTGCATCGCCTGTATCGGGATATACGATATTGATTTTAGCAGTAACAACTTCCTGATGTCTGTTCTGGAATTCCTGGTTAGCAAGCTCTCTTTCAGCTTCTCTGATGCCCTGACGGATAACGCTCTTTGCTGTCTGAGCAACAATTCTGCCGAACTTCTTGGGCTCGAGAGCAATTTCAACGAATGAGCCTACCTGAGCGTTAGCGTCATAGTTTCTTGCTTCTTCGAGAGTCATTTCAGCTGCGGGCTCTTCAACCTCTTCAACAACTGCGATTTTAACGTATACGTTCATTGTCTGCTTTTCGGGGTCAATGTCAACAACAACGTTGTCTCTGTTGCCGTAGGTGTTCTTGGTTGCAGAAATAATGGCTGCCTGAATCTTCTCGAAAATATACTGAGAAGATATGCCTTTTTCGCTTTCGAGCATCTGCACTGCTTCAAAAAATTCTTTGTTCATTTTTTAATACTCAATCCTTTCACTTTTTATTACATATCAAAATCATCAAGCTTTACCCATGAGGCTTCTTTCTTTGTGAAAGTAAATCCGCCTTCCGGGAAGCTGATGGTTATATTACCGTCGCTGTAATCTGCGAGAATTCCGCTGAACTCTCTTTTGCCCTCTACGGGTCTTATCATTTTCACCTTGATTTTTTCGCCGATGTATCTTGCGAAATGCTCGTCTCTGACGAGATCTCTTTCTACACCGGGTGAGCTTACCTCAAGGAAATAAGCCTGTTCAATGGGGTCTGCCTCGTCAAGAGGCTTGTTGATTGCATGGCTGAGATCAACACAGTCGTCAATGGAAACTCCGCCCTCTTTGTCGATGAAGATTCGAAGGTACCAGGAGCTGCCCTCTTTGAGGAAGCGCACATCCCAGATTTCAAGACCTAATTCTTCTGCGAAGGGCTCGACGATTTCCCAGACGGTTTTTACGGTATTACCGCCCTTTGCCATTAAAATCACTCCTTTTTAAATATTCAATTTGGTTTTTGGCACCGCACAATAAAGAAGAGCGGACTCGCTTGAGCCCACTCGGATACCTTGGATCGTTTTTATTCTATCATATTTATATGTAATAATCAAGTGTTTTTGCAAAAAATAACACTAAACCATGAGATAATAATTGGAAATATCGAGATATTCCCCGAATTTCACGCCCACCTCTTTGATTTTTCCGCTGAAGGTGAAGCCGAATTTGTCGTGAAGCCTTTCGCTTGCGGCATTACCCGAGGTTATAACAGATACCACTGTGTGTACTGTTGGGTCAGCTTTTGCCATTGCGATAATCTCACTCATAAGAGCCGTACCAACACCCTTGCCTCTGTGATTTGTGTGGATATAAATAGACAGCTCTACTGTTGAAGCGTAGGCTTCCTTGGCTCTGTAAGATGAAAGTGAAGCGTAGCCCGTAATCGCACCGTTTTCCTCTGCGACAATAAGAGGGTGGTTTTTGATGTTGTGATTCTCAAACCACTCTGTCCACTGCCCGGTTGTTCTCGGATTGATGTCGAGAGTAGAAACGCCGTTTATTACTTCATAATTATATATTTCAAGAAGCTCTGCTATGTCTTTTCTTTCTGCTTTTCTGATTGTCATTTTTCTGTTCCTTTATTTATGATACTTGGTACCTGCTGAAATTTGCAGGCTGCGGTAAATCTGCTCAAGGAGCATAATTCTTGCTATCTGATGAGGAAAGGTCATCTTGCTCATTGAAAGGCGGTAGTGGCTTAGCTTTTTCACCTCTTCGCTCAGACCGAAGGAGCTGCCGATAATGAAAACTATATTGCTGACGCCCTCCAAGGCGATAGAATCAAGCTCACGGCTTAGCTCTTCGCTTGTGCGCTGTTTGCCCTCAATGCACATGGAATAGACCTTTGCACCCTTGGGGATTTTTTCGATTATCTTCTTGCTTTCTGCACTCAGAGCATTTTCGATTTCCTTTTGCGAGGGGTTGTCACTGAGCTTTTCGGGAGTCAGCTCAACTATATTGAGTTTACAGAAAGCCGAAAGTCTCTTCTGATATTCAGCCGAAGCCTCACGCAGATACTGTTCTTTGAGCTTACCTAAGGCAATAATTGTAATGTTAAGCATATTTTCACCTCAGAATCTTATGATACCCATATCGTTTTCTACCTTGTTCACTTCTAAAAGGAAGTCTCTGCCGATTGCTGCACCTGTCTTTTCGCTGATAGCAGAAAGATTTGTCTGATAGGCAAGACCCGGGAAGTTGTTGTCCTTGCTGAGATGTCCTAAGAAAATACGGCTTGTACCCTTGGCAACAAGCTCCGCAGTCATTTCACCGCAGGCAATATTTGAAAGATGTCCTACATCGGAAAGGATACGCCTTTTGAGATAGTAGGGATAGGTACCGTTCTGGAGCATACCTATATCGTGGTTGGACTCAATCATAACAAGCTCACAGCCGATTATGTTTTCTCTTATTTCGTCGGTTATTTTGCCTATGTCCGTTGCTATTGCCGCCCTCTGTCCGTCGGCAAATTCTATGCGGTAGCCGCAGCTTTCTCTGCTGTCGTGAGGGGTACGGAAGGGCTTTACTATAATGTCGCCGATTTCCAATCCCTCCCGGGGGATTATCTCAAAGGGAAACTTGCCGTTTACATTTCCGTTTTCTTCTAAAAAAGACATTGTGCCCTCTGTGGCATAAACGGGAATCTTATATGTAGAGGCAAGTATACGGATACCGCCGATATGATCGCTGTGCTCGTGGGTGACAAATATACCGCCGAGAGAAGCAGGGTCGATTTCTCTGCCGAGGAGCGCCTCCTTGAGCCTCTTTGCGCTGACACCTGCATCAATGAGGATGCCCGTTTTAGATGAGGCGATATATGTGGAGTTGCCTGAACTCGATGAAAAAAGTGAGCAGAATCTTGCCATAGTGTTATCTCCTTAAAACTTCATCTTACCTTCACCCAATGAAGCGTAAGCTTCAATTCATGCCGTAAGGCAATTTATGGCGAAGCCAATTCATGACCCATAGGGTCAATTCATCCTCGCACCGTCAGGTGCATATCGAGTGTAGCGTCGCCCCGCGGGCGGCTTGCGGAAATTTTTTCTTTAAACAAGCAGTGATGTGCCTGCGCTACATTTATTCCGAATTTCAAAATAATAAAAAACCCGGTGGAAGCCGAGTTTTTATATTCGCTTAGCCTGCTGATTCCACATCGCTATGCTGAGCTATTTCCTTGCGGTAAATGTCTGCGCCCATATTTCTGAGCTTTTCAACATAGTCCTCATAGCCTCTGTCGATATAGATTATATCCTCCACCTCTGTGGTACCTCTTGCCATAAGACCTGCAATAATCATTGCAGCACCTGCTCTGAGGTCATCAGCCTTTACGGGTGCCCCCGTAAGCTCTTCAACGCCCTCGAAAACAGCCATTGTGCCGTCAACCTGAACGTGAGCGCCCATTCTTACAAGCTGGTCAATATATTTGAATCTGTTATCCCATACACCCTCGGAAACAAGGCTTGTGCCCTCAGCAACACTGAGAAGAACTGCCATCTGAGGCTGCATATCTGTTGGGAAGCCCGGGTGAGGCATAGTCTTAAGGTTAATCTTCTTAAACCTGCCGTCGGACTGTACACGCACGCTGTCGTCATATTCTGTTACACTTACACCGCATTCGAGAAGCTTTGCCGTGATTGACTCAAGGTGCTTGGGAATTACGTTTTTAACCATCACATCGCCGCCTGTTGCAGCTGCGGCAACCATATATGTGCCTGCTTCAATCTGGTCGGGAATGATAGCATAAGCACAGCCGTGAAGGTTGCTTACGCCGTGGATTTTGATTACGTCTGTTCCTGCGCCTCTTACGTCAGCACCCATTGCATTAAGGAAGTTTGCAAGGTCAACGATATGAGGCTCTTTTGCCGCGTTTTCGATGATTGTAAGACCTCTTGCCTTGACTGCTGCCAGCATTACGTTGATAGTTGCACCTACACTTACCTTATCCATATAGATAGGACTGCCTGTGAGGCGGTCTGCACTTGCATTGATCATTGCATTTTCTACTGTTGCTGTAGCACCTAAAAGCTCAAAGCCCTTGATATGAAGGTCGATAGGACGCACACCGAAGTTACATCCGCCGGGGAGTGCAACCTTAGCTCTTGAGTATCTGCCTAAAAGGGCGCCGATGAGATAATAGGAAGCACGAAGCTGCTTTGTCATCTCGTGAGGTACGATATATGAATTTACTGTTTTAGTGTTAATTTCGATAGTATGCTTGTTGATGTATCTTATCTGAGCTCCCATCTGGCTGAGAATTCTAATCATACAAGATACGTCGCTGATATTCGGTATATTTTCAATGCGGCAAACATCCTGAGCTAAAAGTGTTGCAGGTATAATTGCAACTGCGGCATTTTTAGCACCGCTGATTTCAACTTCACCGGATAATCTGTTACCGCCGTGGATAACGAGCTTTTCCAAAATCAAATCTCCTCTTTCCGTAGTATTTGCTGTCGGAAATATATATCTTTCTACATTCAAAGCCCTGTAAGGGCAATAAAAAATCTCACTAATAAGCGCACTAAGACGCTATTCAACTTAAGTATTATATCACCTAAAAGAGCAAAATAAAAGACCTTTTTGCTTTTTTGTGAAAAGTTTACTAAATTTTTTCATTTCAGAAGTTTTTTTGTGAGTTTCGGTGGATACTGCACCTTAATATTATCTGTATTACACAAAAGTTCACCCCTGAAAAGAATTTACAACCTGCGTGTTTACAATTTTTCTCATTTGAATTTCATTTGTTTTACACATAAATATATTATAAATATTATGTATTGTCAAAATCTTCTTTTTCTGTTATAATATTAAAATGCAAACTATACCGAAAAGGAGTTTTATATATGAGTAATCTTAAAAAGGCAAGAGAATTACAGGCAAAGAGCATAATCAGCGCCATTGAAAAAAGAAATATGACGGCTTTCTACTGTGAAGACATTGAGGAGTGCCGCAAGAAGGTCCTCGAGCTTATCCCCGCGGGCAGTGTCATCAGCTGGGGCGGCAGTATGAGCATACACGAGTGCGGCCTACCCGACGCCCTCAGAGACAGAGGCGACTGCAAGGTTCTCGACAGAACAAAATACGTCACCCCCGAGGAGCAGAAGGAATTCGCTGTAAAGACCTTTCAGAGTGACTATTTCCTTATGAGTACCAACGCAATAACCTTAGACGGTGAGCTTGTCAATATTGACGGCTACGGCAACAGAGTTGCTTCACTTATCTACGGCCCTGAGCACGTTATTGTGGTTACAGGCATGAACAAGGTTGTTCCCGACGTAAAGCAGGGCTTCGACAGAGTACGCAATATCGCTTCTCCTCCCAATACAGTTCGTCTCGGCAAAAACACTCCCTGCTCAAAACTCGGCAAATGCGGCGACTGTATGAGCCCCGACTGCATCTGCAATCAGATTGTCGTTACCCGCAGAAGCAGAGACAGGGAAAGAATCATCATCCTTTTAGTAAACGAAAACCTCGGATTTTAATTAATTATGAATTATGAATTATGAATTAAGGGAGATTTTAAAATGAAAAGCAAGAAATTAACCTCTGTAGTAGTTTTGATGATGTCGCTTATCATTATGCTCGGTGTATTCTGCCTGCCTGCAAGTGCTGCAACATCACTTTCAAAGGCTACTGTCACCTATGAGGTATACCACACCTACACAGGCAAAGCCATAAAGCCCTCTGTAACAGTTAAAGTAGGCAGTAAGAAGCTCACTAAAAACAAATCCTACACCGTATCATATTCGAGCAACAAGAGCGTGGGCAAGGGCTACATTACTATTAAAGGTAAAGGCTCATACAAAGGCACAGTAAAAAAAGGCTTCTACATTGAGCCTAAAGCCACCTCCTCACTCAAAGCGACAGGATATTCCACAAAAATCAAGCTTTCCTGGAGCAAGGTAACAGGTGCAAAGGGCTATCAGGTTTATCAGTACGAGGGCGGCAAGTGGATTAAGCTTCCCACAACCTCAAAGACCTCCTGCACCGTAACAGGTCTCGACAGCGTCACTACATATAAATTCAGAGTTCGCCCCTATGCAAAGGTGGGCAGTAAGACTCTTTACGGCGAATTCAAAACCGTTTCAAAATCAACAACTATCGGCAAGCCCACAAGCGTAGAATTCTCCGATATTACGGAAACCTCGGCTACAATCAAGTGGAATAAAATTCCCGGCGCAACCTCTTACCGTATCAATTACACCAACTCGAGCACCGGCTATTCCGCGACAACCACCTCGACATCAGAGACTGTCAAGCTTACATCTCTGGGCAAGGGAGCTGTATATAAAGTTAAAATCAGTGCTCTTAATACAGGCAAAAAAATAACAGGTAACTACTCCGATGTATTTACCTTTACAACATCTCCCGCAGCAGTTAAAATCACAAAGGCCGAAGCCACCCCAGACGCTCAGGTAAAGCTCGCCTGGACCTCTTCTCCCGGCGCCAGCGGCTATACTGTATATTACGGCAAGGCTGACGCTCAGGGCAATGTTGCATCCTTCTCAGAGGGCGGTACTGTAACAGCTACCTCCGCTACCATCGGTCCTTTCACCCCCGGCAACACCTATGTTTTTAAAGTTCTTGCATTTACAAAGGTTTCTTCAGGTATCGCCTACAGCGCAGAGGCAGTTACAGATAAGATTCTTATCCCCGTAACAAAAATCACAGGCTTCAAAACAACAGAAATCACCAGAAATTCTGTATCCTTCTCCTGGACAAGACCCAATAACATCGACGGCTATAAGCTTTATAAAAACGGTGAGCTTGTTGCTACTCTCGAGCCCAAAACCACTTCCTATACATTCGGAAATCTCAGCGAGGGCGTAAGCTATAACTTCGCTATCAGCGCTTACTATAAAACCTACGAGGGTGAAAAGACTTCCCTTACTGTTTCAACAGGAAACGGTGCTGTTGAGTCCGTATATTTCACCTCTAAGCCCTCCACTATGAGACCCGGAGAGACATTTACTCTCGGCGTTTCGGTTTTACCTGCCGATGCCGCAAACAAGGCTCTGATTTTCCATTCAGGCAACACCAATGTTGCTACAGTCAGCGACAGCGGTGTTATTACAGCCAAGGCTGACGGTACCACAAACATCACCGTAAAGAGTCAGTCAAACCCCGATAAAAACGCTTACTTCACCCTTACGGTAAGAACAGCCGATGTCCTTGCGACTTCAATAAAGCTTCCCTCTGAAATAATTATGTATGAGGGCGACCTTATTGCTCTTAACCCCACATTTACTCCTGCAAATGTAACCAATAAGAGCTACACCGTTACAGGTCAGGATTACTCATATACATATAAGGGTGGTCTTTTCGGCGGCACAAAAACCGATACCTGCAAATTTGACAGCTATATCAGCGTAAGCACAAACAATCTTCTTAAGGCAAAGAAAGCGACAATTACACCTCAGACCGACGAAGAATTCTATTTCACCGTTACAGTTAAAACTGCTGACGGCTCAAACAAAACAGCCACAACAAGAGTCAAGGTTGTTGCAAAGATGATTGATGTGTCATATAAGGGTACCGATTCTTCTCCCTGGTATTACGGCAACAGCGCAAAGCTTACGGCTACGCTTAACGAATCAATTTCCTCAAAATATTCCGACTCTGACATACGCTTCAGATCAAGCGACACGTCAATAGCTACTGTCACAAACGACGGTACGGTAACCTGTAAGGGTGCAGGCGATGTTACGATAACGGCATACACCTCCGATAACCAATACAGCGGCTCCTACACCTTCTATTCAAGAAGTGCCGTTTCAGTAAGCAAAACCTTCTACAGCTCCTGCAAAGCAGGCGAAACCTATCAGATAAACGCCTCTGTTCTTCCGTCAGGCTCCGAGGATACAGTGATGTACTATTCAGCGGATACATCTGTTGCAACCGTTTCAAATACCGGTAAGGTTACCTTCCTTACTCCCGGCGATGTTATGATTGCCATAAGCTGTTCCTCCGACCCCTATAACTACAAGCAGGTATGGTTCACCTCGGATAGCTTTACAGCTCCCTCAGGCTCAGCTTCTCAGGTTCTCAGCCAGATGAAAACCAAGGCTAACTCCATAAAGACCCTTAACAATCTTCCGAGCATCACAAGATATGACGAAACCCTCACAAGCGGTTTTTCAACCACGTCAAAGGATCTGACCTCCGATGACCTTCAGAAAATCTTCAGCAATGAGCTCTCACCAAAAACAACTTACCTTTCACCCGTTTTATCCTCGGCAAGTGACTATACCACTCTTAAGGCTAAGTTTATGGAAAACGTTCCTGTCAAGGGACAGTCATATATCATTTCAAGTGCCCTTTCCGACAGCGATGTAAAGGAAGCGAAGATTACCGATAACGGCGATTACTTCTATGAAATGAAGCTGACTCTTAAAGAAGAGAGTATGGGAAGTCTCCCCTCTTCTGCAACAGCAACAAGACACGGTAAGGTTTTCGATGTTCTTACAAGCGACTACATAAACACTTACCTCAATAAAATCAACAACTCAGGACAAATGAGCATCAAGTATTCCTCTTTCACTCAGCGTTATTATGACAGCACTCTTACCCTTACGGTAAATAAGGCAACAGGCGAAGTTGAAAAAGCCGTATTTGATATGAATGTGGACGTAAATGTAAGGGACCTTGAGCTCAAATACAGCATCATAACCTACACTATGGACGTTTCATTCAAGTGCAACAATACCGTAACCATTGAGTTCGGTGGTTATAACAACTGACACACCTGCGGAGAGCGGATAATTTCTGCTCTCCGATTTTTTGTATTTACTTTATAAGGGTTTTATGCTAAAATAGTGCGAGAACAAAAGAAGGTGACAAAATATGAAAGCACCCTTAGCGGACAGAATAAGACCTCAGAGCATTGACGATATTGTCGGACAGAAGCATCTTTTAGGCGAAGGTAAGGCTCTGAGAAATATCATAGAATCAGGGGAGCTCCCCAACCTTATTTTCTACGGTCCCTCGGGCATAGGCAAGACAACCCTTGCATCGATTATTGCTCTTCGTACCAACAGAAAATTCCACAAGCTCAACGGCACTTCAGCTTCAACGGCTGACATAAAAGCTATCGTTGCAGAGCTTGATACTCTCGCTGCACCCAATGGCATACTCCTCTACCTTGACGAGATTCAGTATTTCAACAAAAAGCAGCAGCAGACTCTCCTTGACTACATTGAAAAGGGTGAAATCACCCTCATTGCCTCCACAACGGAAAACCCCTACTTCTATATCCACGGGGCAATTCTCAGCCGCTGTACGGTCTTTGAATTCAAGAGCGTTGAGGCTGAAGACATAATCCCTGCTGTTGAGAGAGCTTTCGCTTTCCTGAGTGAAGAGAAAAACTGCACTGTAAAGGCAGACAGGGATGTTCTTTTGCATATTGCCCGTTCCTGCGGCGGCGACGTGAGAAAGGCTATGAATTCCGCAGAGCTGTGTGTCCTGAGCACCCTGCCGAACGAAAATAACGAGATAATCATAACCAAAGAAAAAGCAAGCGAGCTGACTCAGAAGAGCGCTATGAAATATGACCGTGAGGGTGACGAGCACTACGATATCCTTTCGGCATTCCAGAAGAGTATGCGAGGCTCCGACCCCAATGGGGCTCTCCATTATCTTGCAAGACTCCTTGAAGCAGGCGACCTACCCTCGGCAACGAGGAGGCTTATGGTCTGTGCCGCTGAAGATGTGGGTCTTGCCTACCCGATGATTATACCTATAGTCAAGGCGGCAGTTGATATGGCTCTTATGGTGGGACTTCCCGAGGCGAGGATTCCTCTTGCGGACGCGGTGGTGCTTGTGTGCAATTCGCCCAAGTCAAATTCGGCTTATCTTGCCTATGATGCGGCAGCATCGGATATAAGAATGGGCAAAAGCGGACCGATACCCCGTCAGCTTCAGAATAAGCATTTTGACGGTGAGGACAACAATAACAAGGGTCAGTTTTATCAGTACCCCCACGATTATCCGGGTCATTATGTAAAGCAGCAATATTTGCCTGATGTGCTTAAGGACAGGGTTTATTACAATTATGGGGATAACAAGAATGAGCAGGCGGCGAGAGAGTATTGGGAGAAGATAAAGAAGCAGTAAAATTTTAGTCAAGCTTTTACAAAAGCTTGGCCAAAACTTTGATTATTGTTTCTTTATCTGCTCAACATAAAAACGGCAGGTTTTATCCCGCCGTTTCTTGTATTCTTATTTTTTAAAGATTTTCTTGAAAAGTTCAACAATCCAATTTATTATTGCAGTTATTGCCGCAAAAAGCTTGCTCTGCTTATCTGTGGGATTGTCAAGCTTTTCATCTGCTTCCCAGTTTTCAGTGTCGCAGTTTTCAGTTGTCATAACTTCAATTTCACCGTCACTGTCTTCATCAGGATTGGTATATGAATACACAACAAACTGTGAGGGCCATGTGGAATTATCAATAGTCAGCTGCTCTTTTGAAGAAGCTATATCATAAAGATGTCTGAGCTCCCAGTCAGACCAGTTGGAATGGCTTGAGCCCTTGATAAACCATGTGCTGTTGGGGAACAGACAGGTTGAAGCGTCTATCTGCTTGTCGGGTGATATGTATTTGCCGAAGCCTGCTTCAATTCTTGAAGCGATATAATCGTCGGAAAGGTCGTTATAGATAGTGCCTGTTGTTGCACCGAATGATGAACGGCCTACGGAAGCAAACTGGTCAGAAACAAGATAGTTTGTTTCGCATATAGGCAGAGTCTGGAAGCCGTATTTTGAGATAGCACCGAAATGAACACCGCTTTCTACAGCTGCCTTGAGAATCTCGGGTACTCTCTGACGTACAACCTTGTCATAGTTGTCAAGCTTTGCAATAAGACCTGCATATTCTGTTCTCTTTTCGCTGCCTTCAGGGCCGAAAACATACTGCATTGCTGTCGGGTAGTCATCAGTTGATACACAAGCCCAGTAGTTAGGCCATGTATAGAATGTTGAAAGAGCAAGCGCAGAGGTTACACCCTCAACTAATTTATAATAGATCCAGTCCTTGCCCTTGCCTATAACAGCATCAAGAGCACCTGTTCTGTCAAGCATTTCGAGGGTTGTGTTAATGAAGCCGTCAATATTGAACATACCGATTGCGCCGCAGTCCTTGAGTGTTCTGTTGATAGCCGCAGCGTCTATGTTAAACTTACCGCTGATTGCTTCGCTGAGCATTTCTGCACCGCTTACAACGCTGCCGTCAAAAGCAACGCCTCTGATTTTTTGGGCTGCGTGTTCGGGATAAACTGCAAGATAAGCTGTAACAACATTTGTACCGAGGCAGCTGGCTACAATACCAACCTCACTGCAACCTGTTGAAGCACAGATATCATCAACGAAGGACTTGAATTCAGCTGCTGTTTCGATGGGGTCAAGTCTCCAGTCATAATAGAACCAGTATCTGTCATGAACATAATACTTGACACCCTCTGCAGTTCTCCACGCCTGATCGTTGTGTCTTGTCTTGTTCATCTTATCGATTCTTTCCTGACGAAGGCCTGTGCCGTACTGAGCATTACCGTCCTTGTCGAGAAGTGAATTTTCAAAAAGCTCACTGATTTCCTTCTGGAGATTCTTGTAATAGGGGTCCCAGTTGTCATTGAGTAAGCCGTCAATGAGGAAAGGCATAAGAATATTTGCAGTTGCTTCAAGCATTGCATTGTCGCCTTCATCTTCCTCTTCGTCATCGCTCTCAAGAATTGATGCAAAATCCTTATAGTGGAAAACTTTGTCTCCGTTTTCGTCAACGAGCTTTTCACCGTCACCTGAAATACGGATAACGGGTATATCGCTGAGGCTCTGAGAAATCCATTCCGTGGGTTTTGCGAAAGCCATTACAGGAATGCTGAAAAGCATTACGCACACGAGAACAAATGAGATAGATTTTTTCAGTGTTTTTGTCATTGGTATATCCTCCTTAAAAATATAAAAGCTACCTGAGACTCTTAAAATGAGTCCTGAAGGTTAACTGTCATTTTGATTTTAACACAGTATGAACTATATTGTCAATAAGTAATCGGCAAAATTTGCAACTACAAAAAATTTGCGGCTTTGTTTTTCTGCTTCCGACAGCAGCTCTCTACGGGCGGCTCCACAAAATCCCGGTGGGATTTTACGGCGAAAGCTTTCGCCGCGACGAACGCAGTTCGTCAGTGGAGCCGCCTTGCAGTGCCCCCCTCGGCGGGATAAAAGAAAAAGGAGACGCGAGTTTTCCCCGCGCCCCAATAAAATAAAATTATTAATTATTCATTTAGCAAACCCTGCTTTGCGCTTTTATCTTTCTTCTCTGAAGTAAGGCAGACCAAGACTCGCAGGAGGCTGATTCTCCTTCTTCTTCATAAGGCTTGTTGAAATAAGAATAACAATAGTTACAACATAAGGAAGCATCTTGAAGATTTCCTTTGTAGCACTGGTAAGACCGGGCACGAAAATTTCCGCAATGTAAAGACCGCCGAAAAGGAATGCACCGAGGACTGCAAGGTTAGGCTTCCATACAACGAAAATTACAAGAGCAACTGCAAGCCAGCCTCTGTCACCGAAGGACTGTGTATCCCAAAGACCGTTTGAGTAGTCAACTGCATAGTAAAGACCTCCGAGACCTGCAATGATACCGCCAAGGCAGGTTGCAACATATTTATATCTTGTTACATTGATACCTGCTGCATCTGCGGTAGCAGGGTTCTCACCGACAGCTCTGAGAGACAGACCCGTTCTTGTCTTCCTGAGCACATACCAGGAAACGAATGCAATGACAAGTGCAAGATAGAACATAAAGCCGTGGGAGAAGAAAATTGTACCTATAGCACCCAGCTTATCATAAAAAGGCACGAGAGGCGTTTTGTACGCTGCCGCTGTAGCAGGGATAGCGGTATTTGATATGCCGAGGATTGTTGACATTGCACCGCCGTAGAAATTGCCGAGACCTGAACCAAAAATTGTAAGAGCAAGCCCCGTTACATTCTGATTAGCTCTGAGGGTAACTGTAAGGAAGCAGTAAATGAGTGAGAGAAGAAGTGAGCAGGAAACGGAGCAGAGCATTGACACTAAAAGTCCCACAATGCCGCTTGGCTCTGCCACTGAGTTTTCGTAAACCAGTGCACCTGCAATACCTGCAACGCCACCGCTTATCATTATGCCCGGGATACCGAGATTAAGATTACCGCTTTTTTCATTGAGAATTTCACCGTTTGAGCCGAAAAGCAAGGGCAGACCCTGAGCTACTGCTCTTGAGAGAATATATGCAAAATCCATATTATTTGCCCTCCTTTGCTTTTTTGCCTGACTTAGTGAAGATTACCTTGTAGTTGATAAAGAATTCACTTGCAAGGATAATGAACAGTGCCACGCCTACAACAACGTCTGAAGCGAAGTCATTGAGGTTGCAGGAAGAAGCAATCTTCGCAGTACCGATATCGAGGAATGAAACGAAGAATGAAGTGAGTATCATCATAAGAGGGTTAAGGTGTGCAAGCCATGCAACGATAATAGCAGTAAAACCGTTACCGCCGACGATATCGCTTTTTACAAGGTGGTGTGTACCGCTGACAAGAAGGAAGCCTGCAAGACCGCAGAGAGCACCCGAAAGTGCCATAGTTCTTACGATAACCTTGTTTACGTTGATACCGATATATCTTGCAGTGTTTTCACTTTCACCTACAACGGCGATTTCATAACCCTGCTTTGAGTATTTCATATAGATGTAGGATAAAACCGTAACTACGAGAATGATAACTATACTCCAGCCGTAGTCAACGCCGAAAAGCTGAGGAAGCTTACCGGTTGTGAGAGTTGACATAACGCCTGCACCCTTCTGCTTTTCCCAGAGTACGGCAAAAAACTTTACGAGCTGAATTGCAACATAGTTCATCATAAGAGTGAAGAGAGTTTCGTTAGCCTGAATCTTAGCCTTGAAATATCCGGGAATTACGCCCCAGATTGCACCTGCAAGAATACTTGCAAGGAACATAAGAAGTATCAGGGGTGCCGCGCCCATATCCGGGCAAAGCTTTACGACTACACAGGAAGCAAGTGCACCAACGAGAGCCTGACCCTCAGCACCGATATTCCAGAATCTCATCTTGAATGCAGGTGCAAGAGCAACTGCCAGACAAAGAAGAGCACAAGTATCTCTTGCTGTAATCTTTATACGTCTTACTGTGCCGAAAGCACCTTCAAACATTTCGCCGTAAGCTTCACCGAAGCCTACCTTGCCGCTTGTAACAAGCAGGAGGACTAAACCGCAGGCGAGAAGCGCAACTGCGACACTGCCTATTCTTATGCCGAGTGAAAGACCCGTGCTGATATCGGTACGCTTGGCAATTCTGATAAAGGGTTCTTTAGCTGCTTTTACTTTCACTGTGCATCCTCCTCCTTTTCTACATTTGCGGGAAGGCTTGTCATCATCATACCGATGCCTTCCTTTGTTGCCTTCTTACCGTCAACAATACCGCTTATCTGACCGTGGCAGATAACTAAGATTCTATCGCAAAGCTCGAGGAGTACGTCAAGGTCTTCACCTACGAAGATAACCGCTGTACCGCCCTCTTTCTGAGCGTTGAGAAGATTATATATGAGATATGATGAGTTGATGTCAAGACCTCTTACGGGGTACGCTGCCATAAATACTGTGGGAGCTGCGGCGATTTCACGGCCTACGAGTACCTTCTGAATGTTACCGCCTGAAAGCTTTCTGACAGGTGTATCTGTGTCGGGAGTAACAACCTCAAGCTCTTTGATTATCTTATCTGCAAGGTCCTTGGGGTCCTTGCGCTGAAGGAACATACCCTTACCGCCCTTGTAGGAACGAAGCATCATATTGTCGGTGATGCCCATTGAGCCTACAAGACCCATACCAAGTCTGTCCTCAGGCACGAATGAAAGACGTACACCTAAATCTCTTATCTGAAGAGGGGTCTTGTTACGTAAGTTCTCTTCCTTACCTGTTTTGGGATCGTGATAAATGATTGAGCCGCTCTTTAAGTGCTGAAGACCTGCAATAGCTTCAAGGAGCTCCTTCTGACCGCTGCCTGCAATACCTGCAATACCGAGGATTTCGCCTGACTTAGCAGTGAAGGATACGTTCTTGAGGATATTTACACCCTCTTTATTTACAACGGAAACGTTGGTGAGCACAAGTCTGTTTTCGCAGTTATGGGGCTCTGCTCTTTCAATGTTGAGAGAAACCTTCTTACCTACCATCATTTCAGTAAGGCTCTGCTCTGTTGCGTCCTTTGTTTCGACTGTGCCGATATATTCGCCCTTACGAAGTACCGCAACCTTATCTGAAAGCTCAAGCACCTCGTTGAGCTTATGAGTGATGATGATAATTGACTTGCCGTCGTCTCTCATATTACGAAGAATATTGAAGAGGTTTTCTGTCTCCTTGGGGGTGAGTACGGCTGTGGGCTCGTCGAGAATGAGAATCTGCGCGCCTCTGTAGATAACCTTGATGATTTCTACAGTCTGCTTTTCGGAAACGGACATCTCATAGATTTTCCTCATAGGATCTATTTCAAAGCCGTACATATCGCAGATTTCTTTGATCTTTGCCGCACTCTTTTTAAGACTGAGCTTGCCCTCATCCTTAAGACCCAGGATAACGTTTTCAGTTACGGTGAGAATATCAACAAGCTTGAAGTGCTGATGAATCATACCGATTTTATAGTTAAAAGCGTCTTTGGGCGACTGGATTGACGCTTCCTTTCCGTCAACAAAAATCTGTCCCTCATCAGGGTGATAGATACCCGAAAGCATATTCATAAGAGTTGTCTTACCGCTTCCGTTTTCACCTAAGATGGAGAGTATTTCGCCCTTGTTTACGGTCAAGGAAATATCCTTGTTTGCCGTAACACTGCCGAAACGCTTGGTTATGCCTTTAAGTTCAATTGCCGCATTGGACATTGTTTTTACCTCCGATATTAGCTTTGTTTACTCACAAAAACAGCAGTATTTTTGCAACTTTTGTCAATAGACAACTACTCTCTAAAAACAACCATTAGCGGAGTGGGTCACACTCCGCTATGGAATTTGTTTTGCCTATATTATCAGATAATTTCGATGCCGTCGATGATAATGCTGAAGTAAGGAGCACTTCTGTGTACTGATTCAGCAATTTCGCCATCGATAACAGCTTCTGTGTCAGCAGTGAATGCAGCGTCGGCAACAGCGTCTGCTGTGTAAGAAACAAGGTGCCCTTCTTCGTCAACCTCAGCAACTACAAACTCGTTTTCGGGTCTGTCAAGAGTTACTGTGAATGTAGAAGTATCGAATACCTTGATTGAACCGTCGATGAGACCGGCCTTAACTTCTTCAACCTTAGCCTTCATTTCTTCTGTTACGTTAGCATCGTTATATTCAGTAAGAATAACTGAGCCTGTTTCAACAGTACCACAGTAGTCAGCTTCAACAGCTTCGCCTGCAGCAACCTTAGTGATGATGTGCTTGAAGTAGGGAGTCCAGTCGATCTTTGAGGATACGAGGTTAGCTGTGGGAGCGATATCGTTGAAGTTGATGTTGTAACCAACGTGGTAAACGGGGTTACCGTTCTTTGTTTCATCTTCGCAAGCCATGGGTGAACCGTCAGTATCAGCATGCTCACTCATAAGAACAACGCCTGCTTTGATAAGCTTCTTTGCAGCTTCCTGTTCGAGTGCAAGGTCAGCCCATGAATCTGTGTATGTTACTGTCATTGTAGCGCTGGGGCATACGCTCTTTGCGCCGAGGTAGTATGATGTGTAGCCTGAAATACATTCTGCATAAGGCTTAGCTGAAATGTAGCCCATCTTAGCTTCTTCTGCTGTGATTTCGCCCTTTTCGATAAGCTCGTTGAGCTTGAGACCTGCAACAACACCTGCAAGATATCTGCCTTCATAAATTGAAGCAAATGCATTGTGGAAGTTTTCAACACCTGCGATCTTAGCGTTTGTACCTGTTGCATGGAAGAACTGAACGTCGGGATATTCCTTAGCAGCCTTGATAACGAATTCCTCGTGGCCGAAGGAGTCTGCAAAAATAATATCACATTCGTCTTCAACGAGTTCAACACAAGCGTCATAACAAGCTGAATCTTCAGGGATATCCTTCTTGTAAAGGAGATTTGTGTCCTTGTCAATGCCGAGCTCGTCACAAGCAGCTTCAACAGCGAGCATGAAGTTTTCGTCATAGCCTACTGTTTCATTGTGAAGAAGAACTACACCGATCTTGAGATCTGAAACAGCAGTGTTTTCTGTGCCTGCATTGGGATCAGTTGTGGATGTGTCGTCTCCGTTACCGCCGCATGCTGCAAGAGTGAAGAGCATAAGAGCTGCAAGGAGAACTGCAAGAATTTTTTTCATGGGTTTTTCCTCCGTTTGAAAAATTTTATTTTAACTGCCTCGTGACAGTCAGTTACTGTTTTTTGAATATAACTTCGTTATCCTTCATAGTTTCAACAATGGCAAGAGATTCAACTCTTATGCCCTTTGCCTCAACTTTTTCTCTGCCCTGCTGGAAGCCCTTTTCAACAGCGATGGCACAGCCTGCAACAGTTGCACCTGCCTGAGAGCAAAGGTCGATAAGACCTAAAAGAGCATTGCCCTCAGCGAGGAAGTCGTCGATTATGAGCACCTTGTCGTTTTCACCGATAAAGTCCTTTGAAACAATTACATCGTATACCGTTCCGTGAGTAAATGAACGCACCTGGGTCTTATAGACAGAATTTGCAATATTCTTTGTCTTTGTTTTCTTTGCAAATAAAACGGGACATTCAAAGCACTGAGCCGCAAGACAGGCTATTGCAATACCCGAAGATTCAATAGTCAGGATTTTATTTACGCCGACATCTGCATAGAGTCTTTTTATCTCCTTGCCCATCTCTGAAAGAAGATTTACATCTATCTGATGGTTAAGGAAGGAGTCGACCTTCAATATGTTGCCCGGGAACACCTGACCGTCTTTTTTTATTCTGTCTTCAAGAAGTTTCAATACGCACACCGCCTCTTTAAGTGTTACATTGTTCTACAAGACACATTTTAACAAAAATCTTTATTTTTTTCAATACACTTCCGAAAGAAAACATATAAGAAAATAAAAGGTCCCCTTTGGATATATTGACCAAAGAGGACACCTATTATGTTTTTTTAACAAATTCTTTCTGACAGTGCGGACAGCTTATCTTGATTTTTCCTCTGCCCTTGGGTACTCGCAGGGTATTGTGGCATCTGGGGCAGGCATAGTATTTATGGTCCTTATCCTGATACTGTCTTGTCTTTTTGATGATAAATCGCTTCCAGGGCTCAATGAATTTGAGAAATTTCGCATTTTCCCTCTGTCTTGCAGGTATATTCTTCGACAGGGTACGGTAAACGACGATAAGATAAGGTATCATCCCGATATAGTGGATATAGGGTACTCTCACAAAGGAAAGTATTGCCGTAAGCACACAGCCGAATATCATCAGAGCGAAATTCAGCATATCGTTACCGTATCTTCCGTACATAAATCTTCTTAATTTTTCAAGCATAGCTATCTCTCCGTAATTCAGTCTGTCAAATATAATATGACCGGTACTTTAATTATAAGTTAAAAATTTTCTTTGTCAACGGGTGTATATTTGTAAATTTCGCAGTTGATTATTATTATTCATTCGTTTATAATATATTACACATACAAAACGAAAGAAGTTGAAAACTATGATAAAGAAATATCTTAAACGCTACTTCGTTGACGCTATGAGCTTTATGGCGCTGGGTCTTTTCTCCTCGCTTATTGTGGGACTCATAATCAGCCAGCTTGCTAAAATCCCCCATCTCGGTATTCTCTCGAGTTTTTCGGGTGTACTCGCAGCATCTTCCCCTGTTGTGGGCGGTGCCATCGGTGCAGCTATAGCACACGGCCTTAAGTCAAAGCCTTTGGTTGTTTTCTCCTGTATTGCTGTCGGTGCTTTCGGCTATGAGCTTGGCGGTCCCGTCGGTGCTTATGTCGCGGCTCTTGTTGCAAATGAAATCACTTCTCTTGTTGCAGGTAAAACAAAGATAGATATAGTTGTTACTCCCCTTGTCTGCATTATAACAGGCGGCTTCGTAAGCACCTTTGTAGGTCCTTACCTTTCGCAGTTTATGTCAGGCTTCGGCGAAATTATAAACAAGGCAACTCAGCTTCACCCCTTCCCTATGGGTATCACCGTCTCAGTGCTTATGGGTCTTGCTCTCACAGCTCCCATTTCCTCGGCGGCTATTGCAATTATGCTGGGTCTTGACGGCATCGCCGCAGGTGCGGCTGCTGTAGGCTGCTGTGCTCAGATGATAGGCTTTGCCGTAACCTCATTCAAGGCAAACGGTGTAGGCGGCCTAATCTCTCAGGGCGTCGGTACAAGTATGCTTCAGTTTGCAAATATTATGAGACATCCTCAGATTCTCATTGCCCCCACTCTCGCAGGAGCAATTCTCGGACCAATATCAACCTGCTTACTTAAAATGACAAACACTCCCACAGGTGCAGGTATGGGCACAAGCGGTCTTGTAGGACAGTTCGGCGCATATTCAGCTATGAGCGAAAGCTTCGGCACGGTAAAGAGTGTTATCCTTATCGTTGCTATGCACGTCATTGCACCCGCAATACTTTCTTTACTTATTCATTTTGCCCTTAAAAAGCTCGGCATAGTCAAGGACGACTATCTTAAGCTTTCTACTCCCGATAAAAACTAAAGGAGAACGATATGAACGTTTACGATTTTGACGACACCATCTATGACGGCGACAGCAATGCCGATTTCTTCAAGGATCTGTTTATGAAATATCCCTCACTTCTCAGGTACGCTCCCGACCTTGTGAAGATTATGAACGATTACAGAAAGACTAATCTTCGCTTTGAGGATCTGATTGCAAAATACGGCGGTGTGCTTCAGGATTTCATTGATAAGCACCACCCCGATCCCGAAGAGATGTCAAAGGAATTCTGGGATAAGCACGAAAAGCAGATAAAGCCTTTCTATAAGCAGATTCAGAAAGAGGACGACCTTATCATCACCGCCTCACCTAAATTTCAGATGGACGAAATCTGCAGGCGCCTGGGCATAAAGCACTATCTCGCTTCTGAGTTTGACCTGCGCACAGGCGTATTCGGCAGACCCTGTTTCAGAGAAAGAAAGATTGAGTTTTTCCGTGAGGCATATCCCGACGGTGTAATTGACGATTTCTATACGGACTCCCTCAATGACGAATTTCTTTTCCCCTATGCCAAGCGTGTATTCTGGGTAAAGGGCAACGAAATCACTCAGATTAAATAAGCTATGGAAAGACTTGATAAAATCATCGCTTCCCAGGGTCAGTACTCCCGGAGCGAAGTGAAAAAGCTTGTAAAAGGCGGCAGAGTCACCCTTGACGGCAGTACCGTAAAAAGCAGTGACGTAAAAGCCGACCCGAATAAGAGTGTAATCGCCATAGACGGCAAGGTATTAGGCTATAAAAAGCACATCTACATTATGCTCAACAAGCCTCAGGGCGTAGTTTCGGCAACAGATGACCGAGACCACAAAACTGTTATCGACCTTGTGCCGAAGGAGCTCAGACGTGAGGGACTTTTCCCTGCAGGCAGACTTGACGGAGACACCGTCGGCTTTGTGCTAATAACCGACGACGGCGACTTTGCCCATGAGATACTCTCCCCTAAAAACCACATAATGAAAACCTACCACGCCACTCTCGAAAGGCCCGTCACCGAAGATGACATCAGAGCCTTCAGAGATGGCATCGAACTTAAAGACGGCACTCTTTGCCTTGAAGCGGAGGTCCGCAACCTCGACAGCGATACCCATACTGCGGAAATTAAAATCTGCGAGGGTAAGTATCATCAGGTCAAGCGTATGTTTGCCGCACTCGGCAATAAGGTAGTTTTCCTCAAGCGTGTAAAAATGGGTGAGCTTTCCCTTGACGAAAGCCTTGAAGAAGGTCAGTGCAGAGAAATCACACCCGATGAACTGATACTGATAAAAAGAAAATAAAGGAGAATCACTATGAAAAAAATTGCATCACTTATCTTATCTCTCGTAATGCTTCTGAGCTTTGCAATTATCCCCACTCAGGCAGCAGACAGTCTGCCCCGAAGCATCAACAAAGACGCATTCAAAACCGACTATCCCTATATCTTCGTTCACGGTATGGGCGGCTGGGGCACAACTGACCCCTATTACAGCGAATCTCCCTATTGGGGCGGTAATCTTCTCCCGGGCTCGGAGAACGATATGATAAGAATCCTCAACGAGCAGGGCGTCAGGGCTTATGCTCCCTCAGTAGGACCTTTAAGCAGTGCCTGGGACAGAGCCTGCGAGCTTTACGCTCAGC
This sequence comes from Acutalibacteraceae bacterium, assembly GCA_045535965.1. Taxonomy (GTDB): domain Bacteria; phylum Bacillota; class Clostridia; order Oscillospirales; family Acutalibacteraceae; genus UBA6857. Next base: position 45,781 of record JAZSMR010000134.1, read on the forward strand.
TTACGGGCACAGTTACCGACTACGGCGAAGCTCACGCAAAGGCACACAGTCACGACAGATTCGGCATCAGCTATGTGGGCAAAGCAACTATGGGCGAGCCCTGGGATTTAAACGACAAAATCAATCTCGTGGGTCACTCCTTCGGCGGTGCAACCGTAAGACTTTTCACCTCTCTTATGGCTTTCGGCTCTGAGGAGGAAATTGCCGCAACAGGCAAGGATACAAGCGAATTTTTCAAGGGCGGTCACAAGAGCGTACACTCCTGCATCACCCTCTCGGCTCCCCACAACGGCTCTCAGGTTTCAAACTATCTTGTTGATACAAAAATCCCCCTTTTCGCCATAGCTTGTGCGGCTCATATTTTAGGCTGTACCAAAGGCGACACCTACGGGGTATTCTCCCTTAAATTCGGTCACTTCGGTCTGACTCCCAAGGAGGGCGAGGAAAAAGCAAAGTTCAATCCCCTTAAAATCTGGAGCTTCTATAAATCCGACGATCACTGCGGTTACGATATGACTCTTGCAGGAGCTCACGAGCTCAACAAGACAATCAAAACTGCTCCCGACACCTATTACTATTCCTACTCAACTGCCGCAACTGAGCCTACAGGTCTTTTCGGCAGACAGCAGCCTATCGATACGGTTAACTCTATTTTCAAGACCTCCTCGACAATGATTGCTCTTACAGAGGGCTTCACCATCGACGGAGTAAAGATACAAGGCAACTGGGCTGTCAACGACGGCATTGTACCTCTTGCGTCTGCACTTTATCCCGACTCTGATTCGGACTCTGCCGCTGACTACGAGGATACTCTCAGGAATGGCAAAACAATAGAAAAAGGCAGATGGTACTACCTCGACACTATGGTTGGTATGGACCACTTCGACTTCTGCGGAACAGAAGACTATCCCACATCCTTTGAGGATTTCTACTTCTCTATGGTTGAAACTGCCAACAGCAGATAAAAAGGGCTTCAGTCTCATATTTATCGCTATACAGCCCTCTGTATAGCGATTTTTCTTTTTAAACATTAAAGGTTAAAAAATCGTAATCTTTATAATGGAGATATTCAAACTGTGTTAACACAAAGATTATAATTTCCCTATATAATTATCCTCTGTGAATAAAATGAAGTATTATGCCAAATTAACATTTTGGAGGTCAGAATGAATTTTCCTAAAATAGATATGACTCCCATAAGTCATCCTTATCCCGAAACAACAATGTTCGGTGTAATCGCCGCTTCAGCTAAGCGTGTACCCGATGCACCTGCCCTTAACTTTATGGGCAAATACACAACCTACAAAGCCTTTGTGGAAAAGATCGAGCTTGCCGCAGGTGCATTCCTTAAAGCAGGCATCAGGAAAGATGATGTTGTTACCATCTGTATGCCCAACACTCCCCAGGCTGTTATCTGCCTTTATGCTCTTAACAGAATCGGCGCTATTGCAAATATGGTACACCCCCTCTCCTCAGGCAAGAATATCACCTTCTATCTCGACTACTCAGAGAGTAAGATGATTCTCACTCTTGACCAGTTCTACGAGAAGGTTGAGAAATCAGTGGGCGAAGCTAAGAACGATGTAAAAATCATCGTGGCAAGAATTCAGGAAGAGCTTCCCTTTATTAAGGCTGTAGCTTATAAATATCTCAAAAACAGACAAAACCTCAAGTTCCCCGGCAAAGGCGGTCTTGTATGGTCAGAGTTCATTAAAACAGGTGCAGGCGTAAAGCTTCCCGAAATTGAGTTCAGCAAAGATAAGGCGGCTGTTATCCTCTATAGCGGCGGTACAAGCGGTACTCCCAAGGGAATTTACCTTTCAGACTGGAACTTCAACTGCCTTGGTATGCAGGTTGCCGAGATTTCAGGCTGTAACCTTGACTACGGCTGTAAATTCCTTTCGGTTATGCCTATTTTCCACGGCTTCGGTCTTGGTATCGGCATTCACACAGTACTCGAAAACGGCGCTATGTGCATCCTCATTCCTCAGTTCACCAAGGAAAGCTATGCTAAAGACGTACTCAAGCATAAGCCCAACTTCATTGCAGGGGTACCCACTCTCTTTGAAGCACTTCTCAAGGTTGATATCTTCGAGGGTGCAGACCTTTCATTCCTCATCGGCGTATTCAGCGGCGGTGACGCTCTGAGTCCCGAGCTTAAGAAGAGAGCCGACAAGTTCTTCAAGGATCACAATGCAAATCTTCAGATACGTGAGGGCTACGGTCTTACAGAATGTGTAACTGCTTCATGCGTAACTCCCAACGACAGAGCTAAGGTAGGCTCAATCGGTCTTCCTCTTCGTGACACTGAGTACCGCATTGTTGAGCCCGGAACATTCAACTTCCTGCCATCAGGCGAAATGGGCGAAATCGTTATCACAGGCCCCACACTTATGCTTGGCTATAAGGATGCCGAAGAAGAAAATGCAAAGACAATGCGCACCGACGAAAAGGGCACTCGCTGGCTCTTCACAGGTGATGCAGGATATATGGACGAAGAGGGCTTCGTATACTTCAAGCAGAGAATGAAGCGTCTCATCGTCACAAGCGGATATAATGTTTATCCCTCACAGATTGAAAATATGATTGACAAACACCCGGACGTTGACTACTGCTGTGTCATCGGTGTAAAGGACCCCTATAAGATGCAGAGAGTAAGAGCATACATCGTTCTCAATCAGGGCGTTGAAAAGAGTGAAGAGACAAAGCAGAGCATTTTGGCTCACTGCAAGGAATATCTCGATGTATTCGAAAGACCCAAGGAGATTATTTTCAGAGACGAGCTTCCCAAGACTCTCGTAGGTAAGGTTGCTTACCACTCACTTGAAGAAGAGGCAGAGAAAGAAGAAGCTGAAAAAGAGGCAGTGAAAGCATGAATAAAGAAATAAGACAGACACGTAAGGGTTACCGCTTCAATGCAACCGTTACAATGACACTTATAAACCTTCTCAAGAAAAAGGTTATCAACGACAATAATGTTTATCTTGAATACCGCAAACCAAAGCACAAAACCTTTATACTCATCTGTAACCATACAGAGTCCTTTGACCCGGGTTATGAAATGGCAGCTCTCAGGAGATATGTAAGATTCGTTTCAAGTGACCACGTGCTGAGAATGAAGGTCAGCTGGCTTTTCACTAAAATAGGTGGCGTTATCATCAAGTATAGAGACAAGCCCTCGGAGTTTATCAACGAAGATATCAAGCGTAATCTCCGTGCAGGTATCCCCGTAGGTCTTCACGCTGAGGGTGCTATGACCTCAAACGGTCAGACAGGCTTTATTTCCGAGCACACAGGCAAGCTCGTAAAGGAAAGCGGTGCGGCTCTTGTAACCTATAAGTTTGTTGGCGGTTATTTAAGAAAGCCCCGTTGGGCTGAGAGTCCCAGAAAGGGTCCCATCATCGGCCACTTTGTAAATGAATACAGTCCCGAGGAGCTCGCTAAGCTTTCAGTAAAGGAAGTAACTGAAATCATCCGCCGTGACACCTATGTAAATGTTTACGAGGAGCAGAGAAAGAATCCTCAGGATTACAGCGGCGAAAATCTTGCCGAATGTGTTGAAAGAGTTCTCTATGTCTGCCCCGAATGTAAAAAGGCAGGCACAATGCACAGCCACGGCAACAACCTCAAGTGCGACTGCGGTTATGAGGTTGAGATGAAGGCTGACGGCTTCTTCCACGATATTGGCAAGGGACTTCATCAGGACAGCGTCCTCTCGTGGGATTTATGGCAGAGAGACGTATGGAAGGAAATGCTCCTTTCGGCTAATGACGGCGAGGTTGTCTTCAGCGAAGGCGGTCAGAAGGTAAAGAAGGTTGAGGGTGAAAACGAAGAAATCCTCACAGAAAACGGTGTTCTGAACCTTTATAAGGATAAGTTCGAGATAATTCTCGGCGAAGATAAAGAGCCTATCACAATGGAAATGTCCAAGGTTAAGCAGGTATCTATTGCGAATAAGGATACAGTGCTTTTAGTTGACGACAAGATTTTCCTCGATATCGGCTCAGCTGCTCCACGTTCACCGTCTAAGTATGTTGCGGCATGGAGATATTTAACGAACAGACCGTATTATTAATGACCCGCAGGGTCAATTCATGCCATAAGGCAATTCATGGCTTTTTGTCAATTCATTCAAAAACGAAACCCGACAGAAATTAACCTGTCGGTTTTTTCTATGTATTGAAATTAAAAATGATATATTCCGCAGTCGCAGACCTGCTTGCTCTTTATCCTGAAAAGCTTGCAAAAGAAGTTTCCTATCTTCCAGAAAAAGCCCTTGATACCGCCCTTATGGCAGTTGCAGGAGCAGTCGTATTTATTGTCATTGTCGGGTGCTACGGGAGTAAAAATGCTGAGGCTTTCACCGCATAAGTCACATCTGCGGTCGCCGTCTTTATCTCTGTGAGGGCCGAACTCTTCCTCGTCTCTGAAAAGTCCTGCACCGCATCTGGTACAAAGCTGCTTGCTTACACCTTTTTCAAGACAATCTGACGGCACTACAACTATCCACTCGCCTGCAAAGTTGTGTCCCAAAGCAGAGCCCACATCAACTACAACGTTGGTATCATCGCAGACC
>JAZSMR010000051.1:0-2091 GCA_045535965.1 Acutalibacteraceae bacterium
AGCCACCTGACCACGGTAGTTTTCACCTCTCGCCTCCGCCGCTATGAGCTTTGCAAGAAGCCATACATCAGAGGAGCTGTAGCCCGAGGATGAGGAAATGCCGAGATATAAAAGCGTGGTCGGCCCTGCTATACCGTCTGCCTTGATACCGCAGGAGCGCTGAAAGGCTGTAACTGCATTTTTGGTTCCCGCTCCGTATATGCCGTCAACCGAGCCCGTATAGAAGCCCAGCTCCTTGAGCTTCTTCTGAATACGGCGCACCTCTTCTCCGCGGGAGCCGAAGGAGGAGAGTGTCATCTCATATTCGCTGCTATCCTTTTCATTATATACATAAAGCCCGCCCGTCACCGTCACAATGCAAAGAATAAGGGAAACAGCTGCACGAAACGGAGTTGTTTTTAATAAAGAACCCATAAGCTGAAATATAACACTTCTTTCTGTTTTCATTTTTCTTACAATAAGTATTATTTCACAAAAACAGAAAATACACATAACAACATCTTGTAATTTGGGTAAAAAATTGACATAAAACACAATATATAGTATGCACAAAAAAACTTTGAAATTTTTATGAAAAAGTTTAAAAAAAGTGTTGACAAGGGTGTTTTTTTGTGATAAGATGTGCAAGCACTGAACGAGAGAACAGTGCAGAAGAGCTTCAGAAAAAAATCTGAAAATTCTTCAAAAAACTTAAAAAAACCTCTTGACAAAGGGAAAGCGGTGTGATATAATCACAAGGCACTCTTGAGAGAGGGCGCGAAAAGAATACGAACCTTGAAAATTAAACAACGACAAAAATGAAACCCTTGAAGATTAATTTGAGTTTAACAAGTACAACTTGTGAACAGTAAATTCGAGATTTCTTGAATTAAACGTCAGAAGACGAAAAGAGCTAACAAGTTCTTAAGAAATGGTTAATACAGCGAAAGCTGATTAATACAATTTTTAGAGAGTTTGATCCTGGCTCAGGACGAACGCTGGCGGCGTGCCTAACACATGCAAGTCGAACGGACGAGACTTCTTCGGAGGTCAAGTTAGTGGCGGACGGGTGAGTAACGCGTGAGTAACCTGCCTTACAGAGGGGGATAACGTTTCGAAAGGAACGCTAATACCGCATAATGTATCTGATATCGCATGGTATTGATACCAAAGATTTTATCGCTGTAAGATGGACTCGCGTCTGATTAGATAGTTGGCGGGGTAACGGCCCACCAAGTCGACGATCAGTAGCCGGACTGAGAGGTTGAACGGCCACATTGGGACTGAGACACGGCCCAGACTCCTACGGGAGGCAGCAGTGAGGGATATTGCACAATGGGCGCAAGCCTGATGCAGCAACGCCGCGTGAGGGATGACGGTTTTCGGATTGTAAACCTCTGTCTTCAGTGATGATAATGACATTAGCTGAGGAGGAAGCCACGGCTAACTACGTGCCAGCAGCCGCGGTAATACGTAGGTGGCGAGCGTTGTCCGGATTTACTGGGTGTAAAGGGAGCGCAGGCGGGATTGCAAGTCAGTGGTGAAATATATGGGCTTAACCCATAGACTGCCATTGAAACTGTAGTTCTTGAGTGAAGTAGAGGCAGGCGGAATTCCGAGTGTAGCGGTGAAATGCGTAGATATTCGGAGGAACACCAGTGGCGAAGGCGGCTTGCTGGGCTTTTACTGACGCTGAGGCTCGAAAGTGTGGGGAGCAAACAGGATTAGATACCCTGGTAGTCCACACTGTAAACGATGATTACTAGGTGTGGGAGGTCTGACCCCTTCCGTGCCGCAGTAAACGCAATAAGTAATCCACCTGGGGAGTACGGCCGCAAGGCAGAAACTCAAAGGAATTGACGGGGGCCCGCACAAGCAGTGGATTATGTGGTTTAATTCGAAGCAACGCGAAGAACCTTACCAGGTCTTGACACCGAGTGACGAGTTTAGAGATAAGCTTTTCCTTCGGGACACGAAGACAGGTGGTGCATGGTTGTCGTCAGCTCGTGTCGTGAGATGTTGGGTTAAGTCCCGCAACGAGCGCAACCCCTGCCATTAGTTGCTACGCAAGAGCACTCTAATGGGACTGCCGTTGACAAAACGGAGGAAGGT
>JAZSMR010000150.1:0-12668 GCA_045535965.1 Acutalibacteraceae bacterium
TCTCGCTCCTTCCGGGTCTTCCCTTGAGAGCTCGTATATATTATCACCTCAAATCCCTTTTGTCAACACTTTTTACAAACTTTTTTGTGCATTTTTAACCATATTTACTCACTTGTATATGCTGAGCCGGGCGTTTTTGTGTAACAACCTCTCAGTAGCACTATATCTTGAGGTTGCCTTCCCTTTTGTTTTCTTTTGTCTATATATGGGTATATTAAAACAACTGCTCTCGTAGTAAAGAGCAGTTGTTTTATCTTTTTGCTTTGATATCTTCCAACAATTCCTCGTGTTGCTTGCAAAACAGCTTTGGAGTGTTATTCAAAGGAAAATATTTGAGCTCAAGTGTTTCATCGTTGTCACAAAAGAGTTCACCACCAATGCGAATCCATTGTATATAGTTCTTTTGTTTCTTAGATTTATTAAACACTGCGATACATCCTTTAAAACCAAAATCAATTAATTATATCATTACTAATCAAACATTTCAACCTTCACACACAAGCTGATTTCTGCGATCGGCAAGCTTGGGCGGCTCCGCCGTCGGACTTCGTCCGACGCATCAGGCGTCGCAGACGCCTGATGAAAAGCACCTCAGCGAGGTGCTTTTTGCGGAGCCGCGTACCGCTATGTAAAAGTGGCGGGTTTGGACTGCCCTACTCACCACGAGTCAGACGCGCCCCAACAACTCCTAACTCCTCACTTCTAACTCCTAACTAAAAAAGCGACCCTTCCGAGCCGCTTCTTATCTTTATTATTCTTCGTCTTCGATTTCTTCTTCGATTTCGAATTCAAGAATCTCAGCACAGGCAGGGCATTCAACCTTGCCGTCTTCATCGATATCTTCAAAATCAATGCAGATCTCTGCACCGCATGCAGGACAAACAGCTTCAATGCAGTCATCATCGCAGCAGTCACAATCGTCGTCGCAGCAGCAATCGCAGTCATCGTCTAAATCATAAACGAATTCTTCAACATCGCCGAGAGCTTCGTCAACTTCTTCAATGTACTCTTCGAGTTCATCAAGATCGTCTTCTACATCTTCGATATCTTCTTCGAGGTCGCTGATTTCTGAAGCCATTTCATCAAGAGCGTCAACGATAGCAGCAAAGAGCTTGCCTTCCTTTGAATCGTCATCGATGTCAAGACCTTCCATAAGTCCTCTTAAATATGCAACTTTTTCTGATACTGACATTATGTCCACATCCTTTTCTCAATAAGTTAATATAATAGAAAGATTCTATTTCTGTTTTGGTACGCGATTAAACGTGCGGTTATGCTATAATTATAGCTCCGCCGATTAAGCTCTACCCATATACTCGCCTGTTCTTGTGTCGATCTGAATCATTTCGCCCTCGTCAATGAAAAGGGGAACCTTAACTTCAGCGCCTGTCTCAAGAGTAGCGGGCTTAGTTGTGTTAGTAGCTGTATCACCCTTGAAGCCGGGGTCTGTCTTTGTAACCTGAAGCTCAACAAAGTTGGGAGGCTCAACACCGAATACGTTGCCCTTGTAGGAAAGGATACGACAAACCATGTTTTCCTTTACAAATTTGAAGTTATCTGAAAGTTCGCTCTCATTGATGGGAACGAGCTCATAGCTTTCGGGATCCATGAAGTAGTAAAGACCGCCGTCGTTGTAGGAATATTCCATTTCCTTTCTTTCAACGAAAGCTGTAGGGAACTTTTCACTGGGGTTGAATGTACGTTCAATAACTGAACCTGTGATAACGTTTCTTACCTTTGCACGAACAAAGGCTGCACCCTTACCGGGTTTTACGTGCTGGAACTCAATGATCTGAAGAACATTTCCGTCCATTTCAAATGTGACGCCATTTCTGAAATCGCCTGCTGATACCATATTAGTATTCCTCCGAAATTTTAAAATTAATTTTACTTAGTTATTCTATAACAAATCAAAGGATTTTTCAAGTCTTTTTTGAAAATACGGGGATTTTACTGAAATTAATATGACAATTTCTTACAATTTTCATAATTTAACAGCTTTTCTATTTTGTTTCGACAGAGTTTATGATACAATTCAAGTATAAAATTAACTTTAAAACAACGGACGTGATTACCATAAAAAAGATATTTTTCCTTATAATGTTGATATTATCCCTTACTATTCTGACTTCCTGCGGTAAAAATACACCTCAGGTTGTCACTACCACTGAGCCGACTACCACTGAGTCCCATACGGTAACGGTTACGTTTCCCGAGGGATTCACTCTTGTGCAGATTGCAGAGCGACTCCAGGAAAACAACGTCTGCAGCAGTGCTCAGTTTATAGAGTTGACCAATAATATAGTATATATACAGTCCCTTGGTTATTCTTTCACTGAACTTATTGACAGACCCGAGGAAAGAGCCTTCTTCCTTGAGGGATATATTTTCCCCGACACCTACGAGTTTTATAAGGGCGAAAGTGCTGAAATTGCACTGAAGCGTTTTCTTGACAATACCGAGCGCAAGCTCACAGCAAAGCACAAAGCAAGAGCTGAGGAGTTAGGCTACACCCTTGACGAGATTATCACCCTCGCTTCTGTTGTACAGGAGGAGTCCTACACGTCAGGCAGTGTGAAAAATGTTGCAAGTGTGCTCCACAACAGACTGAACAGTCCGTCATTTCCCAAGCTTCAGTGTGATGTGACTATACATTATATCAATGAATATGTCACCGACTCGGAATATCTCAGCGGTGACACGGCAGGCTTTGCAGAGCTATACAACACCTATAAGTGTGAGGGTCTGCCGGCAGGTCCCATAACTAATCCCGGTCTTGCAGCTATTGAGGCTGCCTTGTACCCTGCCGAAACAGATTATTATTACTTTGTGACAGACAGCGAGTGGAATTACTATTACGCTGAGACCTACGCTCAACATCAGGCAAACTGCAGAAACGTTGGACTTGACGGATAATTATGAATTATGAATGAGGGATTATGAATGGTAACTTCAATGAACATTTCCGCTGTAAACGCAATATGCTCCTGGCAATATCCCGAGCCTTATGATGTCTATAATTATATGTCTTTCGAAGAAGCTGTAAAAAGTAACTCACCTCTGCTGAAAGAGGAAAACAAGAATAATTATCAGTGCTTTTGGGAGAACGAAGTACTGTCAGCATACATCAACATTTACACCAAAGATGATAAAGTTTTTCTTGGGATAGGTCTTTCTCCTGATTATTGTGGAAAAGGTCTCGGCAAGGCTTATCTGAAGCAAGGCATAGAAACAGCTAAAGTTCGCCACCCTGACAGTGAAATATGGGTTGAAGTGCGTTCCTGGAATGTAAGGGCAATCAGGTGTTATGAGGGTTGCGGATTTATAGAAAAGTACAGAAAAATTATCAAAGACAGATTCGGAAATGATGTCGAGTTTGTATTTATGAAATTGGAGGGATAACAGTGAATCCTTATCTTAAAAATCTGAGTCGCATAGAATTTGTCATCACTATGGCTTGCACAGGCAAATGCAAGCACTGCTCACAGGGAGAAAACAGAAGTCCTGATAATATCGATAAAAGTTTAGCGGCGGATGCCGTCAGAAGAATTGCAGAAGAATACAGCATTGACTCTGTTATGACATTCGGCGGTGAGCCTTTACTCTATCCCGAAACGGTCTGCGAAATTCATGAAGTCGCAAAAGAAATGAATATTCCGAAAAGACAGCTTATAACAAACGGCTATTTCAGCAAAGACTATGAAAAAATCAAAGCCGTTACCCTTAGTCTTGCAGACAGCGGTGTCAACGATATTCTACTCTCGGTTGATGCTTTTCACCAGGAAACAATCCCACTTCAATATGTAAAAGCCTTTGCAGAGGCTGTTTTAGCTACAGACGTAAGTATCAGGGTGCAGCCTGCCTGGCTGGTGAGTGCCAATGATGACAACCCCTACAATACTATCACCCATAAGTTCCTTAAGGACTTTAATGCTATGGGGATAGAGACCAACGAAGGCAACATCATATTTCCTGCCGGAAACGCACTTAAATATCTCGGTGAATACTTCGATAGAGATAATCTGCCGAAAAATCCTTATGAGGAAGATAAGAGAGATATCAGGGCAATCTGTTTCAGTGCTAACGGAGATATTCTCGGCAGTAATATTTATAAGCAGGATATTATGGAGATACTCTCAGACTATAAACCTTTATAAAAATAAAATCGGCGGGGAGAAATTAATCTCCTCGCCTTTGCTTTGTAGCGTTACAATGCTATTTAAAAATCCCTCGCCGCGGGGCGTTACTTTTTGCTACCGCCTCTTGCGGTTCCCAAAATTCATTACGGCTTGGTGCGCCTATGAATTTTGACCGCTGCGCCATCCTCACCTTGCTTCATCCGCCACTGGCGGCGCTTCGGTGACGATGCCCAAAAAGCAACCAAAAACGCGATGTTACTCAAACAAATTTACGCTCATATATCTTTCACCGCTGTCGGGTAAAAGTGCAACTATTTTTTTGCCCACATTCTCAGGTCTTTTTGCTATATCATACGCCGCCTGCAAAGCTGCGCCCGAAGAGATACCTACTAAAAGTCCCTCACTTGAAGCAAGTGCTTTGCACATTTTGAAAGCATCCTCAGTTTTAACCGTAACAACCTCGTCAATCACACTGACATCAAGGTTATCGGGAATAAAATTCGCACCGATGCCCTGTATACCGTGAGGACCTGCCGTACCTTTAGTAATAAGCGGAGAATCATAAGGCTCGACACCTATAACTTTAATCTCGGGCTTCTTTTCTTTGAGATACTTACCCGTACCGCTGACGGTACCTCCTGTACCTATGCAGGCAACAAAAATATCAACCGCTCCCTCGGTGTCCTCCAATATTTCGGGACCCGTTGTGAGAATATGCGCCTCAGGGTTGTCGGGATTATCAAACTGTGAGGGAATAAACGAATTGGGAATAGTAGCTTTCAGCCCATTTGCTTTTTCAATAGAGCCCAGCATGCCCTTTGTGCCCTCAGTCAGAACAATCTCAGCACCGTAAGCCTTGAGAAGCTTCTGCCTTTCAACACTCATAGTTTCAGGCATAACGAGCACAGCCTTATATCCCATGGACACTGCCGCAGCAGCAAGTCCGATGCCCGTATTTCCGCTTGTGGGCTCAATTATGGTTGCGCCCTCGCCGATAAGTCCTTTTTCCTGCGCCTTTCTGAGCATATTGACTGCAACCCTGTCTTTAACAGAGCCGGCAGGATTGAAGCACTCAAGCTTCAGATATAGTTCTGAGGAAATGTCAAGCTGTTTTTTCAGATTATCAGCCTTGAGCAAAGGGGTTCTGCCGACCAATTCGGCAAAGTTATTGTAAATCATTTTATCACCCGATAAATCAGTCTTTTGCAAGAAGCTTTGTCAGCTCTTCCATAAAGGTGTTGATATCCTTGAACTGACGGTAAACGCTTGCAAAGCGCACATAAGCAACCTCGTCAAGCTCCTTGAGCTTTGTCATAACGAGTTCACCTATATGTACCGATGTAACCTCTCTGTCGAGAGAATTCTGAAGTTCTGTTTCAATTTCGGTTACAACCTTTTCAAGCTGATCAATGGAAACAGGTCTCTTTTCGCAGGCTCTGAGCATACCGTTGAAGAGCTTGACTCTGTCAAAAGCCTGACGTGATTTATCCTTCTTTACTACCACGATGGGTACACTTTCAATTATTTCATAGGTTGTAAATCTCTTGGCGCAGGCAATACACTCTCTTCTGCGTCTGATTTTTTCGCCCTCATCAGTTGGTCTTGAATCGATTACCTTACTTTCTTCGTATCCGCAAAATGGACATTTCATTTTGTTTTACCTCTCTTTTCAATATTTTTATCTACCCAGATGCACCTGCTGAAGAATATCTTCAAGGTAACAGGCAGATTTAATAATTTCTTCTTTCTTCTGAAAACCGTTGGAATACAGTTCAATAATATATTTACCGCTGTAGCCGATTTTATGAAGCTCGGTGAAAAGTCTCTTGAAATCAAAGAAGCCCCCGTCACTTGGCGGTATACAGTCTCTTGTTGTATCATAGTCGCTCAGATGCACGTGAGCAATGCTGTTTCCGACAGTTTTTATATAGTCAATAGGGTCACAGCCTGAGCGTCTTGCCTGCTTTACATCGAGTACCATTTTGAAGTCATCGCCAAGCTGACTTTTCATATATGCCATAAACTCGGGAGTCTGTCCTACAAAGTCAACTACATTTTCATGTGCCACATTGCAGGAAAACTTCTTTGCTATTTCATTAAGCTCGCCGAAGCGGTTGGCATATTCTTCCTGAGTTATATCGGTCCTGTATTTAGAGCCGTGAAGCACAATATATTTTGCGCCTAAAGTTGCCGCCGCATGGAAATATCTCTTGTGCTTTTCTATGGAGTCCTCGTATCTTCTTCTGTACGAAGAAAAAATATCGTATCCCTCTGAGAATGAACGGTAAGGATGAAGAGAAACCACATCGATATCGTAGGCATTTTTTATTCTTTCAAGCTCTCTTAAAAAAGATATCCCAAGCTCACTGGGAGCATTGAAAAAAATCTCACTGCGGCTTATACCGAGCTCGGCAATATTCAGGAAAGACTTCTCTGTTTCCAAGGGATAAAAGCACGCTGATGATGCACCGATTTCCATTTTTCTGTCACCCTCCTTCAAAAACAGTATATTTAGTATATATTATAGCAAATATTATTTTAAAATACAACCACTTGTGCCTTAAAAAATCAAGTGCCGCCAATAAAAATCAGCAGCACTTTTAATATCTATTTGTTCTTTAATCAATTACTGTTGCCGAAAGATGTAACGAAAAACCATGCAAGCTTTTCGGCAGGTGTCATTTCGCTTTCGTCTTTTTCACTGAGTCTGTCTCTGACAGTCTCAAAGTTACCGAAAATCGCCTCGTCAAGAAGCGGATCAAGCCCCGTTGAGCCATACTTGCTTCTCACCTGCTCGGCAATACTTCTTATTGTATCATAAGAAATTTTATCTGCCGATTCAATCGCAAAGGTAAGTATATCCTGAGTAAGCAGTAACGAATTGGCTATAAGACTCTCAATAAGCTTTTCGTTTCCTGCAAGTATTGCAGAAAGCAGCGGGTTTTCCCGACTTGCCTGAGTTGTAGTCACTTTAGTTGTTGTGATATTTTCTTGTTCCTGTGCACCGAGTCTGTCAAGAGCGATAACAGCCGCAGCAACAACCGTAACCAAAGCTGCCGCGGCAACAACCGTTTTCAGCACCCTGCCGAAAAATGAGCTGTTTTTCTTCTTTGCTGTTACTACAGGTCTTCTGTCATCTCTTTCTTCCTGAACTCTTTCTTCGGCAGTGTCTTCTTCGTAAGCCGATTCTTCATAAACTGCTTCTTCAGCAGTATCTTCTTCAGGTATAAATTCTTCTGAGATAAGATTTTCTGTGGCAAACCCCTCGTGTGCCATATCCTTCAAGCAAAGTGCCTTTATCCTCTGTGAAAGTTCAGGGTTTTCCGGAACCTCTTCCTTTTCGGAAGCTTCGTTCATTTCTTCGACAGTATACTCACGGAAAGCTCTTTCATCATCGGGATTAAGTGTGTAACAGAGATTCACTGCACGGCGCTGTGCAATCACACCGAGGTATGCTTTTATGCTGCCTCGTGACAAGTCAACATCATATATATTGTTATAAAACGCCATAAAAGAATCCGCTACGCAGTCCTCGATGTCTTTATCTGATGCCACGCCCGAAAGCACGTCGGCAACAACTTCATATACAGCGGCAGAATATGTATCAACAAGTAAAGCGAGTCCCCCGATATCATCTTCAAGCATAATCTCAAGAAGCTCATTATCCGTCATACTATCCAACCTTTCTTAAATTACAAATATAAAGTGACAGCAATGCTTCCCATTACTGTCACCTCTGAGTTACATTTTGAATATTATACCCACAGCTGCTGCAAGAGCAATGAGTGCAATAGGATGAAGCTTTTTAAACTTCGTTACGAGGAAAAATATTACGGCTGAAAGAATTATACTTTTATAGTCTATAGCCATAAGGAAGTTGCCGCTCTGAGCCATAGTCTCACTGCTGTAAAAAGCAATCTTCGCAACACCCAGCCACGCTGCAGCAATAAGACCTACGCTTGCGGCACGAAGTCCGTAGAAAACATACTCAACGTATTTTGAATCTCGGAATTTCATCAGCATTTTTGAAATTATTACAATAATGATAAGTGCGGGGGCAACCTCACCGAGACTTGCAACAATACAGCCTAAGATTCCGAAGCCCGTGCCAACGCCCTCGCCTACCTGATAGCCGATATAGGTCGCCATATTTATGCCGATTGGTCCGGGAGTGGATTCGGATATAGCCACCATATTGGAAATATCCATAGAATCAAACCAACCTGTTGTCTCTCCCATGGCCGTAAGGAATGGCAAGGTTGCAAGGCCACCGCCTATGGAAAAAAGTCCCACCATAAAAAATCTTGCAAAAAGCTCAAGGAAAGTCATCATTTCTTCTTTTCCTCCTTTGCTTTTCTAAGACCCGTGATGTTAAGCACAAGTCCGCAAACACCTGCTGAGAGGACAAATATAACGGGAGATAAATCCGTAAAGTAAGATAAAACCGCTACTATAAGAAAAATTGCAACCGCAAAAATGTCAACAAGACTTTTCTTTGCTATTTTCCACATAGCACTCAGAATAAGTGCAACAACAGCAGCTCTGATACCTGCAAAAGCCCACTGTACTACTTCATAATCCTGAAAACCGCTGATGAAAGCGGCTATGATACCGACAATGATGACCGACGGAGTAATCACACCTAAAGTTGCAAATATTCCACCTAAGATACCTTTAGTTTTATACCCAACAAAGGTTGCAACATTGACCGCAATTATGCCGGGAGTGCACTGACCAATAGCGAAATAATCTATAAGGTCTTCGTTGGTAGTCCACTTTTTATTTTCCACCAGCTCTTTCTGAAGCATTGGGAGCATTGCATATCCGCCGCCGAAGGTAAATCCGCCGATACGGGCAAAAGCAAAAAATAACTGTATAAGAGTTTTCATAATTTACCTTTCTTACAGTGTAATTTCATTCTTAGCATACTTTTTAAAGAAGCTGAGCATTTCGTCTATTGTCTCATTACCCGGCTCTCTGTCAGGATAAATAACCGAGAAAACGTGAGGCTGAGCCTTGCCGTCTACCTTGCCGTAGTTGAGAATCTTAGTATCGATACCGTTTTCTCTGTAGGCTTTTTCAAGCTTCACGGTCTGACCGAGTGCAAGGGTATCGCCCGACGAGGTAACAAAGAATGTGGGAGGCATTTTGCCTAAGGAGAGAAGCTTATCACCGTTTACATAATCTGCCCACTTTTTATTTCTATACGCATTACCGCCTATCATACGCTTTGTATAAAAGCTCATAACACTTCCGTCATCCATATAAGCAACGGGTGAAGTAAGACCGACAGCATTAAAGGTAAGACCGAAGTCTTCAACATTATAGATATCTCTCATTTTTTCGCTGACGCTGAGCATAGACGTGAAGCAGGCGAGCATACCGCCGGCAGAGTCACCTGTAAGGCAGATACTGTTTTTGTCGCAAGGGTAATTATCAAGATTAGCCTTAATCCACTGAAGAGCCTTGGAAATATCACGGAGCTGTTCGTCTGCTGTTACATCGGGGAAAAGGCGGTAGCTCATATTGAAAACTACATTGCCTTTCTTTGCGAGAGTGAGGCAGTAGGGCTTATTGAGCTCCTTATCGCCGTACATCCAGCCGCCGCCGTGAATATCAATTACAACCGGAAGCTTTTCGGTTGTGCCCTCGGGATAATAAACATCGATCTGATGATAAGCGTTGCCGTCATCTATATACTGATGGTTGTTGCTTTCATATACACCCTCGGGCATAGTGAGAGTCTTTATTCTTTTGTCGTCCATTCTTTTTGTGTTAGCCCAGAAGAGCTTGAATATCTCGTTAATCATTTTCTTCACCTTTCCTTTTATTAATATGAGTCGATATTACAAAAGGTCACAAAGCTATGCTCTGCGACCTTATCTTAAATTATATTCGATCGCAGTATTACTGAATCGGGGGTTGCATACCGCCTGCCATTGCCTGAGAGAACATACCGGGCTTCTTCTGCTTCTTGGGCTTATATGCGGGGGGATTGAGAAGCTTTTTCTTTGCCTTCTTACCTGCCGCTGAAGCTAAATACTTGTTTACTTCAATTACGGGAGGAGCCATAGTTTCGCTCATATAGTCAACGCAACGTGCAAGAAGAATCTGATCATTGCCGAGCTCGCCGAGAACAGTAACGGCAATAAGGCTCTGAGTATCATTGGTACCGTCTTCATAGATTTCGTTGAGCACCTGGAAAAGCTTCTTCATTGTCTGAGGATTGTTCTGCTTGATAGCTTCAATAACCTTGGCTGTGCCGTACTTTGTGAAGAACTCTTCACCGAGGAATTCGCCGTATCTGTCGATATTGTCCTTATAGTAGGGACGAAGCTCGGGGAATACGAGGCAAAGCTTACTTGCAAGAGTGCTGGGATCATAGAATGAACCGTTCTTTACAGCAGCCTTTGAAACAGTGTGCTGAGCCTTCTGCTGCTGAACTCTCTTTGATACGGGAGCCTTTGTGCCGAATTTTTCATTAATTGTTTCGCTGAAATCGCTGATGATGTACTTGACATCTCTTTCATCTGTGCTGTCGTTTAAAAGTGAAGCAGTGAGTCTCTTGGGTGTGTTTTCAGGTGTTTCGGGATCATCGCCTGAGAACACCGAGATTTTCTCATCCTCATAGCGCACTTCGATAACACCCTTTTCGCCTGTGTATCTTGCGGAAACTACACCGTCTTTTTCGGTTATAAACTCACCGTTTTCATCTTTGTAAGTGCTGAATCCTAACTTTTCTGCTGTAGCTGAAAGGCTGTCAAGAACCTTTCTGAAATTTTCGTTTACATTACTCATATCAGGATAACTCCTTTAATATATTTCGTTATTAATTTATACAGTATAGTAGTATATCATATTTTTTCCGTCTTGTCACCATAAAAATGAAAAAATATTTGCCGCAGAGCCAAAAATTGTTCTGCGGCATTAAAATTATACTATTTTAGGCTGAGGAATGGGATCCGAAAGCTTGACAAAGTCGATTTTTTCCATCTTTGTTCTGGGAAGCTCAGGCATAAAGAATATCTTTCTGGGGCAAGCGTAACCTTCAATATTTTCTTTACAGAAGGTCATAAGCTTTTCTCTGATTTCCTCTTCATCAGCATCTTTATCTGTAAGAGATACAACAAGCTTCACATAAGGCTTATCGTTTTCGTCATAGCCCTGACATGCACAAGCTTCATTTATGTAATCGAGCTCAATGATTTTTTCTTCAATGGTTGCAGGATAGATGTTGTAACCTGCAATGATAATAATTCTCTTGATACGGCTTGTGAATACAAGATGCTCGTCTTTATCGAGATATCCGACATCACCTGTTCTTATCCAGTTTTTACCGTTTCTGTCGGTGTAGATACCGCTTTCCTGAATGAAATCATCAGGGAGATATCTGTTCATCATTGTTTCACCGCTGACAACTACCTCACCGATTTTACCCACAGGGAGCTTGTTGCACTCCTCATCCCAGATTTCAATTTCAGTGCCGAAAATAGCTCTGCCAACGGTTGTGCTCTTGGGATCGCCGATACCTGTATTAGAAGTACACACAGCACACATCTCTGTGAGACCGTAGCCTCTGCCGAGATAACCGTCTGAACCGAGAGAGGCAATCTTTGTGTTGAAGTATTCAACAAATTCGTTGCTTACAAAATCTCCGCCAACAGACAAAACCTTAAGATTCTTTACGCCCTCATTTTCAAAATTCGGGGCTTCTATCATTTTCTGGAACATCTTGGGCACACCTAAAATTTCCATTACACAGTATTTTCTGATCAGCTCGTTTGCCTGAATAGGATCAAACTTCGGAATCATAATAGGTCTGTATGCATTGCAGAGAGCGTAGTGCATGGATACACCTAAGCCGTAAGCGTGGAAGCAGGGAAGTACACAAAGAGAATATGCATTGTTATAATCGTGTAAAGGATCAAGGGCGTACATACTGTAAGCCAGACAGTTGAAAGAGTAATTCGAGTGAATAATTGTCTTGCTCTTACCCGTTGTGCCGCCGCCGTGAAGATAAATTGCATCGTTTTTGCCCGGGCGGGTTAAATCCGGCACCGCAGGAAGATCCATTGTCATAATATCCATATAACGGTAAACGTTTTTATGCTCGGGTACGTGTGCGTTCTGCATTTCATTTCCCTTGGCATACTGATAAGCTACGCCGTCACAAAAGTCAGAAGTTGAACAAACAATTGTGGGGTACTTTTCTATAATATTTGTGAATCCGCCTGCAAAAAGGTCAAGCATAAATATAGCCTTGCTCTTTGTGTGAGCCATAATCTCTTCAAGCTGTGCAGGAGGTGTGAGAGGATGAACAAAGTTTGCAATAACTCCCAGCTTTATAAGAGAATAAAAAGCTATGAAAGCATGTCCGCAAGTTGGCATAAACGCCGTTACAACATCGCCCTTCTTGATTCCGAGAGAATCGATAAATGCTGCCATTTTTTCAACATCGCTGAAAAGTCTGCTGATTTTTGTTTCGCTTTCTACAGGCCCTACAGGAGTCACAAAAGCAGTGTAGTCCTC
>JAZSMR010000125.1:0-3975 GCA_045535965.1 Acutalibacteraceae bacterium
GCACAGGGCGATTTTCTGAAACTGCTGCTTGCTTCAACCGACGAGCGTCAGAGAATTTTTCAGAAGATTTTTCATACAAAGTGCTATCACCAGCTCCAGGATAAGCTGAAGGACGACGCCATAAAGCTTAAGAATGAGCATTCCAGAATTGAGGACAGTATCGCTCAGTATGAAAGGGGAATACTTACAGGCGACGAGGAGGAGTACTATAAGGAGCTTTCAGACCTCAGTGAGAATCCAAGAAGCACAGGTGAGGTAATCGAGCTTATCAGGCGTTCTCTGGAGTATGAGTCACGTAAGCAGGAGACGCTTGCCGAAAGCTCAAAGAAAATCGAATCCGAGCTTGAGCTTGCCGCAAAGCTTTCCGAAAGAGCAAAGGGCTGGTCGAAGGCAAGGGAAGATATAAAGAAGAATACCGTTCTTCTCGCTAAATCAAAGGAAAGATGCTCAGCTCTTGAGATAAAGCTCTCAGAGCAGGAAAATCAGAAACCGCTCATTGACGAAATAACAGCCCGTGTCGCTAAAATCCAAAGCGAAATTCCACGATATGAGGAGCTTGATAAAATCCATTCCGAGGGCGATGAGCTTCATAAAGCCCTCGAGGATAATAACGCAATGCTAACAAACCGCAAAGCCCTTAAGGATGAGCTAACAGATAAGCAGGGTATGCTTGAAAAGGAACGCTCAGAGCTTGAGAACACTGGTGAGCAGAAGGCAGAGCTTGAAGCAGTGATAAAACAGACAGAGGACAGAATGTCACAGCTTCAGAGCCTTCGCAATTCAATGTCCGAGCTTTCACAGCTGGAAAAACAGCTTTCGGCAAAGCAGGAAAAGTGCCGTCTGCTTTCAGATGAATTCAGGCACGTAAGTGATGAGTATAACAAAAAGTTTTCTCTCTACCTCAGTGAGCAGGCAGGAGTACTTGCCCAAAGCCTCGAGGCTGGAAAACCATGCCCCGTATGCGGTTCTGCCGAGCATCCTTCGCCTGCTATGAAATCCGAAGGAGCGCCAAGCAGGGACGAGCTTGACAGATTGAAAATAAGGCTCGACTATGCCAATAAGCAGGCTATGGACTGTGCCGACGGCTTGTCACGTGATAAGGGTATCCTTGACGGAAAAAGCGAATCAGTGAAGAACGAAATATCAAAGCATTTCGGAGATGTTTCTTATGCAGATGCCGAAAATGCCCTGGCCTTAGCCGAAGAAACCGAAACACGCAGGCTTTCGGATGCAAAAGCTCAGCTCGGTAAGATAATGAAGCTGATTGAAAGAAAAGCCCTTGTCGATACAGAGCTTTCCGGAATCAGACAAAAGCTCGTAAATCTCGATGTACAGATAAATAAGCTCACAGGCGATATATCGGCAGACGATGCAAGAATAAAGGCTCTGCGAGAAAGCTATGCAGGTATGAAGAAAACACTCGAATTTTCTGGTGCGTCCCAGGCACAGCAAGCCGTTTCGGAGCTTGAAAGTAAAAAGAACAGCATCCAGCTTTCAATAAAAAATGCTTCCGATGCCGTTTTGCAGGAAAAGCAGATGATGCTCAGGCTCGAAACTGCTATCGAAGAAAAGCAGAAGCTTCTTTCTGACGCCACCGATATAAATGCCGACGAGATTAAGGAAAAGCTCGATGCACTTCGTTCCGAGCAAAGCCGTATACAGACTCTCCAGAAGAGAATCCACAGTATTATTATAAATAATGAGTCCGTCGCCGAAAAGCTCTCCGAGCAGACACGCAGGCTTTCCGAGATTGATGAAAGATGGCAGATGGTAAAGTCGCTGTCCGATACCGCAAACGGAACTCTCGCACAGAAGGAAAAGGTAATGCTCGAAACCTATGTCCAGATGACCTGCTTCGACCGAGTAATTAACCACGCAAATACAAGGTTTATGGTGATGACAGGAGGTCAGTATGAGCTTAAAAGACAGTCAGCCGCCGATAATTTCAAAAACCAGAGCGGACTGGAGCTGTGCGTAATCGACCATTATAACGGAAGCGAAAGAAGCGTAAAGACACTGTCAGGCGGTGAATCCTTCAAAGCATCACTTTCACTCGCACTCGGTCTCTCCGACGAAATCCAGAGCCGTGCATCGGGAATAAAGCTTGATACAATGTTTGTCGATGAAGGCTTTGGCTCGCTCGACGATGAGTCTCTTTCCCAGGCTATAAACGCACTCGTGGGCCTTTCTCAGAGTAACAGGCTTGTCGGCATCATCTCTCACGTAAATGAACTGAAGGAGAGAATTGACAAACAGATTGTCGTTACAAAAAACAAGAGCGGCTCAAGCTCTCTTAATATAGTTATGTAATTAAAGAAGGGATACTGGCTGTATCCCTTTTTTATTATGAGCAGAAACGGTGTCCGCCGATTGTCTTGATTATAGGTCTGCTGTGAATGAATTTGTCGTTTGTTTTTGCAGGATTATAATAGTATATCGCACCGCCCGAAGGGTCCCATCCGTTCAGTGCATCTCGTGCCGCATTGTAAGCAGAGTCGCTGATAGGCTTGTTGAATTGTCCGTCGGTAATCGCAGTGAAGGCTCCCTTCTGATAAATAACTCCCGACAAGGTATCAGGGAAGGAGGGATGCTCTATCCTGTTGAGTACAACAGCTCCGACTGCAACCTGCCCCTCGTAAGGCTCGCCCCTCGCTTCGGCTGAAATAATCCTTGCAAGAAGATATACATTTGATTCAGTCGCCGCAGGTACCTGCCCGATTGAAATACCCATCGCAGCCAAGGTCTGCGGACCAGCTATGCCCGTCTGACTTATGCCCTTGATTTTCTGGAACTTCTTTACCGCTGCGGTCGTCTCTTCACCATAGTATCCAGTCACGTCACCGTTATATAACCCCCAGTCAATGAGAAATTGCTGAATAGCACGTACCTCTGCACCACGTGAACCAATCTTTGAAACAGCAGGCTCACTCTTGATGAATGTCTCAGATATCACAAATAAAGCAGAGAACAGCATCAGAAATCCCGAAAATATAAGAGTGAAAATGTAAATCCTTTGTTTTATCATATCAAACACCATCCTTGTGATTATTCTAAACAGATAATGGCGATTTATTCTTTATAACAAGGTATATATGTACGCAAGCTGTATCCGCTGTGTGCATTTTAGACATAAATTTTCAATTATAGTATCGGTTTGCTGTCACAAAGCGAAAACCGAATTTTTTTGTCAAAAAAGTGTTGACATTTCACTTGCTAAGTGATAAAATAATAAAGTCGCCAAACGGCAGGCAAGAACTTCTCAAAAAAATTTAAAATATTTTTTAAAAAGTACTTGACAAACCGAAAACGACGTGTTATAATATACAAGCTGACCTCTGATAGAGGGAAGCGAATGCACCTTGAAAATTGAACAATCTTGGTTTAAACACAAAAAGAAACCCTTGAGAAATTACTTTGAGTAATTTTACGAAAGGTCAAGACAAAGACCGAAAAAAATGAGTCACAGTCAGTGAAAACTGACCAGGAAAGATTTTGAGTATCCCGAATAAGGATATTTAAGATACAACTTTATTAAGAGTTTGATCCTGGCTCAGGACGAACGCTGGCGGCACGCTTAACACATGCAAGTCGAACGAGGTTACCGAGAGCTTGCTTTTAGTAACCTAGTGGCGGACGGGTGAGTAACACGTGAGGAACCTGCCTTACAGAGGGGGATACCGTCTGGAAACGGACGTTAATACCGCATAAGATGACGAATCCGCATGCTTTTGTCATAAAAGATTTATCGCTGTAAGATGGCCTCGCGTCTGATTAGATAGTTGGTGAGGTAACGGCCCACCAAGTCGACGATCAGTAGCCGGACTGAGAGGTTGGACGGCCACATTGGGACTGAGACACGGCCCAGACTCCTACGGGAGGCAGCAGTGGGGAATATTGCACAATGGAGGAAACTCTGATGCAGCGATGCCGCGTGAGGGAAGAAGGTTTTAGGATTGTAAACCTCTGTCTTTGGGG
>JAZSMR010000067.1:0-28774 GCA_045535965.1 Acutalibacteraceae bacterium
TGATTTGGAATTTTTGCTTGAAAATAATTTGGGTGAATTTTCAGAAGAAGATAAGAACAGATATGAGTATCTTTTTGAATAATAAATCATATTCTCTGTGGTGTCGGCGAAAACCGACACCATATTTTCTTTTTCGGGAAAGTCCTTGACAAGCGAACGAATGTTCTGAATAATAAATTGGTAAATAATGTATTTACCCTACAACTAAATATCGACTGAAACACATATTATCTGACCGAAGAAAGTAAAGTCCGATAATCGGTCAGCACCATACGGACAATCAGTGCTTAAAGTTTTAAGCCGTTACATAGTTTCAGTACAAATTGTGCGAGAGGATGAAATGTCTTCCCGCTATTTGTGCTGTCTATGTGACGGCTTTTTTGTTTGCAAAAAAACTTTTTCTGAAAACCAGGAACAATTTTATGTGGCTTATTTCCATTACCTTTAGGTGCAATTTCTTTATATAGTAACTGCCCCCACAAATGGAATTTGATATAAAGGATACTACAGCCACCTGTGGCTAATTCTGTGGGTTTTTTATTTTGGTCTATCTTTTCTTTATCCCTCTCACTCGGCGGGATGAAAGAAAAAGAGACGCAGAGTTCTCCCCCGCGTCCCAACAATATCAACTTTATTCTTTTTCCTCGCTCGCCGCGGGGCGTTACTTTCTTGAAAGAAAGTAATCAAAGAACTTTACTTACTCATTTCCTTATCAAGATTCTCCTTGATTGCCGCAATAAACTCATCAGTTGTAAGTGCAGTAGCTTCACAGCCCTCCCAGAGACCCACAAGGTCCTTGGTCATCTTACCGCTTTCAATAGTGTCAATGCACGCCTTCTCAAGCTTGTCTGCAAAAGCCATAAGCTCATTGTTACTGTCAAGCTCACCGCGCTTTCTCAGTGCACCTGTCCATGCAAAAATAGTCGCAATGGGGTTGGTTGAGGTCTTTTCGCCCTCGAGATAACGGTAGTAGTGGCGTGTAACTGTGCCGTGGGCAGCCTCGTATTCGTAGTTGCCGTCGGGGGACACGAGCACACTTGTCATCATTGCAAGTGAGCCGAAAGCAGTTGACACCATATCGCTCATAACATCGCCGTCATAGTTCTTGCAAGCCCAGATATAACCGCCCTTTGAACGGATAACTCTTGCAACAGCATCGTCAATAAGTGTGTAGAAATATTCAATGCCCAGCTTTTCGAAGTCAGCCTTGTAGTTTTTGTTGTAGATATCCTCAAAGATAAGCTTGAAGGTCTGGTCGTACTTCTTTGAGATTGTATCCTTGGTTGAGAACCACAAATCCTGCTTGGTGCTGATAGCGTACCTGAAGCAGGCGTGAGCGAAGGACTCGATTGAAGTATCCTTATTGTACATACCCTGGAGTACGCCGCCGCACTCGAAATCGTAGATAGTAGCTCTTTCCTCTTCGCCGTCGGCACTTGTGAAAACAAGCTCAGCCTTGCCGGGCTTTGTGGTGCGGAATTCGCTTGCCTTGTATACATCGCCATAAGCGTGACGGGCAATAGTGATAGGCTCTTTCCATGTTCTTACTGTGGGCTTTATACCGCTTACGAGAATAGGAGTACGGAAAACAGTACCGTCGAGAATTGCTCTGATAGTACCGTTGGGGCTCTTCCACATTTCCTTGAGCTTATACTCTTCAACTCTTTGAGCGTTGGGAGTGATTGTTGCACACTTTACGCCGACGTGGTACTTTTTGATAGCTTCACCTGCGTCAATGCTGACCTGATCATTGGTTTCATCTCTGTAGGGAAGTCCCAAGTCATAGTATTCGGTATTGAGCTCTACATAGGGTGAAAGAAGCTCGTCCTTGATCTGTTTCCAGATGATTCTGGTCATCTCGTCGCCGTCCATCTCGACGATTTTGCCCATTTTAATTTTTTCCATTGTATTATCCTCCGACAAATTAATTATGAATGAGGAATTATGAATTATGAATTAAAACTGTAGTGACACAACGTATATTATGAAAAATGATATTATTAAGGCATGCTCTGTTTTTTCAAACCTGAAGTGATTAAGCCAACCATTCATAATTCATAATTCATAATTCATAATTTCCTGTTGTTTATTTGCTGTTTATTATTTCTATAAGCTTTGTGGGCTGTCTTGTTGTGATATTGTCACAGCCTAAAGGTAATACCTTGTGCATATCCTTTTCTTTGTTGACAGTCCAGACTGACACTAAAAGACCTTCCTTGTGGAAAATCTCAACCATTTTCTTTGAGGCGGTTGTAAATCGGATGTTGATACCTACAGCGCCATTGTCTTTTATAAGCTTCACAAGTGAGCGTATGTATTTTTCGCTGTTTTTTCTCCACTTGCTGACTTTTGTGTTGAGATAATACTCAATACCGGGAGAGTCCTTCTGCACCTTTGCTACCTTTTCGGCTTCTATACCTGTATAGAAAAATCTGTCGGCAATACCGCATTCTCCTGCCATTTTCGGCACAATAGCGATATTTTCCACAGTCTTGCAGTCAACATTTACCTTTAAGTTTTCGCACTGAGCAACAAGGTCAAATGCCTCTTTAAGGGTAACGCAGTTTTTGCCGTCTGCATCGTGAGACAAAACCGGCTCACCGCTTTCAGTGAAGCGCAGGTCAAACTCAACTATGTCAGCACCGCTTTCATAGCCTTTTTTTATGGCTTCAAGGGAGTTATCTGCTGTACCCTCACAGCCAGTGTGAGCAGTTACGGTCATTGGCTTTGCATTTTCCTTCATTGTTATCATCTCCGCAAGAAAAATTATACCTTGCTATTTTAACAGATAATAGGTAATAGGTCAATAGAATTTCTATTCAAAATCAAACTCGTCTTCATTTTTCACTCTGAATATCTCAAAGACTTTTTCGAGTGTCTCATCGTCCTTGACCCTTGCATATACCTCTTTGCCACCGACACCCATAATTCGGAATATATCCACATATCCGTCAGCGTCTAAAAGCGCAACTACAGCGTACTCGCAATTATTATATAAAACTATATCGAGAAACTCATACTCCCCCGACACACCGTCTGTATCGGTAAAGCGTACGGTAAAATCCAGTTCTTCATCCTTTAACTGATTTAAAAGCTCAGACATAACTCTCCTCCAAAATATCTTTCGCGAAGCGAAAACTTCACCCGCCCTCAGGCGGACTTCACTTACGCACCGCATAAACTTCACTCACGCCTCAGCGTGAACTTCACTGATGCCGCAGAGGCATCACTTCCCGCCCATTTCCATTCTGTAGATTTCCTGACTTTCAATGTCAATATTCTTAAGGAAAATCGGCGGAATGCCTGCATTTGCAGTAAGAGTCACAACAAAGGACTTGGCTATGGGGAAAAGCTCCTTGAAGGTCTCAACATGGAGAAACTCCTTTTCCGTGTCCTTAAGTATTCTGAAAACACCGTTGAGAGTGAACTTTGCGCTTATGGTATCGGGCTTATCCTTGTCGAAAATCTCAACTGTGAGAGCACCCTCGCAGAACTGCTTCTGGGAATACTTCACATTGTATGATACCTTATTGCTGAAATTCAGCTGTTCTTTACCCTGAACCTTATTTTTAAAGATAACCTCGCTTATTTTATAAGCCTGCATTTCTACACTTGCCATATCAATTCTCCTTATATTTTAAGAAATTCCGCAAAACATATTAGCTCTCTCGCATAGTTTTTGAGCAGTAATCTCTTAGGACTCGGGGCAGGTACCGTTGTAACTGTGAGTCCGCATTTTTTAGCAAGAAGGCTTGCTCTCAAGAGATGATGCTCACTTGAAAGTATTGCGATTTTCAGCTTTTTATCTTCCATTTTATCTATGATTTCTATAGCATTTCTGAAGTTTTCCTGAGTGGTGGTGGATTTGTCCTCGAGGATTATTCTTTCGATTTCCACGCCTCTTTTGACGAGTCCCTCGCTTATTGCCTGAGCCTCACTTTTTGTCTGGTCATCGTGGACTATACCGCCGCAGGCGATTGCTATGACATTCTTGTTATTCTTCAGGTACTCTGCCGCTGCTTCTATACGCATACTCAAGGTTTCCTCAGGCTCATCGCCTCTGACTCGGCAGCCTAAGATTAAAAGCACATCGGGTTCTTCAGCAGTGTTGCCCTTTGAAGCCTTCATCTCTGCCGCGGCGAAGGACAGGATACCGCCAACAGCTACGCACGCAAGAATTTTGCCTATGCTCATCACTATATCACCAACTTAATTAATATTTATCTAAGTATATCATAAAATAGATTATAGAAAAAGTGTTTTTTTATTATTTTTTCAGCAACTTGGCGAATATAATCCGAAACAGCCTGAAAGTGTGCTTTTAAAAGGCTTATCGGCACTTCGCCCTCGAAAGGAGTAATTTTTATGTGCGGAATTATCGGTTATGTCGGTGAAAATAACGCTGTGCCCTATCTTTTAAAGGGTCTTAAAAAATTAGAATACCGAGGTTATGACTCTTCGGGCATAGCTTTACTTAAGGCAGGAGAAATCTTTCTTCTCAAGCGTCAGGGTAAAATATCGGAGCTTGAAAAAGCCGTATCGCCTGAGCTTTTTTCTTTTTGCGGTATCGGTCACACACGCTGGGCAACTCACGGTGAGCCCTCGGCCAAAAACGCTCACCCACACCTTAGCAGACGTGGCATTTTCGCCGTGGTACACAACGGCATAATCGAAAACGCCCGTCAAATAAAGCAGGAGCTTACACAGGAGGGCTACAGGTTTATTTCCGACACGGATACGGAAGTGATATGCCATCTTCTTGAAAAAAATTACAACGGAAACCCTATGAAGTGCATTTGCGAAACAGTGAAAAGTCTCGAGGGCTCTTATGCCCTTGCTATCATTCATAAGGACTGCCCGAAAACCATATTCTGTGCAAAAAAGGACAGTCCCCTGCTTATAAGCAAAAGCTCCGAGGGCAGTTTTGTTTTTTCCGACTGTACAGCCGTATCGGAATACTGCGACAGCTATTTCAGTCTCGGGGACTATGAATTTGCCGAAATCACAAAGAACTCTCTCAATTTTTTCGATTCTGACTGCAACCTTATAGAAAAGCCACAAAAAAAGATAGCTACAAAAACCACCGACAGCGAAAAAAACGGCTTCCCTCACTATATGCTAAAGGAAATCTACGAACAGCCCTTAGCCTTCAAAAACACCGTAGAGGCCTACTGCACAGGGGAAGATATAAGCTTCCCCCTTGCTAAACTGTCGGCAGAGCAGGTGCAAAGCATCGACAGAATACACGTCATCGGCTGCGGCTCGGCTTATCATGCAGGTGTTTACGGAAAATATATCATCGAGAAGCTGACAGGCATCTGCACCACTGCCGAAATTGCCAGTGAGTTCCGCTACGGCAGTGTACCTCTTGGCGAAAAAAGCCTTGTCATCATTATAAGTCAGAGCGGCGAAACAGCTGACTCCCTTGCGGCGCTGAGTCTTGCTCAGAATAAAGGTGCAAAAACTCTGTGCATTGTCAATGTGCAGGGCAGCACTATGGCCGAAAAGGCTGATATGCTGATTTACACAAAGGCAGGCACTGAGGTTGCCGTTGCCACTACAAAGGCTTATCTTTGCCAGGTTGGTGTTATGTATCTTTTAGGTCTTTATCTTGCCGAAAAACAAGGTAATATCAAAGGCGGGGAATATAGGAAAAGCCTCAAGGAAATCTGCAACCTTTATGAAAATATCGAGTCGGAGCTGCGTTCAAATGAGGAGCTGTCTGAGGCGGCAGAAATTCTGCAAAGCGCCGGTCACATTTACTTTGTCGGCAGACATACGGACTACGCTCTTGCCTTAGAGGGTTCGCTTAAAATGAAAGAAATCAGCTACATTCACTGTGAAGCCTACCCGGCAGGTGAATTAAAGCACGGTACAATCTCACTTATAGAAAAAGGCACACCCGTAGTTGCAATATGCCTGAGAGAAGACGTTTTCCATAAGACTCTCAGTGCAGTAAAGGAGGTTAAGGCAAGGGGTGCACATGTTATCGCTCTGACTAAAGAAGATTTCCGAAAAGATTTCGATGAAAGCGATATGATTCTCACCGTTAAAGCTCCTTGCAGTGATGTGCTGTCTCCCATTCAGGGTGCAGTGCCTCTGCAACTCCTTAGCTATCACACTGCCATAAGGCGTGGCTGCGAGGTGGATAAGCCGAGAAATCTCGCAAAATCCGTAACTGTGGAATGAGGCATAACTGACATTTATAAAAACCTTTTTCTTTTATTAAATTTTGTGTTAATTAGGTTGAATTTTCATCGGTAATAAGGTATAATTTTAGAGAATGGATTATTATGACTATATTATTATGATTTTGATTATTTTCAGGGAGTGAAGTTAAAATGTCTGATATTAATTTTACCGTTACCGAGCGTGGCTATGAAATCACAGAAGTAAATAAATACATCACCATGATTCAGCAGGAATACGCAAATGCCGTAGCCTGGGGTGAAGAAATGGAAAGAAGATATGAGGAGCTCAAAAAAAGCGTTGACGATTACGGCCTTTACTTTACAATAAGCGAAGAGAACCAGAACGAAGTAATTGCCAATGTTTTTTCAGAGCTTTCAAAGACAGTTGCTCAGTCAAAGGCTGAGGCAGACCGTAAGAGCCGTGAGATTATCGAATCTGCCAATAAGCAGGCAAGAGAAATCAAGCGTCAGGCAATGGAAAACTCCGTTGAGATCAGAACTCAGAATACAACAATTATGAATAACCTCAAAGCAGTAGGCGATATGATAAGTGTAGTTGTGGAAAAAGGACTTCAGTACTGATCTGCTTTCACACCATAACGAAGGAAGTGATATAATTTGGCTAACCACAGACCTAAAAGCCTGAGTGAGCTCAATAATGTTTATGATAAAGCTATGCGTGCGGAAAAAGCTATCAAGGAAAGCTCAAATCTTTTAAGCACACCCGAGCCTGAAACACCTGCCCGGAGTGAAAACGTATTTGCACAGCTGGAAAACAAGGCTGCCGAGGCACAGAAAAGAGAGGTTTTCGACCCCGATATAACCAATATTGCCAATGACTTTTTAAAACGCTATGCACAGCCCGAAAAGCCCAAGGCAGCTCCCCGGGAAATTAAGCGTCCGGCACCGAGCATTCAGAGCATTTACCACAGTCCCGCTAAAGAAAGACCGGCAGAAAATCACGACGTACCCCTTAGCATGGGCACAGATTTTGCTTCCGAGGTTAAATCTCAGAGTGCGCCTGTTCATAAACCCTCTCACACTATGCCCTCTACCGAGGCTGTAAAACCCGAGGTGAAAGTTCCCGAACAGGAGGCATCCATCCCTCAGCCCACTGTGATTTATCAGGCTCCCGAAGTGAAAACAGAAACTCCCGTAAGCGTACCTGAGGAACCTGTAGCGGCTAAGCCCGTAAAAGCTCCCGAAGTGAAGGCTTCCACCACCGAGCAAGCTCCCACAGCGATACAGACTTCCGTGAAATCAGAGCCTCAGGTCGCTGTTGACCATACTCCCAGACCCGCTCCCTCGAGAGTGCGTATCACAAGCACCGAGAGAAGCGAGCTTATGGAAGAGTATATGAGAGTTATGTCCGATGAGGACGATGAGCCCTCATACAAAAAACCTAAGTTCAGCTTCTTTAAAAAGAAGAAAAAGCGCGAGGATGCAGATGATACCGAAGAGCAGGCAAGCCTTTATGAAGAGTTGCCCGAGGAAGAGGACTCTGCCGAAGAAATTCCCGTAGTACCCTTCAACTCCTCAGAGGTTAAATATACCGACGAATATTCAGATTTACCTGCCGAGGAAGAGGAGTCCGAACAGGCACCTATGAATCTTTACGATTACATAGAAGCTGACTTCGATTATGACGGGGAAAATGAAGACGATGCTCTCGATATGACCTTCGGTGAAGATGAAACAGCCGAGACCGAGGAAATCGCAGAAGAATATGTGCCTGAAGAAGGCACTTACCCAACAGAACCTGAAGAAGGCACTTATCCCACAGAGCCCGAAGAAGGTACTTATCCCACAGAACCCGAGGAGGGTACTTACCCAACAGAACCTGAGGAAGGTACTTATCCCACAGAGCCTGAGGAAGAGGTTGTATATCCCGAAGAGGCTGTTGAAGAGGCGGAAGAAACAATCACACCCGAAGAAGAGACTGTTTACGAAGAGGCCCCCACAGCAGGTATGGTCTTTGAAGATATTTTCTCCGTAAGCGACGAAAGCAAAAGAAGCCACACAGGCGGAAACTGGAGCGAAGTTCTGAGTGAACAGATTTCCGAAGAAGCTTCCGCGCAAAAGGAAGAAGCTCCCGAAGACGAACACGCGGAATATGCAGAATACACGGAAGACGAATCAGCTGAACCCGAAGACATTTATTCAGAAATAAACGAACCCGACGAAACGGAAGATGAGCCCGAAGCAGAGGAAGAAGATTTCGAAGCACCGAAAAAGAGGACTTTCCTTAAAATCCTTATGGCTTTGGCAGTAGTAATCTGTCTTGCAGGGGCAGGCTTGGCAGCCTTCCTTTCACTTGTTGTCGACGTGGATTCGGGCAAGCTCTTCTCTGAAAAATACAGAGCCTTTTCCGTACCTGAAGCTCTTACGAGTGTGGGACTTTCAAAAGGCGATCTTGTAATCACTGAAAACATTTATGCTCATACTGATGAGATTTTTGTCTACACAAATCAAAAGGACTCCGCTTACGGTTTCGGCAAGGTTACGGCAAGCACATCTAACCTCGTTGGCGACTACCTTTATGTGGCACAGACCAAGGACGGAACACAGCTTATAAACCGAGATACGTGTCTTGGCGTTGTAAAGACTGTCTACGGTGGTATCGGCTCAGTACTGTCGGTGATTTGCGATTACGGTATATTTATTGCTGTCGCTTTTGCAATTTTCGCTGTGGCGCTTATTATCTGCCTTCTGATTCTCATAAGCAGACAGCGCCGTTACGAAGAGGCAGCCGCTATCTACGACAATCCCGATAATTTTGACAATGACGACGAAGACGGCAGCGATTCTCCGGACCGCGGCGATGATGACAGCGAATACTACAGTGACTATGATACCGACGGTATCGAGCAAGGACTTTTTGTCAGTATTTGATTAGAATTTTGTTATTAATGTTTTATTTTAGTTACTTTTATATTTAATGTTTGACATTTCAAAGTCAGTGGTGTAGAATAAGAGTGCAACAGTATTCTATACCACTGTTTTATTTTTCGAAAATAAGCCTCAGAAAGGAGTCACGGTTTAAACGTATAAACTGTGACAGGTAAAAAATATGGAAAGTATTAAGAAAAAGGTATTACTTATTGTAAACCCCTGTGCAGGCAAAACTAAGTCAAGAATCAGCTCTGTTGATATTATCAACCGTTTTCCCGAAGACGAGTATGAATTCACAATGAAAGCTACCACTTGTCAGGGCGATGCAACAAACATCGTAAAAAATGATCTTAAGGATCACGACCTGGTTGTCTGCTGCGGCGGTGACGGTACTCTCAACGAAACAATCAACGGCGTTATGGATATGCCTCGCCGTGTGCCTATCGGCTACGTACCCTCAGGCACAACCTGCGATCTTGCAACTACCTTAGGCATTCCCGCCGATGCAAACATCGCCACCGACATTATCAGGAAAGGCAACACCAACGATTACGATATCGGTCTTTTCAACAACAGATATTTTTCTTATGTTGCTTCCTTCGGTGCTTTCACAAAGAACTCCTACTCCACTCCTCAGAAGCTCAAAAACCGTTTAGGCCATGCGGCTTATGTCCTTGAGGCTGCTAAGGAAATTAAGGATATTCACGGTACCCACCTGAGAGTTGAACACGACGGCGGTATCGTTGAAGGCGATTTCTGCTTCGGTTCAATTTCAAACTCCTCCTCTATAGCAGGTATGTTCAAGCTCAGAGAGGAAGATGTAAGACTCAACGACGGTATTTTTGAAGTATTCCTTGTTCGTCACATGAGTTTACCAAAGCTTGTGAAAACAATCTTAGAGGTTCAGAAGCAGATTTATAATCCTGACAGAGTCCTCTACATCAGAACAAGCAAATTGAGACTTTCATCACCTTATGAGGATGTCAGCTGGACTCTTGACGGTGAATTCGGCGGTATGCACAGAGAGGTTATGGTTCACATCCTCGAAAGAGCAGTAAAAATCTGCACACCCAACAATCCTCTTTTCGTCAGGTATCCCGAAACCTCTTCTGCATCTGAAGCAGCAGAAGGAGAACCCGAAACAGAGACTACGGTATAAGTCATACTCAGGCAGTGTTCTGCGCAATATGCAGAACACTGCTTTTAGTTTTTCAACATTTGTATTTTTTCAATAAAAAGTGAATATTTTTTTAATAAATTATTGACAAAATCGGGATAATGGTATATACTGTACTCGTAAAAGGAATAGTATATGTAAGGAGGAATGTTAATGGATTGGGTTGAGTTTTTTAAAATTATTGCTGATTTTATAATGAAATTAGTTGCATTCTTTAAGAGTTCTGATAACGCAGAGGATACAACAACAGAAAAATAATATTATATTGAGAATATAAGAGTCTGCACCCCGAAACGGTTGCAGACTTTTTGCTATAACTGAAAGCCCCCGTTATTATTCAATAACGGGGGCAATTTTTATGTTTGATATTTTATTTTGAAGTTGCAGGACCGTAGTTGAGCTCACTGCCGATATTTGCAAACATATCGTCACAGCATACAAACTCTACTCTGAACAGTGCGTTGAGAAGATTGAGCACACCAACCCACACGGGCTTGAATATTGTATGACAGATACAGCCACAGGGATCACCCTGAATTTTTTTCATTGTCAACAATACGTTACCGGGCTTATCGTCATCACGTTCATCGGGATCAAATGTATGGAATACCGTATTGGCTGTGCCTGAGTAACCTGTTGCAGTTGCTGTTACAGTATAGCTTTGACTGTATGGAACGTCAAATACTACTGTATATGTTCCGTCTTTATAATACTCTTCGCTCTGGTCGATTGCGGCATAACCGATACCCTTTCCGTTGCTGTCGGTAACCTGGAGCTTAATCTGTCTGGGATGGTAGTTATCATCATCGTCGTATATGATTTTTACAACGAGCTTATACATTCTGGCATAGCTCTGATACTGAGGAACGAGAACGATATAATCGATACCCTCATCACTGCCGAGAACGCCGTTGGGGAGAGAGACATTATTAAGATCAACAACATAGTTGTTGCGCGAGGGAATCATCCATTTGCCTGTATGTATATAGTCATAAGCTGAGTCGAAAAGCGGGGGAAGCTTGCCCAGTGAAAGACCGTACTCAGGCATCATTCTCTTACCGTCGATGCTTGCAAGTGTAACTATATCAACAACATCACTGACAGGTGTTTTGCCGTCTCTTTCAAAATACTTTAATTTATACTGTCTGACTATGGGGTTATAGCTTGCCTCAACTCTGAGATCACCGTAAACAGCACCTATATCATAACCGGAGTTGAGCACAATTCCTGTTTCCAATTCCTCCCAGTAAAGGAATTCAAAGCTTAATTCAGCACTGTCGGGTCTGCGGGGTTCTACGCCTTCATATTCGGCAGTCTGTGTTGCGTGATTAGCTGTTGTTTCATATAAAAGATATCCGTCATAGTTATAGAACTTTACACTATGCTCAACATTTGTCTTAACCTCAAAGATTGCATAGAGATTATAATCAGCAGGAGTAGTTGTTGTGATTTCCTTCTTTTCTAAGGCATTCTTTACAAGTGAATCGTAATATATAGAATCCTTTTCGTTATACTCAAATCTGTTCTCAACTGCATTGAATACGCGATTCGTTGTCAGAATTTTATTAGTGTCGTGACTTAAATCGAATTTAGTCTGAGTTGCTGAAGACATAGACATGATTTCCTTGTCGGAGAGCCAGCCTGCAAATATGTACTTGCCGAAAACTCTGTCAGCCATACGGAAGGGAATCCCTGAAGCTGAAACGAGAACTGATTCGCCCTGTGCGGGATATTCTACATATCTTGTTTCGATTTCAGTTTTATATGTTTTTGCAAGTTCGGCATAGGGGCAGAATGACTTGTCCTCATAGGTATCGGTAACGAAGTCGTTGATAAAGTTAACCTTGCAGTATTTAATTGCAACACCTTTATCGTTTTCTACCTCTTTATAGCCACAGCCTTCTCTTGTACACTCGAGTTTTTTCTCGTAATGTGTACCGCCTGTAAGCTCATACTCATCCAGCTCAAGCTTATGACCGAGAGCCGCGATAATGTTGGTCTGACCTATTACTGCTTTACAAGTCGGACAAACAAGCTCTGTATAGCCGTCGTCATCACACTGAGCTTCCACAGTGTTACCTAATACAGCCTGCACCATACCGTCAGTGGAGCAGTAGATGTAAGAAGCGTTGGCAGCTGATACACTGAAGGCTGCAACAGTAGCCAATATCGCAACTACAAGTGCGAATATCAGGTATTTTTTCATTGATTTTTTCATATTGTACCTCCTGAAGGTTTAATATAAACTGTATTTTTTTGCCACTTTCGAAGCGGACAAGTGACAAGATACTTCTTCGTATACTATAATATATTTTTTTAACTCAAAAGTCAATAATTTAGAAAAACATTAACACATTTTACACGATTTAATCACTTATTTTTTGAATTGCTCTTACAAAATAACTGCCGTCACTGTTTATACCTAAGGTTATCTTCATATATTTGCCCGGCTCAGGGGAAATCATATTGCCCTGGCTGTCCTGCTGCCAGTCGCCGGAATAGAGATAACCTACCGTCAGCTCCACACTGCCGCTTTTTTCTTTGGCATCTGTTATCTTGGGAGTATAAATGGGGGTGATGCCCGTAATCGGGATAATGTATACCTTTTTCTTTTCACTGTAATTGAAGTCGATACCGCCGCCGTCAACACCCGAGTGTATAATTTTAACCTCGTCGCCGAAAAGAGATGCGAACTTTTCTTCAACCTCTTTGGCAGGAAGCAGCATTCCGTCGTCGGTGTATTCATATTTATCAGGCTCGGGATTGCTGTCTAAAAGAGACCATATTGCAATGCTCACAAGCTGACCTGAATCTGCAACCGTAACGTCGTCAAAGGTGTCCGGGTCATTCATTATGACGGGAGCAATAAACTCCTCGTAGGCGCTGTATTTTTCGGCATTCTTTTCGCTTGCTGCCTTTTTAATTTCTCCTGCACCGGTTATAACAAGGGACACGGTACCCACAAAGGCTAAAAGTAAAACTACGAGTCCTACAATGAGATTCGGTTTTGAGCGTTTCTTTTTCAATGTATCACCACCAATACAAAATCAATGAGGCGAAGCTTCAATTCATGCCGTCAGGCAATTCATGGCAAAGCCAATTCATGACCGAAGGTCAATTCATCCACGCAACGAAGTTGCGGACCTCTCCGTCACTTCGTGACACCTCTCCTAAAAGGAGCGGCTTCGACTCATCCACCGCAAGCACTCCCTCTGTCACTGCGTGACATCTCCCTCAAAGAGGGAGACAAGGCTATGGTGGTGCCTTCGGCACTATTATAATCGGAGCGAAGCGACCCTCAATTATTCACTTTTCACTATTCATTATTCACTATTAATTATTACTTATCTCGTCTGTCCTTCGCCTGAAATTATATACTTCATACTCGTCAGCTCGGGAAGTCCCAAGGGTCCCCTTGCGTGAAGCTTCTGGGTAGAAATTCCTATCTCAGCACCGAAGCCGAATTCACCGCCGTCTGTGAAACGGGTCGAAGCGTTGACGTACACTGCCGCCGCATCTACCTGAGAGGTAAACTTTTTCTGGGCGAAATAGTTATTGGTTACAATACATTCACTGTGAGAGCTTGTGTATTTCATAATATGCTCGATAGCCTCGTCTATATCACCGACAATTTTAACACTGATTTCATAGCCGAGATATTCTTTAGCATAGTCATCTTCTGTTGCAATTATAACATCAGGAATAATTGAAGCCGTCTCCTCGTCGCCGTGGATAGTGACATTTTTGCTGTCAAGCTTTGCTTTAATCATAGGAAGAACCTCTGCCGCAACATCTCTGTGAATTACAAGGCTTTCGCAGGCGTTGCAGACACTTGGGCGTGAGGTTTTGGCGTTATGGATAATCTCCGCCGCCATATTAAGGTCAGCGTCCTTGTCAACGTAAACGTGGCAGTTGCCCGTACCTGTTTCGATTACGGGTACTGTTGCATTCTCAACGCAGGATTTTATGAGTCCTGCACCGCCTCTGGGAATGAGCACGTCAACGTAGTCGTTCATTTTCATAAGAGCTACCGCGCTGTCTCTTGAGGTATCCTCAACAAGCTGTATGCAGTTTTCCGGAAGCCCTGCTGAAGTGATAGCCTCCCGCATAATCTTTGTCATCGCCTTATTTGAGTTGATAGCTTCCTTGCCGCCTCTGAGAATCACACAGTTGCCTGACTTAAGGCAGAGTGCTGCCGCATCAACGGTAACATTGGGTCTTGCCTCAAAGATAACGGCAATTACACCAAGGGGCACAGTTACCTTTTCAATCAGCAGACCGTTTGGTCTTTTTGTACCGCTTATAACCTTACCGCAGGGATCATCGAGAGATGCCACCTGAAGCACAGCCTCGCTTATTGCCTTGATTCTGTCGGAATTGAGGCTGAGTCTGTCTATCATACTCTCGCTCATGCCGTTTTCTTTGGCATTTTTTATATCCAGAGCGTTGTTTTCTTCTATGTAAGAGGTATTCTCTGTAAGCGCCTTTGCAATGGCTTCAAGAGCTTTGTTTTTGGTTTCGCTTGAAGCTGTCATAAGTATTCTCTCGGCTTTTTTTGCGCCGATACCTAAATTCGTAAGCATTGGAAGTCTCCTTTATTTCGCCGTAAATAATGTGCCTACACTGTGGCCGTCAATGAGCTTGTATATATCCTGGGGTGCTGTGCCGTTCATAACAACTGTGGGTATGCCAGCCGCCGTAGCAATTTCGGCAGCGTGTATCTTGGTCATCATTCCGCCTGTGCCTCTGTCGGTACCTGCACCGCCGCAAAGGGCTTTGATTTCGTCGTTTATCTCTTTTACAACGGGGATAAGTCTCGCATCGGGATTTTCGTTGGGGTTGTCGTCGAAGAGTCCGTCTATATCTGAAAGGATAATGAGAGCGTCAGCCCCGATAAGCTTTGCAACTATAGCCGAAAGAGAGTCATTGTCGCCGTAGACGATTTCCTCTGTTGCAACGCTGTCGTTTTCGTTTATGATGGGCACTGCACCGTATTCAAAGAGCTTTTCGAAGGTGTTTTCAAGGTTTTCTCTTCTCTTGTCATTTTCGATATCACTCTTTGTAATAAGAAGCTGTCCTGTCTTTACACCGTTTTCGCCGAAGTGCTTGTCATACATAAACATAAGCTCACACTGTCCTACAGTTGCAGCCGCCTGCCTGCCGGGAATATCCTTTGGTCTTTCCTTGAGTCCCAGCTTGCCTACACCTACGCCGATAGCACCCGAGGTAACGAGAACAACCTCCATACCTGAGTTGTGCAGGTCTGCAAGGACACTGCAAAGCTTCACCATACGTCTGATGTTGATTTTGCCTGTTTCATAAGTAAGGGTAGATGTACCCACTTTAACGACTATTCTTTTTGCTGAGGAAATAATGTTCATCGTTTTCATTCCTTTATATTTTAATGAAGCGAAGCTTCAATTCATGCCTTTGGCAATTCATGGCGAAGCCAATTCATTACCGAAGGTCAATTCATTCTTTCAGCAAAGCTCTGCTTTGCTGAAAGAGTTTCTCATACTCTTCCCTTGTCTTCACCTTGCCAACCGCCGTGAAAGACATCTTATCAAGGCACAAGTATTTCTCACTCGCCCTGACCACATCGCTGAGAGTGATTGCTTTTATGCTGTCTATTATATCGTCATCTTCAATAAAGTGCCCCAGCACAAGAAGGTTGTATCCCATAGAGGAAAGCTTGGACTGAGGCTGTTCTCTTGCCATAATGAGGCTCGAGATAAGCTTTTCTTTAGCTATATCAACCTGCCTCTGAGTCACCTTTTCGCTGAAAGAGCCGAGTATCTGTGTGACTTCGGTTATCGCCTTTTCTTCCGACGCGGGTGAAAGGCTCATTGCTACGGCAATATAACCGCCGCCTCTGTATCTTCCGAGCCAGGAATCAACACTGTAGCAAAGTCCCAATTCCTCTCTGATTCTCTGATAAAGCATTGATGAGGTGCCCGTGCCGAGAATGAACATACACACCTGCAAGGGGTATAAATCCTCGTGCTCGATGCCCACACCCTCAAAGCACATCATAAGGTGGGTCTGCTCGGTTTGCATAGTCTTGAGGGCAATATCACGGTTAAAGGGCACCTCATAATAAGGGTCGCCCTTGCCTTTTTCGGGCATGTCAGAGAAATACTCCTTTATTTTCAAGAGCATAGCTTCTTCATCGAAGTTACCGCTTATGCCGATAACTGTTCTGTCGGCACAGTAGTTGTTTTGCATATATGAGGATATGCTTTCTTTGGTGAAGGTGCCTACGGTTTCCCTTTCGCCGAGAATTTTCATCTCGAGAGTAGTACCCTTAAAGAGACTGCTTTCGTTCACCTCATACACCACATCGCTCGGGTCGTCCTCACACATATTGATTTCCTCTAAGACTACGCCCTTTTCCGTTTCGATATCCTTTTCATCAAGACGTGGATGTCTTATCA
This sequence comes from Acutalibacteraceae bacterium, assembly GCA_045535965.1. Taxonomy (GTDB): domain Bacteria; phylum Bacillota; class Clostridia; order Oscillospirales; family Acutalibacteraceae; genus UBA6857. Next base: position 16,695 of record JAZSMR010000067.1, read on the forward strand.
TATCAAAGAGAATATCCGCCGCCTTAATTATCTGATAGTCAAGTGCCTTGGTATAGAAGAAGGTATATTCCTTGGTGGTATAGGCGTTGACGTGAGCGCCTATTTCGTCCATACCCTCGGCAATTTCAAAGCCTGTCCTTTTGTGCGAGCCCTTAAAGACAATATGCTCTATGAAATGGGATATGCCGCTTATTTCGGCTGTCTCGTTTCTCGAGCCTGACATAACCCATACGCCTACAGTAGCCGAGCGAAGGTCGTCTCTTTTATGTGTGAATATTCTAAGACCGTTTGAGAGGGTGATAAGGTTCATTCAGTGAGTCTCCTTAAACCATAAACTGTGAATTATAAATTTCTGCATAGAAGCCGTCTTTAGCCATAAGCTCCTTATGGTTTCCTGTTTCTACAATTCTGCCCTCATTCATAACGAGGATTTTATCTGCTTTCCTGATAGTTGAAAGTCTGTGGGCAATAACGAAGTTTGTTCTGCCCTCCATAAGATTCTGCATTGCCTGCTGAATCTGCATCTCCGTTCTCGTATCAATGTTTGAGGTAGCCTCGTCGAGAATGAGAATATCCGGTGATGCAAGGAACGCTCTTGCGATAGTGATAAGCTGTCGCTGACCCACACTGAGGTTCGCACCGTCTTCCTCAAGGATAGTATCATAGCCCTCGGGAAGAAGTGATACAAAGCGGTCTACCTTTGCAGCTTTTGCAGCCCTGAGGAATTCTTCCTCGGTTGCCTTTTCGTTGCCGTACATGATGTTTTCTTTTACTGTGCCCTCAAAGAGCCAGGTATCCTGAAGAACCATACCCATAACACTGCGAAGATTCTTACGTGAGATATCTCTTATATCCACACCGTCAACCTTGATTTTACCTGACTTAATCTCATAGAATCTCATAAGGAGATTTACTATAGTTGTCTTACCTGCACCTGTGGGACCTACGATAGCCACAAGCTCGCCCTTATTCACCTTGAGATTGAAGTTTTCAATAAGGGGCTTATGGGGAAGATATGAGAAGCATACGTCTTCAAATTCTATGCTGTCTCCCTTTGAAATTTCCGTTACAGCCTCGTCGTCGGTCTCTTCGTCTGCTTCAATTATATTGAATACACGCTCTGCACTTGCAAGTGAGGACTGAAGACTGTTGGCAATGTTACTAAGGTCAATAATAGGCTGCATAACCATTTTGGTGTATGCCATAAACACTGTGATTGTGCTGACGCTCTGCTCGCCCTTAATAATAAGATAACCGCCGATTACACAAATAATCACGTAACCTGCATTATTTGCAAAGTTTATAAGGGGGCTGAGGATACCTGAAAGGAACTGCGCCTTTCTGCCCGACTCCGTAAGAGCCTCGTTTATCTCGTCGAATTCTTCTATAGCCTTTTTCTCGTGCCCGTAGGCCTTGACGATTTTGTGGCCTGTGAACATCTCTTCGATATGTCCGTTTACGTCGCCTGTCACCTTCCACTGCTGACGGAAATACACCTTCGAAAAGCGAAGAATTGCCATAGCGATAACAAGGCAAACAGGGAAAGGCATAAGCGAAGCAAGAGAAAGTGTTCTGCTGTAGTAAATCATTATGCCGAGAACACCTACAAAGGTGACGACGCTTGTGATAATCTGGATAAGGTTATGCTGAAGAGTGTTGTTTATGTTGTCGATATCGTTGGTGATACGTGAAAGGATATCGCCTTTATTGTGGGAGTCGAAATATGAAAGAGGAAGCTTTGACAGCTTATGGTTGATTTTGCGGCGAAGACCCGTAATGAGTCCCTGAACAACGCCTGCCATAATATAGTGCTGTATGAAGCTGAAAACCGAGCTTCCCACAAATACTGCGAGAATGGTAAGGAGTATGTCGTATATAGATGAAAAGTCCATTGTGCCTGTTGCAAGCTTGTTTTTGACCTGCACGTCAAGCACATTGATAATATCACCCAAGTATTTAGGACCGAGTATTGACAGCACCGAGCCTATAGAAGCACAGACAACTGTAACAATAACAGCTAATTCCTTGCCCTTTAAAAGTGAGAATAGCTTCTTAGCCGTCGCCGTAAAATTGGCGGGCTTGTCCTTCTGATCCTTGGCAGCATTGCGGTAAGAGGCGTATCTGTCTGCCTTTACGGATTTGTTTTCTCTTATCTTTTTGGTTTTCATGCTGTCACCTCCTCAGTCATCTGAGAATGGTAAATCTCACGGTAAACCTCGCAGCTTTCCATAAGCTCACCGTGCTTGCCCATACCTACGATTCTGCCCTCATCAAGGACTATAATCCTGTCAGCATCCATAATGGTACCCACACGCTGAGCCACTATGATAATCGTAGCACTTATATTCTCTTTTATTGCCTTGCGAAGAGCAGCATCGGTTCTGAAGTCGAGAGCTGAGAAGGTGTCGTCAAAAATATATACGTCTGCCTTTCTTGTGAGAGCTCTGGCAATGCAGAGTCTCTGCTTCTGACCGCCCGAAAGGTTAGTGCCGTTCTGGCTTATCATTGATTCGATACCGTCGGAAAGCTTATCGACAAATTCTGCGCTCTGTGAGATTTCGAGAGCCTTTCTTAAATCCTCTTCACCTGCGTTCTCATCGCCGTAGAGAAGATTTTCACGCACACTGCCGCTGAAGAGCAGTGCCTTCTGAGGTACAAAGGCAATTCTTGAATGCAAGTCAGCCTGACTCAGCTTTCTTATATCTTTACCTGCGAAGAGGATTTCGCCCTTGTTTACATCGTAGAATCTCATTATGAGGTTAGCTATAGTGGATTTGCCGCTGCCTGTTGAGCCGATAATTGCAGTTACCTTATCCTTTTCGGCGGTAAAGGAAATATCTGAAAGTGCGTAGTTATCGCTTTCGCCGTAGCCGAAGCTTACATTTCTGAACTCAACTGTACCCCTTAAGCTCTCGTCCATTTTTTCAGCTTCTTCAGGGTCAAGGATTGTGGGTTCAAGGTTTAAGACCTCTGTAATTCTGTAAGCTGAGATTCTTGCTCTGGGGACAATTACGAACATAGCTGCTGTCATGGTAACAGCAGAAACTATCATTATCATATAAATTACGAAAGCCTGCAAATCGCCTATGGCTGACATAAGCTTGTCCGCTTCGGTGATATGGTCCATTGAATTGAAGTTATTGGCCGCAACTAAAATAAGACAGTCGAGGGCAATAATAACAAGCACTATGCAAATGGGAATGAGTATTGACATTATACGCTGAAACTTAAGAGTAAGACCCGAAAGAGCCTCGTTTCTCTCGTCAAAGCGTGCATCTTCTTTTTCTGTTTTATTGAAGGCTCTTATAACTCTTATACCGCTGAGCTTTTCTCTTATGAAGCGGTTTACCGAGTCAACTAACTTCTGTCTTTTTCTGAAAAGAGGAATAACAAACTTGATTACAAGTGACGCAATCACTGCGATGATGGGGATAACGGCGAAAATAATGGTGGCGAGCTTCGGGTTGAGGATAAATGCCATTACAACGCCGCCGACTAACATTATGGGCACGGAAATAATCATACGAAGAGATGTGAGGACAAAATCCTGAATAACTCTTACATCGTTGGTACAGCGTGTGATAAGTGACGGTGTGCCGATTTTGTCGATATCTCTCTGAGATAAATCTTCAACCTTGAGGAAAATCTCACGGCGAAGGAGCTTTCCGTAAACTGCCGAGGTCTTGCTTGAATAATAGCTGTTATATACGGCAATCACCACACCGAGGGCGGAAATTCCCATCATAATAAGACCGACTCTTTTAACATAGTCAATATCACTGTTGGCAATGCCGTTATTGATAATAGATGACATCAGCATAGGCAGAGTCAGATTGCTGACCTGGGAAAGAACAGCGAAAATCATAGCCGCAATTACGGGCTTTTTGATATATTTCAAATGCTTTAGAAGTTGTTTCAAAACTAATTCCTCCTGTAAAATTAAGCATAAATCGACAATTATACAGTAGTATAGCAAATCAATATGAATAATGTGTAAACCAACAATAAAAAAGGATATAGTATGATTACAATATTGTAATAATCGTGTTTACAATATCAATGCTATTTGGTATAATGAGAAAAACAAAGAAATAAGGTGATAAAGCTATGATTAATAAACCTTTAAGCATAGACTCATATAAATCGGCAGGGTACATAGGAGAATATCAAAGGCTCATAAAAGATGTGGTTATCCCCTATCAGTATACGGTGCTCTCGGACAAGGCTGAGGACACGGAAAAAAGCCACGTTATCAAGAACTTCATCAATGCAGGCAAGGCTCTCAGGGGTGAGGACACTGCCGACGGCTTTTACGGTATGGTTTTCCAGGACAGCGATGCGGCAAAGTGGCTTGAGGCTGTGGGCTACAGTCTGGGCATTTTCCCCGACGAAGCTCTCCAAAGGACTGCCGACGAGCTTATTGATATTATCGCCGAAGCACAGGATACTGACGGCTATCTCAACACATATTACACAATCAAGGATAAGGAAAAACACTGGACTAATATCCTTGAGGGACACGAGCTTTACTGTAGCGGTCATGCGATTGAGGCGGCTCTGGCTTACTATGAGTCAACGGGCAAGGATAAGCTCCTTAAGGTTATGCAGAAGAATGTCCGGCATATATATGAGGTTTTCATCGAGGGCGGACACAAGGGCTATCCCGGTCACCCGGAAATCGAGCTTGCACTCCTGAGAATGTATGACGTTACCAAGGACGAAAAGTGCCTGAAGCTCGCCAAACACTTTATCGATATAAGAGGTGTTGACCCTCACTACTATGAAAAAGAGAGACAGAGCCGCGACTGGACAGTATGGAACGGCGACGGCAGAAACCACCACTATCAGCAAAGCTACGCTCCCGTAAGACAGCAGAAAAATGCTGACGGTCACAGTGTAAGAGCTGTTTATCTTTACACGGCTATGGCAGACCTTGCCGCCAAGACCGATGACAAGGAGCTTTACGAGGCCTGCAAAAACCTCTATAGCAGTATTGTTAATAAAAGAATGTATATTACCGGCGGTATCGGCTCATCGGTACACGGGGAAGCATTTACCGTTGACTACAATCTCCCCTCTGATACTGTCTATGCTGAGACCTGCGCATCAATCGGACTTATGTTCTTTATGAGTAAGATGCTTCAAAACGAAATCAAGGGCGAATATGCTGACGTAATGGAGCTCGCTTTCTACAACACAGTTCTTGCAGGTATGCAGAGAGACGGCAAACGCTTTTTTTATGTAAATCCTCTTGAGGTTGTGCCGGGTATAAGCGGTGACGCAGTGACTCACAGACACGCTTTGCCACAAAGACCCAAATGGTACACCTGTGCCTGCTGCCCTCCCAACGTGGCAAGACTCATTTCCTCCTTCGGCAAATATGCCTACAGTGAAAGTGAGGATACAGTTTACTGTCATCTTTTCGCAGACGGTGATATTACCGCCGAAAACGGTATGAAGTTCAGCTGCAAGAGCGGCTATCCCTATAATTTTGAGATTAACTATGCAGTGGAAAAGGGAGGCAAATTGGCTGTCCGTATTCCCGGTTGGGCAGAGGGTAACTATGCCGTTTACATCAACAACTTCCCTCACGATGTGCCGAGCAAGGACGGATATGTATATCTTACGGCAAAGGACGGCGACAGCGTTAAAATCAAGCTTGAGAATAGAATCAAGGTAGTTTATCCTTCGGCGAAGATACCTGACCTCAGCGGCAGTGTGGCTGTTACAAGAGGTCCTCTCGTTTACTGCTTTGAGGGCGTGGACAACGGCGGCAGAGTGCTTGATTTAAGGCTTGATACCAAGGGTGAGTTCAAGACTGTGAGTACCGATAATGAGGTTTTAGGTCAGACGGTTATGATTGAGTGCAAGGGCACACGAATCAGCGATGACGGCGGTTTATATTCATTCTCGGAGCCTGAGAGCGAGGAGACCGTCCTCAGGGCTGTGCCTTATTATTTATGGGGCAACAGAGGCGAAAATGAGATGAGAGTTTGGTTGCCCTACAATTAATTATGAATGAGGAATTATGAATTATGAATTGCGCAGTATAGCCTGATATAATATTAAATTGATTCCTGCGCAGACTCAAAAATTTAAGCAGCAGATTAACCGCAAAAGGTTTTGTCTGCTGCTTTTATAATTATTGTTTTCGAAAAAAGAGTATTGCTCTATCAAGTTACAATCGGAGCAAAGCGACCCTTAATTCATAATTCATAATTCATAATTCATAATTCATAATTTCTATAAACTCATCAATCTTTCTCTCATATTCCTCTTTGCCGAGATAATAGCTGTCCGCATGGCCTGCACCCTCAACCACCAACTTGTCCTTGTAAGGCGCACTGCAAGCATCAAATAACTGATGTACCATATATGTGGGCACAAACTCGTCAGCTCCGCCGTGGACAAACAGCATAGGTATCTTCGCTCTCGATACTGCATCAAGGGCATCGGTATCAGCCTGGAAATCATAGCCTGCTCTTAGCTTATTCATAGCACAAATCATAGGTACTATAGGCTTTTCGGGTGCTCCCCAGCTTCTGAGCTTATACTTAAACTCATCAAGGGCACTCGTAAATCCGCAGTCTGCTACAGTGAATCTCACATTCTCAGGGAGACTCTCGCTGCCTGTCATAAGCATAACAGTAGCACTGCCCATAGATATGCCGTGGAGAATAATATCAATATCCTCACCGAAGGTCTCATTCATATAGGAGAGCCACTTAAGTCCGTCTCTTGACTCAAAGGAGCTGAAGCCGATATACTCGCCCTCGCTCTCACCCGAGCACTGATGGTCAACGATAAACATATTGAAGCCGAGCTCCTCAACATAGTGCTTCACATACCAGCACCACTCACTCTTACCCTCATATCTGTAGCCGTGGGAGCAGAAGACATATACCTTGCTCTCTTTCTCGGGCTTCACGTGGTAGGCAGTGAGCTTATGACCTCTTTCATTCACCATAAAGTGTCTCTCGTAGCCGTAGTCCTCGAAATACTTCTTGCACTCCTTATGAGCTAAATCCTTATGGCTTGGCGGCGGTGTATCTCCGTTCATAAGCTTGCCCACTCCTGCCGGTATCTTGAAATCCTTATAAATAAGGGCACGGTAGAGCATTTCGTTCACTGCCGTAAGTCCTGCCGCACCAAGGGCAAGAGCAGTGCCTGAGAATAGAAGTGATTTTTTCATATATAAGCCTCCTTTGAAAAATGCAAAGTGCAAAATGTAAAATGCAAAATTAAGGGTCGCTTCGCTCCGATTATATCCGTTTTAAGTTTGTAAAAGAAAACGACCTTTATCCCACCAAATTAATAAGTTTATTTTTAATCTATTATAATTTACAAGTTATCCGTTAGCAGTTTGTTACCTTTGCGGTAACGGTGTAAAAGTTTACATCACACTGACCCGCGACCGCAATTCTGCATTTTGCACTTTGCATTTTGCATTTAAAAAGGGCCGTCATAAGACAGCCCTTAAATTGTTTGTTTAACTCTTACGAATTAAGCGTATGTCATTTCGTAAGTAGCGTCCATTGAACCTGCAAGGTTGATTGTAGCTGAGATACCTGCCTTACCTGTGCCGTAACCGTCGAGAGGAAGGATCTGAACGAGCTTAACAAGTCTGCCCTGACCGTCTACAGTTGCTTCAACAGTAGCACCGGGGTAGTTGAGCTCAGCTTCTGTGATTGTGATAGGCTTAATGTCAAGTGTGCCGAGGTTGAGGGGATCCATTGCGCCCATGTGGTATGTAGGCTCTGAAGTGTTCTTTGTGCCGTCAAACTTTGATGTTTCAGCAACGAACTTAAGCTTCATTGTGTAACCGCCGTCAGCGTTAGCTGTAGCTGAAGCTTCAGCAAGACCTGCAGCCTGAACAGCTGCATCTCTGCCACCGGGAATCATCTTGTCTGCAAGCATTCTTGCGGGATCGGCAACGTCTGCACCGTTTTCAAATGTCCATGTTTCTTCTGTTGTACCTGTGAACTTTTCAACAACAGGATTTACGATAGCAGCAACGATAGAAGGAAGATCCTTAACCTGGATACCGATTGTTTCTGTCTTCTTTGTTGTTACCTTGCCCTTGAAAGCCTTGTATTCGTTGATAGCCTTGTTGTAAGCTGCAGCGATTTCATCTTTGCTTGAGGGAACCTTTGCACCGCTGTTATCGGGAGCGGGAGCGTCAGGTGTATCATCTGCAGGAGTATCAGGTGTGTCATCTGCAGGAGCGTCGGGTGTTGAGGGCTGAGTAGAAGGCTGAGTTGAGGGCTGTGTTGAGGGCTGAGCCTGCTGTGAGGGCTGAGCCTGAGCACCTGCGTTTACAGCTGCGCCGCCGTTAACTTCTACAGTACCGCCGATGTTAATCTGGATGCCTTTTGATGCGCCAAGACCGTAGCCGCTTAAGAAAACGATAAGAGCTACAAGGATAATAGCAACAACCTTAATTTCTTTTTTCATGGTTATAATAACCCCTTTCAAAAATTTTGCGTTCTTACTAAAACGCTTTACCGTAATAATGGCTGGTCTTGATACAATACCAAGTCATTTACCATATAAAGTTACAATATTTTTCCCGAAAAGTCAAGAGGTTTTTGGGATTTAATGTTAAGTTTTAATCTTTTTGTGAATTATAACGCAAAAATCGACTTTTTGCACAAAATATACAAAGCAAAATGTGCAAGTTGCCGAATGAAAATTTCAGCCTTTTAAAGGGATTTTCCAATTATTTCTTTTTTTCTATTGCATTTACAAAGGCAAATGGTGTATTCTATAATGGTAAGCATTTTATAGAAAGGACGTATATAAAGATGAAGAAAATCATTGCGGTTACGGGTATGCACTGCACTCACTGCTCAAAGTCTGTTGCCGATGCTCTCAGCGCTGTCGACGGTGTTACAAAGGCTAAGGCTGACCACGAGAAATGCACTGCTACCGTAACAATGAAAAACGATGTTGACGATAAGCTCCTTATCGAAGCTATCGAAAAAGCAGGGTTCACTCCCGGTGAGATTACGATTAAAGAAGGAATCTTTGGGTGAATGCAAAATGCAGAATTAATGGTCGCTTCGCTCCGATTATATCCGTCTCAGAATTATTAAAGAAACGACTCTCATCCCGCCAAAATGGTAAAACTCATTTTTAACCCATTATACATTATAATTCACAGATTATCCTACAGAAACCAACCATCTCTGCGGCAGAGGTGTAAAAGTTTATATTATACCTGACCCGCGACCGCAATTTTGCATTTTGCACTTTGCATTTTGCATTTATTTCCCCCGCGGGCGACTTGATACAATTAACTGCATTGTGGCAGGCGGTGTGCCTGCACTACAATCAACAATATAGAAAAGGAGAAAAAAATCATGGCTAAAGAAAAGAAACAAAAAGAAAAACCCGTAAATGAACACCCGAATAAAATCGGCGTCAAGGAAGCGGCAGGGTACACTATTGCAGAAGCAGGTAACCTGTTTAACCTTACATACATTTCGGGTTATCTTAAGATCTTCATGACCGATGTGCTTAAAATTGCACCTGCAAAGGCCGGTCTTATGTTCATCCTTACACGTCTCTGGGACTGTATCAATGACCCCATCTGGGGCGCTCTGGTTGCTAAGAAGCCTCCCGTAAAGGACGGCAAGTTCAGACCCTACCTCAAATGGGTTGCTTTGCCTCTCGGTATTTCAACCATACTTTGCTTCCTGCCCTATCATCAGCTCACATCAAATACCACAATCTTACTCATAATCTGCTATGTGACCTACATCTTCTACGGTATGATGTATACGGGTATGAACATCCCCTTCGGCTCACTTGCTTCCGTTATTACAGACGACCCCAACGGCAGAAATCTTCTTTCCACCTTCCGCAGCATCGGTTCAGGTATCGGCGGCGCAGTAGTTTCACTTATTGCTCCTATGGTAATTTACTCCACAAAGCTCCAGCTTGATCCAGCAACAAATGAAATGGTTGAGGTTATCGACCAGACAACAGGCAAGGCAGTTGAAGTTGCCGACGGCTCAAAGATGTTCATCTTCGGTCTTATTATGGGTATCCTTTCAATTATATTCTATCTTTGGGGCTACAAGACCACTAAAGAGAGAGTTCCATCCGAGGCTGACCCGAAAATGGACTTCAAGAAAACATATCTCGGTCTTCTCAAGTCACGTCCCTTTGTTACTGTTGCTCTTGCAGGTGTGCTCATCAGCGGTCAGCTCCAGTTCAACTCCTTCAACTCTTATCTTTATAAGAACTACTTCACAAATACCAGTCTGAGTATTCTCGGCACCATCTGCAACTATCTGCCTATGGTATGCCTGGTGCTCTTTACTCCCAAGCTCTCTGCCAAGTACGGCAAAAAAGAGCTTTGCGGCAAGTTTTCAATCATTGCGGCAATTGCTTCTGTTACACTTGCAATCTGCGCAAACAATCAGGGTATCATCGACAAGCTCAATCCTGAAACAGGCATCTTCCCTGCATGGATGTTTATGGCTGCACTTCTTCTCATCGGCTTCGGTTACACCTTCGTAAGCCTTACCTGCTGGGCAGTTGTAATGGATGTTATTGACTATCAGGAATACACAACGGGTATCAGAAACGAAAGTGCTGTATATGCTGTTTACACATTCTCACGCAAGTTTGGTCAGACTCTCGCTGACGGCGCAGGTCTCTTCCTTCTTCAGTGGGCCAGATATGACAGCGAAACTGCAGGTAACGGTTTCATCACTGAAAATGATACAAGTAAGAAGATTATGCTTATCTGCACAATTATTCCTGCTATTGTTTACACAGGTGTATGGCTGCTTATGCAGTTTGGTTATCCTCTTACAAAGCAGAGACTCGAACCCATTTATGCTTTCATCCGTGAGAAGCGTGAGGCTGCAGAGGCGGAGGCCACAATTTAATTCGGAATTCGGAATTAGGAATTCGGAATTGCGATGAACTCGGTAAGTAGAGGGTAACTTCTGCCCGCCGAGTTTACAAGGTTAATATACGGGCAGATACGAAAAGGTATCTGCCCTGTTTTTTATCTGAACTTTTTTATTAACCACTGTATTCCTGTAACAACCCCAATCACTACCATAGCACTTACACCGAAAAGTGCCGCATACCAAAAATTCAGGAAGCCCTCACTGCTTTTGCTGACCAAGGGTGCCAATAAGCAAAGTGCAGTGAAAAGCGGAAAGAGCCACTTGATTTTATCCTTTATCACTCCCACAAAAACAAAGTTCAAAAAAGAGGCATATATTAAAAATACTACGGGTTCAGCGGTAGGCTTAAGCGTTGTAATAATGTTTGGTATTACAAAGAAAATCAGCACCTGCACACAACACAGAATCATAAATATCACTGTATCTTTTTTTGTCTTTCTTAGTTCATTTTCTTTTTCTGTAATTACATCAACTATAGTTTCGTCGGTTTTGCTTATGATTTCGGGAACCGTTATCAGTTCCTTGCACTCCTCTTGTTCTTCCGGCTTTGACTCAATTATAAACCTTTCACCCGAGAGCAGTTCGTTGACTGAAATATCAAGTGCTTTCGACAATGGCATAAGCAAAGATACCTCGGGGACTCCCCTTCCTGTTTCCCAACGGGATATTGCCTTGTCGGTACAGTTGATTACTTCTGCAAGGTCTTTTTGTGTCATATTTTTCCCGGTTCGCAGGTCTTTTATGAAAGTGCCTATTTTGTTTGCGTCCATTTGCATCACTCCTTATGCCTTGATTTTATACCCGGGCAGATAAAAAAGCAACCTATGCGGCATAGAGTTAAGGTGTTTTCGGTACTCTATGAATAAAAAACGGTGAAAAATAGATTTCTCACCGCTCAAATTTATTTCTAATTGTTGTGGCAGGGCTCCGCCCCGCACCCCGCAAGCTTTTGTAAAAGCTTGGCCAAAACTTTACTTGTTTTGGTTACTCTGCACTCTTACTCATAACCTCAATCATATCCTTCATCGCCTCAATGGGGCTTCTGCCCTTTAGCCTGAATACAACATACGGCTGTGCACCTGCCGCCTTAATCATTCCCTTGCCCGAAAGATTGCCCGCAATGGCAACTATTCTTTCAGGGGGTAATTCGTT
>JAZSMR010000009.1:0-32276 GCA_045535965.1 Acutalibacteraceae bacterium
TGTTCTCTTTTACGAACCTCCTGGATGATGCCATCACGTGAAGTCTGTCTCTTAAAACGTCTGAGAGCGCTGTCGAGTGACTCGTTCTCTTTAACTTTTACCTGACTCATTTATATTTCCCTCCCTTACCTGTAGCAGGGGTTTATTTCCATTAAGGATACGCCATTCATTATACAATATACTTTTAAACTTGTCAAGAGAAAATATGTAACAATAATGACATTATTCCCTAATTTTTTATTATTTTACAACGATATTTACGAGTCTGCCCTTGACATAGAGCTCTTTTACAACAGTCTTGCCTGAGATTTCCTCGGAAATTCTGTCGTTTGCCTTTGCCATAGCGATTGCTTCGGCAGCTTCGATATCAGCAGCTACGCTGAGTTTTGCTCTTACCTTGCCGTTGACCTGAGCTACGATTTCTATCTGTGAGTCTATGCACTTAGCTTCTTCATAAGTAGGCCAGGGACCCACTGCAAGCATATTCTCCATACCAATCTGCTCTGCGATTTCCTCCGTTACGTGAGGAGCAAAGGGATTGAGAAGTAAAACAAATGTGCCGAGCTCCTTCTTCGTGATTGAGCCGTAGTCATAAATCTCATTGAGAAGTGTCATAAGAGCAGCGATTGCTGTATTGTATTTGAGAGTTTCGATATCCTCGGTAACCTTCTTGATGGTCTTATGGAAAGATGTTTCAAGCTTAGCCGAATACTCGTCACCCTCAGTCATAATTTCCTGAAGATTCCATACTCTGTCAATAAATCTCTTACAGCCCTTAACACTGTTTTCTGACCAGGGAGCAGCCTTTTCATAGTCACCCATAAACAGTACATAAGTACGGAGTACGTCTGCACCGAATACGTCAACAACGTCGTTGGGGTCAACTACATTACCCTTTGACTTAGACATCTTGTCGCCGTCGGGGCCGAGAATAAGACCCTGAGCTGTTCTCTTTGCATAGGGCTCTGCATAGGGTACACAGCCGATATCATAAAGGAATCTGTGCCAGAAGCGTGAGTAGATAAGGTGACGTGTAACGTGCTCCATACCGCCGTTATACCAGTCAACCTGACCCCAATACTTGAGCTTTTCCATATCGGCGAAGGCTTCTTCATTCTTCGGATCGATGTATCTTAAGAAATACCAGGATGAGCCTGCCCACTGAGGCATTGTATCGGTTTCTCTCTTTGCAGGCTGTCCGCATTTAGGACAAGTACAATTTACGAAAGAATCAATCTTTGCAAGGGGGCTTTCTCCGTCTGAACCCGGCTCAAAGTTTTCAACCTTGGGAAGCTTTAAGGGAAGCTCACTGTAGGGTACGGGTACTATGCCGCAATGGGAGCAATGTACGATAGGAATAGGCTCACCCCAGTAACGCTGACGGTTGAATGCCCAGTCCTTCATCTTATACTGAACACCCTTTTCGCCGATACCCTGCTTCTCGAGCTCTTCGAGTACACGTGCAATTGAAGACTTCTTATCTGTATAGCCGTTGAGGTAGTCGGAGTTAACCATTTCGCCGTCGCCTGTATAAGCTTCAACTGCGATGTCACCGCCCTTGATAACCTCGATAATGTCAATGCCGAACTTTTTTGCGAAGTCATAGTCTCTCTGGTCGTGTGCAGGCACAGCCATAATAGCACCTGTACCGTAACCCATCATAACGTAGTCGGAAATGAAGATGGGGATTTCCTTACCGTTAACGGGGTTGATTGCTACAAAACCGTCAAGCTTAACACCGGTCTTGTCTTTTATAAGCTGTGTTCTTTCGAATTCAGTCTTCTTTGCACATTCAGTTCTGTAGTTTTCTACCTCCGCGAAGTTAGCGATCATTGAGCTGTATTTGTCGAGCATAGGATGCTCGGGAGCCATAACCATAAATGTTACGCCGAAAAGTGTGTCGGGACGTGTCGTATAAATGCGAAGGGTCTCTTGGGTATCCTTAACATTGAAGTTTACGAAAGCACCTACCGATTTACCGATCCAGTTTTCCTGCTGAAGCTTGATGTTGGGAAGATAGTCAACACTGCCAAGTCCCTCAAGGAGTTTGTCTGCATATTCTGTTATTCTCAGATACCAGACATCCTTTGACTTCTGAACGATATCACTGTGGCAGATGTCGCACTTACCGCCCTGTGAGTCCTCGTTTGAAAGAACAACCTTACATGAGGGGCAGTAGTTAACAAGAGTCTTATCTCTGAAAACAAGTCCGTTTTCGAACATCTTAAGGAAAATCCACTGTGTCCACTTGTAGTAGCCCTCTTCTGTGGTATCAACAACTCTGTTCCAGTCGAAGGAGAAGCCTACTCTCTTGAGCTGTGAGGAGAACTTTGCAATGTTGTTGTCTGTTACCTGGCGGGGGTGGATACCAGTCTTAATAGCGTAGTTTTCTGTGGGCAGACCGTAAGCGTCAAAGCCGATGGGGAAAAGCACATTGTAGCCTTCCATTCTTCTTTTACGTGAAACAACCTCAAGACCTGAATAAGCCTTGATGTGACCTACATGCATACCAGCACCGCTGGGGTAAGGGAATTCAACAAGAGCGTAGAACTTTTTCTTGTCTGAGCCGTCTTCAGCGTGGAAAACGCCTGCTTTTTCCCATTTGTTTTGCCATTTGAGCTCCGTATTTTTAAAATCGTAATTCAAATTTATCACTCCGTTTAATTATTTACAAATATTAATATTACTCTACAATGTCAGAAATGTCAATAGTTCTTGCATCCTGCCATAATCTTTCCAGGTTGTAATACTCACGTGCTTCGCCTGTGAATACGTGAACAAGGACGCTGCTGTAGTCAAGAAGAATCCAGCCTGTTGCTCTGCCCTCAATGTGGTGAGGTTCTGTGCCCTTCTGAGCTATTTCGTAATCAACTTCGTCAGCAAGTGCTTTAACGTGGGTGTTGGATGTACCCGATACAATAACAAAATAGTCAGCGACGATGGAATGCTCTGTGATTTCTATGAGCTTGATATCCATACCCTTTTTGTTGTCGAGTACTTTTACTATTTCTCTTGCAAGTTCGAGTTCAGTCATTTAACTTTTCTCCTTTCGATTATAATATTTAATATAATACCTTATCTTGGCTCCCCTTTCAGGGGAGCTGTCAGCCCTGTAGGCTGACTGAGGGGTTTTACTTCCCTTTTTCACTTATTATAAGTTCATTATAAAATTCAACACTGTCTGTGTGTATTATACCCTTTTCGGGAGTCAGCTTCATAAAAGTATACTGAAGGGAATAAAGTGAAGCTTCCTCGAGTGAATGATTGATGGCAAGATCCCTCATAACATCAACATCGGGATAGTTTCTCTCTGCCGAAATGTAATCGGCAACATAGATAATCTTCTCAAGGAGGGTCATTCCCGCCTTGCCCGTTGTGTGATAGCGTACACTGCCGAGAATTTCCGGGTCGGTGACGCCCATCTCAGTTCTCAGATAACACTCCCCTGCTATGCCATGCCAGAGCTTAGAATTATTCTTCTCAGGGACGGTAAGTGTTATACCGCCTGCTTTAATAATCTCCAGCTGTTCATCTCTTGAAGCGTTCTTCATAATATCGTGCAGAAGTCCTGCGAAATAAGCCTTTTCCGCGTCTGCACCGTAGATTTCAGCAAGCTGTCTTGCCGAATCTGCAACACCTAAAGAGTGTATATAACGGTAGTCGTCGAGCTTACTTCTGAGAAGCTTTCTTATATCGGTATACTTGTCCGTATAAAGAGCATTTTCAGCGACATAATCCATCACTTTTTCGCCGACTAATGATGTTGCATCTTCGCCTTCAAGAAGTGCATTTCTCACCTGTGTGGAGCTGCATTCAAAAGGCTCGAAATCGATGATGATTACCTCTTTTTTCAGCACATCCTCAGAGTACCTGAGAAGCTCGTCGGTGCTTATATCGTCCTGCCTTGTGGTGGCACAAAGAGTCACCATAGACAGTATATCCTCATAGCGGTACCATTTATGGAAGCTCAGAAGCATATCCGAGCCCATAATGAGATACAGCTCATCATCAGGATAAACCGACTTCAGCTCTGTCACCGTATCAATCGTATAGCTTTTACCCTCACGTCTGATTTCAAGGTCACTGACCTCGAAATACTCATCATCAAATGCAAGACGGCACATTTCAAGGCGGTGCTCACTGTCAATAAGCTGACCGCTTGATTTATGGGGCGATAACCCTGAGGGTATAATGATTATTTTATCAAGGTGCGCTTTCTCTTTTATTTCTTCGGCGAGCTTGACGTGACCCTTGTGTACCGGGTTGAAGGCTCCACCGTAAATACCGATACGCATTATTTTCTACCCTTCGACTGACTTCTGAAGTAAACCTTCTTGCCTTCTTTTTTAGCTGCATAAAGCTTTTCTTTTGCTTTTTTAGCTGCCGTTTTCTTGTTCTTTTCTTTCTGAAGTGCTTTTTCCTTAAGCTCGGGGCTTTCCCTGTAAAGCACTATAACACCGCCGATAACCTGAATAACCTCAGCGCCTGTTGCTTTGGCAAGCTCGTCGGCTGTTTCTCTGGGGGTAATGGGTGAAGATTCAAGAAGAACCTTAACCTTGATAAGCTCTCTTGCTCTGAGAGCGTCGTCTGTCTGCTTTATAAGAGCCTCGGACATACCGCCCTTACCTACCTGAAAAAGAGGTTCGAGGCCGTTAGCCTTCGCTCTGAAAGCTGCTCTTTCTTTGCCTGTCATTGTCTGTCTCCTTATATACTCGGTAATATCTTCTGTAATTCCTTAAGTGCGTTGCCTCTGTGGCTGATGGCGTCTTTTTCCTCGGCTGTCATCTCAGCAAGGCTTCTGTCCCCCACCATAAACAAGGGGTCATAGCCAAAGCCGTTAGCACCTTTCTTTTCGTAGCCGATATATCCCTCGCACTTACCTTCGGCTGTAACCTCACTGCCGTCAGGGAAGCTGACACAAATAGCACAGGCGAAATGTGCAGTTCTTTTTTCTGTGGGTACTCCCTCGAGCTCCTTCAAGAGCTTACTGTTGTTACCCTCATCGTCGCCGTGTATACCGCTGTATCTTGCTGAGAAAACTCCCGGTGCACCGTCTAAGGCATCAACACAGAGTCCGCTGTCATCTGCTATGCAGGGAAGACCGCTTTCCTTACAGCCGCTTTCCGCCTTGATTCTGGCATTATCGAGGAAGGTTTCGCCGTTTTCTTCGGCATCTGTAAGCTCGATGCCTAAGTCTCTGTCAGTTACAACCTCATAGCCCATAGGACTGAGAATTCGGCTCATTTCTGCGAGTTTGTGTTTATTATGAGTTGCAATGATAATTTTCATTTTTATTCCTCATCCTCGAAGTTAACTGATGTATCTTCAAACATTGCCTTTGCAAAAAGCTTGGGCTTGAACGGCTGAAGGTCATCAATCTGTTCACCGACACCGATAAACTTAACGGGAAGCTTAAGCTCATTCTTGATTGTGAGGACAACACCGCCTCTTGCAGTACCGTCAAGCTTTGTAAGAGCGATACCTGTAAGCTCGGCAACGTTCATAAACTCCTTAGCCTGATTAACAGCATTCTGACCTGTTGTTGCATCGAGTACGAGAAGAATTTCACGGTCAGCGTAGGGAAGCTCTTTTTCAACAACTCTGTAGATTTTTGCGAGCTCGTCCATAAGATTTTTCTTGTTGTGAAGTCTGCCTGCTGTATCAATAATGATAATGTCGCAGTCTCTTGAAAGGCCTGCACTGATGGTATCGTATACAACAGCGGCAGGGTCCGCACCCTCTTTGTGCTTGACTATCTCAACACCTGCTCTGTCAGCCCAGATTTCAAGCTGTTCAATAGCTGCGGCGCGGAATGTATCAGCGGCACCGAGAATAACTCTCTTGCCCTCTCTTTTATACATAGCTGCAAGCTTACCTATAGTTGTAGTTTTACCGACGCCGTTTACGCCGATAACAAGAATAATTGAGGGCTGAGTAATAAGACCCATATCCTCACCGCCGTCTATCATTTCGGCAATAATTTCCGAAATAATCATCTTTGCGTGCTTGGGATTTCTTACCTCATTTTTATTTACACGGTGACGGAGTGCGTCAACGATGTCTACAGCAGTTTTCATACCGATGTCGCCCATAATAAGAGCTTCCTCAAGGTCATCGTAAAAATCGTCTGTAATCTCTTCATAAGCGCCGAGTACGTCCTCGATACGCTCTGTCATACCCTCACGGGTTTTCTTAAGTCCGAAACCAAATTTTGAAAAAATACCCATTGATTTCTTCCTCCTTTACTGTGTGATACCGAGCTTCTTAGCAAGCTCAGCTGTTTTAAGTTCAAGAAGCTTTGATACGCCCTGCTCCTGCATTGTGATACCGTAAAGCACGTCAGCCTCTTCCATAGTACCTCTTCTGTGGGTAATGAGAATGAACTGGGTGTTGCCTGTCATACGTCTTACATACTGAGCGTATCTTGTTACGTTAACGTCGTCGAGAGCTGCCTCAACCTCGTCGAAGATACAGAAGGGTGCCGGGTTAACTTTCATAATCGCAAAGAGAAGCGCAATAGCTGAAAGTCCCTTTTCACCGCCTGAAAGTGAGTCAAGACGCTTGACCATTTTTCCGGGAGGCTGGAGCTTGATGTCGATGTTACTTTCGAGTACGTTGGTGGGGTCTTCGAGTAATATTTCAGCGTGTCCGCCGCCGAAGAGCTCACGGAAGGTTTCACCGAAGTTCTGATTTATCTTAGCGAACTGCTCTCTGAACTGCTGTGACATTTTGTCTGTCAGCTCATCGATAAGTCTTATAAGCTCACGCTTACTCTTTTCAACATCTGCGACCTGAGTGGACATAAACTCATATCTTTCGCTGACTTCCTTATATTCTTCGATAGCGCCAACGTTAACTGCACCAAGGTGTCTGATGCTGCCCTTGATTTCGTTTAGTCTTCTTTTTGAGCCGGCAGGGTCTTCGGGTTTCTCTCCAACTGCTTCGGCTTCGCGTTTTGTAAGCTGATATTCATCGTAGAGCTTGTTTACGGTGCTGTCATAGTCCTGAGTCATAGTCTGCTTTCTTTCTTCAAGACGTGCAAGCTCACCGCTTATCTTTTCTCTTTCGCTTGACTTGCTTCTTTCCTCACTGCGAAGAGCTGCCGAGCGTTCTTCGGTTTCGCTTCTCTTTTTCTGAAGAGCCGCAATCTCATCTTTAGCCTGCTGACTCTTATCCGAGAACGACGCAGAAAGCTTTTCAAGGTCTGCAATTTCTTTTTCTATTGTGAGGTTATGATCTTTTATCTTCTGAATTTCGTCTATAAGCTCCTTGTCCTTATCCTCGTGGCTGACAAGTCTTGCCTTCAGAAGGCCGAGAGCCTGAGTTCTCGCCTGAAGGTCTTTGCCTGCGCCGTGAATGTCAAGGTTAAGCTTGGAGATCTGTGAGGACATTTCCTCTCTCTTGAGTGTGATCTCCTGACGGAGCTGACCGAGACTCTGAAGCTTTGCTTCTTTGTCTTTAATCTCTTTTTCAAGCTCTTCACACTTAACTTTAGACGCACTCAGAGACTCTTCCATAGCCGAGATTCTCTCATCGGCGTGTTCTTTTTCGCCCTTGAGCTCGTCAAGCATTGACACAGCCGAGTAGTACTGCTCATAAACAAGATTCTTCTGACCCTCAAGACGGATTTTCTCGTCGGAAGCCTCTGAAAGAGCCCTTCTCTGCTCATTGAGTGAAGCAGTAAGAGTATCAATTTCACCTGTTAGCTTTGTATATGCTTCTGTAAGTTCTGCGATTTCCTTTTTGAACTCCTCGCTCTTCTTGGTTAGCTTTTCAATCTCTGTGCTACGGGACAGGATACCCGCATTCTGAGTACCCGAGCCGCCGGTAATTGAACCGCCTGCATTGATAACCTGACCGTCAAGAGTAACTATCTTGAAGCGTTGGTCGTAATTCTTTGCGATTTCGATAGCACAGGTAAGGTCTTCTGCAACGACAGTTTTACCTAAAATTGAGGATATAATCTCACTGTATATGCTCTCGCACTTGACAAGATTCACTGCCTTATCAACATATCCGAGGCAGTCCTCAAGTCCCTCTTCGTCCAAATCTCTGCCCTTGACTGCATCAATAGGCTGAAAGGTTGCACGGCCTGCGCCCTGAGATTTGAGAAGGTTGATAGCTGTCTTTGCATCGTGCTGAGTATCAACTACGATATTCTGTACAGCGTTGCCGAGAGCTGTTTCTATAGCAACAGCATATTCGCTGTCAACACTTATAAGCTGTGACACTGTACCGTGGATACCTCTGAGGGTGCCCTTCTGACTTTCTTTTATAACCTTTCTTACTGAGCCCGAATAGCCTTCCATATTCTTCTCGAGCTCGTGAAGCATATTGATTTTGGAAACTGTTCTCTGCTCTTCGAAGCTCTTTTCATCAAGGTCCTTCTTGACTTTGTCTGCCTTCGTTTCAAGAGTAGAAAGCTTCATTGTGTAGCCGTTTACAGTATTGGTAATACCTGCAATTTCTTCGGTACACTTCTTGAGTGCTTCATCTGCTTTTATCTTGTCGCTTTCGGCAGAGTCCACAACCTCTCTTCTCTGATAAATCTGAAGATCGATTGTCTCGATACGTGCCTTGATTTCACCGATAGCCGACTGTGCTGTTGAAGCGTTTACTCTGCTGTCGGCAAGATTTTTTGTAAGGATATTTATATCAACGCTGATGTCCGCTGTCTCTTTGTCGAGAGAACCGCCCTGAGACTGCATATCCGTGAGTTCTTTTGTTATTTTGTCGAGCTCTTCATTTTTGTCGTCACGGATTCTCTTAATCTGAGCAATGAGCTTTTCTTCGGTTTCAATTTCCTTTAAAAGTTGCTGCTGACCAAGCTCTGAATCGCTTCTGTCTTTAGAAATACGCTCGATAGTATCATTATTGTGCTGTATTGAGCTTTTGAGTACGGCGATTTCACTGCCTGCACCTGCGGCCTTTTCTTCAAGCTCAGATATACTCTGACGGATTTCATCAATTCTGATGTTTATGTTCTGAGTGTCGCTGATACATTTCTCAATAAGCTCTTCGATTTCGTTGAGGTCAGCTTCAACGCTGTCGTAGTGACCTTTTGCGATAGCAAGCTTATCCTCCTGATGGCGAAGGTCTTCCTTGAGCTTATCGATACTGTAAAGCCACAGACCGATTTCGAGAACTTTCTTTTCTTCGCTGAGCACAAGGAATTTCTGTGCCTTTTCGCTCTGAGTCTTAAGGGGTCCTATTCTGCTTTCGAGCTCAAGGAGGATATCTCTGAGTCTTACTAAGTTTTCCTCGGCCTGAGTGAGCTTTTTAAGGCTGTCGCTTCTCTTATATCTGTAAGCGGAAATACCGGCAGCTTCTTCAAGCATATCACGGCATTCCTTAGCCTTACCGCTGACCATATCGGCGATTTTGCCCTGAGACACCATTGAGTAGCCGTCACGGCCGAGACCTGTATCCATAAACAGCTCATGGACATCCTTGAGTCTTACGCTTTCGCCGTTGATTTTATATTCGCTTTCACCTGAACGGTAGTATCTTCTTGTTACGGTTACCTCGTCAGTATCCTTGTCGATTGAACGGTCAGTATTATCAAGATGAAGCGTTACCTGAGCGAAGCCGTGAGCTTTTCTGACTTTAGTACCGTCGAAGATAACGTCTTCCATCTTTGAGCCTCGAAGGCTCTTGGTTGACTGCTCGCCGAGCACCCATCTCACAGCGTCGGAAATATTACTCTTACCGCTGCCGTTGGGGCCTACAACTGCCGTTATACCCTTGCCGAAGGTAAGGGTTGTCTTTTCGGGAAATGACTTAAAGCCTTGCATTTCAAGTGCTGTTAATATCATATTTTACCTCCCACTTTAATTTCGTATTTTTTCATATCTTTGTCTTGTTTTATCTTTAAGATATAGCCCATTTCTCTGAGCTTTTCTGTGTTTGCTTTTTTCTGTCCCGTCAGCATTGAAACAAAAGACGGACCCACAGTTACGGTGATTTCGCCTTTGGCTATGCCCTGTCTTTCAATTTCAGAAAGAACTTTTTTCAGGTATATTCTGCTCTCGCAGATTTCTCTGAAAGCAGGGTGATAAGCGCCTGTAACATATCCCTCTTCTACATTACCGCCCGAGTGGAGACCGACACGGATAACTTTTATGTAAGCTTCGTAAAACATCAGAAGCAGCTCACTGCATAAATCGGCAGCGTCCTCTAAGGTCTGAGGCTTATATTCGCCGAGCTTATAGAGTCTTTCAAGCTCTGTACCTTCTAAAACAACAGTAGGATAAATTCTTGCTGTGTCGGGCGAAAGAGCTATGAGCTTCTTTGCAGTTTCTATAGTCGCATCTCTGCTGTCGCCGTAAAGCCCCGTCATCATCTGCACTCCGAATTCGAAGCCGTAACTTTTAATAAGCTTTGCTGATTGCACTACATCTTCCGCCTTATGTCCACGGTTATTAAGAGCTAAAACCTCATCGCTCATACTCTGACAGCCAAGCTCTATTGATGTGACACCGTAGTGCTTCAGGATACCGAGTATCTCTTCGCTTATACAGTCGGGTCTTGTGGAAATTCTGATACCTGCGAAGAGACCTTTGTCGATATACATCTTGGCTCTCTCAAGAAGAGATATCATATAATCCCTGTCGATTGCAGTAAAGCTACCACCGAAAAATGCGATTTCACCTTTATTGCAATCGGCGCTCCTGAGAGCCGTTTCCACTGCTGAGTCTATATCCTTTATTCCGAGTCTTTTCGTCTTACCCGATATGGTCTTCTGATTGCAGAAGCTGCATCTGTGAGGACAGCCTTCATCGGGCACGAACAATGCTACATTTATATGCTTCAACATTTTATACCCATAAGCTCGAGAGCCTGTCTTGCGGCTTCCTGCTCTGCAAGCTTCTTACTCTTGCCGATACCGCAGCCCATAACATTGCTGTTGAGTCTCACTTCAACCTCGAAGCGCTTGTCGTGGTCAGGACCGCTTTCGCCAACGAGAACATAAGTAAGATGCTCGGCAGGGTTCTTCTGGATAATCTCCTGAAGCTCTGTCTTATAGTCCCTGAACGAAAGCTGCTTAGCGGCTGCCTCCTTGACAAAATCAAGGACAAACTTTCTCGCGTTCTCGAGACCACCATCGAGATAAATCGCACCGATAACAGCCTCAAAAGCGTCGGCCAAAATGCTGGCTCTGTTTCTTCCGCCCGTATGCTCTTCGCCTCTGCCGAGAAGCAGGAACTTGCCGAGGCCTATCTTCCTTGCGAATTCGCAAAGGGACTTTTCGCAGGCACAGGCAGCTCTTTTCTTGGTCATTTCACCCTCGGGAAGATGGGCAAGGTTGTGATAGAAGTACTCTGCCGTAATTATGCCCAGAACGCTGTCACCGAGGAATTCGAGTCTTTCATTGCAGTCTCTTGAAAGCTGCTTTTCATTGGCATAAGACGAATGAGTAAGAGCAGTTTCAAGGTATATTTTATTTTTAAATTCGTATCCTATAATCTTTTCAAAATCACTTAAATTCATAGTCATATCCTCTCTTTGAGATATTCCTTTAAATCATCGAGACTTCGCTTCGACAGTGCGGCATATCTTTCCTGCTTGTCTCTTATCTTAGGCTCGATTGGCGGCAGTACACCGAAATTGGCGCCCATAGGCTGAAAGTTTTTCACGCTTTCATCGCTGATGTATCTCATAAGTGCACCCATCATTGAGGTTTCGGGTAAAACAAGAGTTTCTTTACTCTGTAGTCTTCTGACCATATTGATACCTGCCATAATACCCGATGAAGCCGATTCCATATACCCTTCAACACCTGTTATCTGACCTGCGAAGAAAAGGTTATCTCTTTTTCTGAAGCTGTAGTCACCATTCAGAAGTCTCGGCGAATCGATAAAGGTGTTTCTGTGCATTACTCCGTAACGTACAAAATCGGCATTTCTGAGAGCAGGAATCATTGAGAAAACTCTCTTTTGTTCGGGGAACTTAAGGTTAGTCTGAAAGCCTACAAGGTTAAACATTGTGCCTGCTGAGTTTTCTTTTCTCAGCTGAAGCACCGCCCAGGGTCTGTGACCGGTTTTCGGGTCGCGAAGTCCCACAGGCTTAAGTGGTCCGAAGCGCATTGTGTCCTTGCCTCGTGACGCCATAACCTCAATTGGCATACAGCCTTCATATACGTCCTTTCGCTTATCAAAGGTGTGTAAATCGGCGCTTTCGGCATTTATAAGAGCATCGTAAAAGTTTTCGTATTCCTCTTTGTTCATGGGACAGTTAATGTAGTCACTCTCTCCCCCACGCTCATATCTTGAGGCTGTGAAAGCACTTTCCATATCGATGCTGTCTTTTGTTACAATAGGTGCCGCCGCATCAAAGAAGTGGAGTCCGTCACCGCAAAGAGACATAATATCATCGCTTAAGACTTCACTTGCAAGAGGTCCTGCGGCAACAATAACATTGCCCTCGGGTATCTTTGTCACTTCCTCGCGGATAACATTTATCCTCGGGTGGTTTTCTATTCTTTCGGTAATGAGAGAGGAGAAAATATCTCTGTCAACCGCCAGTGCACCGCCTGCAGGTACTTCCGAGAGGTCTGCACATTCCATACATACCGAGCCGAAAACTCTCATTTCCGCTTTGAGGAGTCCTGCCGCAGACTCAAGACGCTTTGCCTTGAGAGAGTTACTGCATACAAGCTCTGCAAGAGTGGGCTTATGATGAGCCGGCGAAAACTTCACAGGTTTCATCTCGTATAAATCCACTTCGTAGCCTGCATTTGCAACCTGCCAAGCAGCTTCAACACCTGCAAGTCCGCCACCGATAATTATCACTTTTTCGCTCATCATCTCACCTCTTTAATGCACCGCAGGTGCAATTCATGGCTGGGGCCAATTCATGCATTTATGCAATTCATGGCGAAGCCAATTCATTTATTTTACCGTTTTATCCTCGCTCGCCGCGGGGCGTTACTTTTGCTAGCGCCCAAAAGTAACCAAAAGACGCTCTTATTCGCTCTTCTTTTTCTTTGTTGCTGTAGCCTTATATCCGCAGCTTTCATCAAGACAGCTGAGCACCGAGCCCTTGCCCTTGAAGAGAGACTTGCCGCACTTGGGACACTTCTCATTTGTAGGCTTATCCCAGGTCATAAAGTTGCATTCGGGCCACTTATCACAGCCGAAGAATGTGTAGCCTCTCTTGGACTTTTTGGAGATTACCTTGCCGCCGCATACGGGACAGGCAGCGTTTGTCTCAACAACAAAGGGCTTGGTTGTCTTACATTCGGGATAACCGGGACAAGCAAGGAACTTGCCGAATCTGCCGACCTTCACAACCATCATTCTGCCGCACTTATCGCAGGGGATATCTGTGATATCTTCCTTAAGCTGAATCTTTACTCCCTGCATATCGTCTTTGACCTTCTGAAGGTTAGCTTCGAAATCGTCATAGAAGGTGTGGAGCATTTTGATATAGTCTTCCTCACCCTCACCTACAGCGTCGAGATTGCTTTCCATCTGAGCTGTGAACTTGACATTTACGATATTCTTGAACTTATCCTTAAGGAGATTTACTATTGCTTCACCAAGCTCTGTAGGCATAAGCTGCTTTGACTTGCGGCTTACATATTCACGCTTGACGATAGTTGAAATAATTGTCGCATAGGTACTCGGTCTGCCTACGCCGTTTTCTTCGAGAGTTTTGATAAGTGACTCTTCGGTATATCTTGCAGGAGGCTGAGTAAAGTGCTGCTGTTTAATGAGATCTTTGAATTTAAGGGCACTGTCCTTAGTTATACCCTCGGGAAGCTTTGATGCTTCGTCCTCGTCGATATTGTAAAGTACAGTAAAGCCGTCAAATTTAACCGAATATCCGCTTGCAGTGAAAAGACAGAAGCGGTCTTCGCTTTCACCTGCATTTCTGCTCTTGATTTCCAGCTTTGTTGTGTTCTGCACGCAGGAAGCCATAAGTGAAGCAACGAAGCGCTTCCATATAAGTGAATAGAGCTTATACTGCTCTGCGGTAAGGCTTGCCTTTATGCTTTCGGGTGTGATTGCAACATCAGATGGTCTGATAGCTTCGTGACCGTCCTGAGCGTTGCTTCTTGATTTATAATATCTGGGCTTTTCGGGAATGTATTTTTCACCGTAGTTGGCTCTGATGAATTTGTCCGTTGCCTGTCTTGCCTCTTCTGAGATACGGAGTGAGTCAGTTCTCATATATGTGATAAGACCCGTTGAGCCATAGCCGGGAAGAGTGATACCTTCATAGAGCTCCTGAGCCACCTTCATAGTTCTTTCCGGGCGCATACCTAACTTTCTTGAAGCGTCCTGCTGAAGAGTTGAAGTGATAAACGGCGGGGCGGGATTCTTCTTTCTTGTGCCGTTTTTAAGGGAGCTGATATAATACTCGGCACCGTTGAGACGAGCCATTACAGCATCTGTCTCTGCTTCTGTCTTAAGCTCAATCTTGCCTGTCTCGTCGCCGTAGAACGCTGCTGAAAGCACCTTTCTTCCGGGAAGAGTAAACTTGCCGTCAAGACTCCAGTACTCCTCGGGAACGAAGGCTCTTATTTCATTTTCTCTGTCAACAATCATTCTCACAGCTACGCTCTGTACTCTGCCGGCCGAGAGACCGCGTCTGATTTTCTGAGAAACAAAGGGACTGAGCTTATAGCCTACGAGACGGTCAAGGATACGTCTTGCCTGCTGGGCGTTGACAAGGTCGATATCCACCTTACGGGGATTTGCCATACCGTTTTTTACACCTGTTTTTGTAATCTCGTTGAATGTGACTCTGTTAGTCTCGTTAAGGTCAAGACCTAAGATTTCGGCAAGGTGCCATGAAATTGCTTCTCCCTCACGGTCAGGGTCAGTTGCGAGATAAACTTTGTCGCTGTCTTTGACAGCTTCTTTAAGCTCTTTTACAAGCGATTCCTTACCCTTTACAATGCTGTATTTGGGCTCGAAGTCGTTTTTGACATCAACGCTGAGCCTTGCAGCGGGAAGGTCTCTGATGTGACCCTTCGATGCCATAATTACATAGGAGGCTCCAAGGTAGTTTTTGAGTGTTTTTGCCTTGGAAGGCGACTCCACGATTACTAAATTTGCCATATATATTCACCTTTTCAAAAATTTACTTACTTAATACGGTAACAATTAGGAGCAAAGAGTTCAGCCAAGCCCAGTATCTCTAACTCAGTAAGTGCCACAAGTATGTGTCTTACTTCCAGTTCTGACTTTCTTTTTATCTCATCAAGCCCATTTATACCGTCGGACATTATATTATACACTATCTCTGCGTTTTTAGAAATACCTGCAGGAAGATTTTTTATAATATTTTCATTTTTTTCCTGATTTTTTTCTTCGGCTTTCGTTTTATGGGACTCTGCCGACTTTTTCACCTTATGTTTTCTTGCAAAGTTTTTGCCTTCTCTTGATTTTTCTTCAATGTTTTTGAAAGTATCTCCCGTCTTTTCACCCTTGAAGCGCCGGGACTTTTTCAGAAGGTCACAGTTTACCAGTACATCATCGCCTGAGAAAACTGCCGTAGCACCCTCGGTTATGAGTCGGTTTGAACCTGCAAAGTTTCCGCTGTTTATATCGCCGGGGAGCGCGAAAAGCTCTCTGCCTTGCCGTCTTGCGTGATTTGCCGTACTGAAGGTACCGCTATACTCTGCGGCTTCAACTATAACAACAGCCTTTGACATACCCGAAATTATTCTGTTTCGATGAGGGAATGTACCTTGGTCTACGGGAGTAAATGGTGGATACTCACTGATAACCGCACCGGATTTTGTCACAGCCTTACGAAGGTCGGCGTTTTCTCTGAGATAATCATATCCGTGACCGCAGCCCATTACGAGCACTGTCTTGCCCCCTGCTTCCATAGCTGACTTATGAGCAATACTGTCGATACCCAGAGCACCGCCGCTGACAATAAGTGCACCGTTTTCTGTAAGAGTCGCAACTATATCCTTAGCCGCGTTTTCACCGTAAACACAAGGCGTCCTGCTGCCGATAACGCCAAAGGGTACCCCATCATTCAGGCACCTATAGTCACCTCTTACAAAGAGTACGGCCGGGAAGTTTTTTATACTTAAAAGATTTTTCGGATAGTATTCACTTTCAGGTGTGAGTATCTTAAGACCGTGCTTGTCACAGAATTCCACAGTTTCAGCGAAGTCTTCGGGAGACTTAATACTGCATCTTTTATACGCCGCCGTCCGTCTGCTGCCGAAGAATTCTTTCCACTCGCTGTCCCCTGCTTCATAAAAAGCCTTGGCACTGTCGTATTTTTCATAGAGGGGTTTTATTTCTCCCGCAGGCTTGAAAACATACTGTATCCACAGCCAGTAATATCTGTCGTCCATATTACAACACCTCAGCGCATCATTTCCCACATAGTTATTGCCGCCGCCATAGAGGCGTTGAGTGATTCAGCTCTGCCGAGCATGGGAATTGTCACCCTCTGACAAACGGCAAAAACCTCGTCGCTTACACCGTTTGCCTCGTTGCCGATAACAGAAACTACACCCTCTGACATATCGCTGTCTGTTATCTTTTCAGCCGAAGAATCCGGAGTTGTGGCATAGAGCTTCATCCCCTTGTCTTTAAGCTCACAGAGTGTATCTCTGAGGCTTTCACACCTGATAACAGGCAGACGAAGAAGCGAACCCATTGCCGCCCTCTGAGCCTTGGGAGAATAGATGTCACATCCACCCTCAGCGATAACTCCCTTTATACCGAGAGCCTCAGCAGTACGGCAGACAGCGCCTAAATTGGCAGGGTCCTGGATATTCTCAAGAGCTATGTATTTACCCGAATAATCAATATCCTCTACACTCATATCCTCTCTCATCCTGCAAAGGCAGAAAAAGCCCTGGGAAGTCTGAGTGAGAGCCAGCTTGTTTTCCACAAGCTCGGAAATTATAAAAGCCCTCTTTGACCTTTCGGCGATGAAATCTGCGTCTTCGGTGAATTTCTCATAAGCTCTGGCGCTTACAAAGAAGCTATCTATCTCATAGCCCGTTACTGCGGCATCGCGGCAGAGTCTCAGACCCTCTAAAAAGAACATTCCCGTCTGTCTGCGGGTCTTGGCGGAAGAAGCAATTTTCACTGCGGATTTTACTCTTTCATTGCTGACGGAATCTATAGAAATCATAGTCTTTTCCTTTCCGTGACTTATCATTAAATTGAACAAAAATTATTTGATTTAATCATAGGTCACTACTTTAAAATGAGGCTTAAAGGCAGTAAAACAAGCCAAAACAAGCTATATGTTATATCGCTTTAAAAACACAAATACGCCCGAGAAAAAATCTCGGACGCAAGTTTTAAATTAAAGAGCAGCCTTTGCCTTTTCTGTAAGAGCTGTGAATGCTGCGGGGTCTGCGATAGCGATTTCTGAGAGCATCTTTCTGTTGAGATTGATGTCAGCCTTCTTAAGACCGTTCATGAATGATGAGTAGTTCATGCCGTTAGCCTTGCAAGCAGCTGAGATTCTTGTGATCCAAAGACGACGGAAATCTCTCTTCTTCTGCTTTCTGCCGATGTATGCATAGTTACCTGACTTCATAACAGCCTGCTTAGCTGTCTTGAAGAGGCTGTGCTTTGAGCCATAGTAGCCTTTAGCGAGCTTTAATACTTTATTTCTTCTCTTGCGAGTCATCATTGCGCCTTTAATACGAGCCATGATTAAATACCTCCGTTGTTATTAAATTGATTTAGATGGTGATATTATTTGTAAGGGATAAGACGCTTGATCTGCTTCTCGTTTGTCTTATCAGCAACAGTAGTCTGACGAAGACCTCTCTTACGCTTTGTGTTTTTCTTAGTAAGGATGTGTGACTTGTTTGCATGGTAGCGGATGGGCTTACCGTTCTTTGAGAGCTTAAAACGTTTTTTTGCACCGCTGTGTGTTTTAATTTTAGGCATTGTAAATTCCTCCTATTACTTTTTAGGCTTTGGAGCCAGGAACATCATCATTGATTTACCTTCAAGTTTAGCAGCTTTTTCGACTACGCAGAACTCACTGCAAGCTTCGGCAAAGTCCTTCATAGTGACAAGACCGTTTTCTGTGTGAGCCATTTCACGGCCTCTGAATCTGATTGAAACCTTAACTTTGTTACCGCTTGTAAGGAAGCGCTTAGCGTGGTTTACTTTCGTTTCAAAGTCGTGGGTGTCGATACCGAGTGAAAGGCGGATTTCTTTAATTTCAACAACATGCTGATTTTTCTTTGCTTCCTTTTCGCGCTTTGTCTGTTCGAAGCGGTACTTGCCGTAGTCCATAATCTTGCATACGGGAGGAACGGCGTTGGGAGCGATTTTAACTAAATCCAGGTCTTTTTCTTCGGCGATCTTTAAAGCTTCATCCGCTGACATAATACCGAGCACTTCACCATCACCCATGATTACTCGGAGCTCTTTGTCGCGAATTTCCTCATTGATCTGCATTTCTTTGATAGCGATGTTCATACACCTCCAAAATATTGCGTGGCTTTTCGCCATAAAAATCAAAGCGTGAACGCAACAACGTTCACGCACCAATACACTAAGAATAGTCTATTGACCTTACAGGAACCTTATCCGCAAGGTGAGAACGCATAGCTGCTCTGCTTTGTTGTGCAGATATATTATCACAAAGCGTTCACTTTGTCAATAGGTTTTTGTAAGTTTTTTTGATATTTTTGTACGCGGAGAAGGGTGTGCCCGAATGGAGACCTCTCCCCCGCCGATTAGAGTTTATTACCAGTGTTTTGCACCGCAGGCGCACTCCTGCTTCATTCTGAAAAGCTTGTTGAAGAAATTGATTATTTTCCAGATGAAGCCTGCTATACCGCCCTTATTACAATTGCAGGAGCAGTTGTCAGCCTTGTCGTAGTCACAGTTTACACACTCTGAGCCGGCGAAGGTGTGACCTGTAAAAGAAATAGAATGTGTATATTCGTCACCGCAAAAACAAGTATAAATCGTTTTGCCCGCAACGGTACAAGTAGGATTAATCACTACAGGCTTATGAATGTGCGTGTGTTCTTTTAACACCGCAGCAGGGCGTACACCACTGATGCCACCAGTCCCCAAAATAGGCAGAGCATATCCATCGTAATAAATGCCTGTTGTACATAATGAGTCCATACAGTATGAACGGAGCAACCAACAAGAATTTCCTTCGGTTTCATAACCGGTATCAACTCTGAGCCCCTGACATTTTGCATAATCACTGCCCTCAGCCATTCTTGTAGTATTATAATTGTTAAAGCATTCAGTAGTATGTTCGTACAAGCCTTCATCAACAACTCTGCATTCGCCGTTACAGGGATTAAAACCGAAATTGCTGTTTGAAGCCTCATTTTCAGATAGCAGAAAAATTTTATCCTCAGTATTGTTGCTCTTAAAGCTCTCATATCCTGTACCTTCGTAGGATATGCGGTATTCGTTATTCTCAATGAGCGTTGTACTTATTTTTTCTTTCTCACTGTCTGAAAATGCCGTATTGTAAAAATCGTTGTTCAGCCATTCTCTTATTGAACTCGTTTCATAATTGTTTGCAAAATTCTTATAATCAGCATCATTAAAATGTTTGTGAAAATACTTGCTTTCAGCCTGTTTTTTGTAAACAGTATTTGAAAACGGCTGAGCATCTATGATTGTTTCACACATTATAAAACCTGTTTCCGGTGAAAGTATACGCCATTTGAGAGGTTCAAATTCAAACCAATATACCGTATCTGTATTGTAGCCGTTATCAACCTGATTTGTATTGCTTTCTTTAGACACACCGTATGTTGTATAAGGTCTGTAGCTGACGAATTTTACTCCCCTATACCTTTGCGAGCCGTGATTTACATCTGTATATCTCATCCAATCGCCTATAATCATTGAACCGATTTCGCCGTTACCGTTATAGTAACCGTAGCTTATCCATTCATCCCACTCAGATGCCAATAAATTTAATTCTGATATTAATCTTTCATCAGTAACCTCACTTTGAGGATATGAACCGAACTCAATTACATCTCCTGTTTGATATTCTCCGTCAAAAGCATAAACCAACGAGACATTTGAAAGCAACAATATCAATACGAGAACCAACGAAACCATTTTCTTCACAAAATCACCTCTTGATTTATTTTCAATTTTATTATATCATCAGCTTTATATCTTGTCAAGCAAAATATATCACAACCTATAACATTCGGCAGCGTACCACAAATATTTGAATTTTGTTGCACAAATTTAAATTTTTTCAACTTTTTAATTTTTCCTTATTGCAACGCAATATGTTTTTTTGCTATAATACACCTACAGAAAACAAAAGACTGTAATAAATTAAAGGAGTAATAAAAATGTTTACAATTCTTTTCAGCGGTGTTTCAACTATCATTAATCTCGCACTTCTTAAAGGTTTCTTCAAGGCTATCCTTCATATCATTTTCTGATTCAGTGTAAACTACATAACTATTACAAAAACGCAGAGGATTTTCTCCCCTGCGTTTATTGTTTATATATCGTTTCTTGTAAGGTCGTCGAAGGTCTCGCGCTTGACCGCAACGTAGTCCTCTTTTCCGCTGAGCATTACAACGGGAGGTCTCGGGATACGGTTGTAGTTTGACGCCATAGAATAGTTGTAAGCACCTGTTGTGCAGACGGCAACAATGTCACCTCTTACGGGCTTTGGCATAACAATACCCGGCTGAATAATGTCACCGCTTTCGCAGCAGCGTCCGACCACGTCGCACTCAAAGTCAGCCTTCCCGTCCATACGGTTTGCAAGAAGCACTGTATACTTCGAGCCGTAAAGAGCATATCTCGGATTATCAGTCATACCTCCGTCAACGGAAACATAGTTCTTATAGCCTGTGATTTCCTTTATTGTACCAACGCTGTAAAGAGTCATACCTGCATCTGCGACAATGCTTCTGCCGGGCTCCATAAGCACTCTGGGAATAGGAATACCAAGCTTATCTGCAACATCCTTGATGTGCTTTGCGAGAGTCTCGATATTGCCTGCAATATCCATATACGGATCAGCATCGGTATATCTCACACCAAAGCCGCCGCCCATATTGAGAATCTCAGCCTTAACGCCGTACTTGTGGTACATATCAGCGAAGAATTTAAGCATAATAGTTGCCGCATCAAGATATACATTACCCTCTTCGTTGAAAACCTGAGAGCCTACATGGCAGTGATAGCCTGCGATCTGTATATTGTCAAAATCTTTTGCCTCTTTCACGAATTCTTCAGCCTGATTTGTTTCGATAGCAATACCGAACTTGGAGTCAACCTTACCTGTTGCAACCGCGGCATAGGTATGAGGGTCAATGCCGGGAGTAAGTCTGAAGATAACCTTCTGTACTATGCCCCTATCCCCTGCAAAAGCGTTAATAGCCTTAAGCTCGCACATATTGTCAACCATAAAATAGCCGACGCCCTTATCCATAGCAAAATTAATATCAAAATCTGTCTTGTTGTTGCCGTGGAAATATGAGTTTTCCATAGGGAAGCCGGCCTTTGCGGCTGTAGCAATTTCGCCTGAGGAAACAAGGTCAATGCCCATATTCTCCTCTTTCATTATTTCGTATATTCTCTTGAAGCAAGCCGCCTTACTTGCAAAGACAGGGAAGCTACCCTCACCGAAATGCTCTGCCATAGCCTTTTTATAGGTGCGGCAGTTACTGCGGATTTTATCCTCATCCATAAGGTAAAGAGGGGTACCGTACTTTTCAGTAAGCTCTGTGACGTCCCTGCCTGCAAAGGTGAGATGTGCACCGCTTACGCCGATATTTTCACATAACATAATAATTCATTCTTTCTCTTTTTATTTTATATTTACAGCATGTGGGCTATAAGCTCGTCTCTGTCTTTAGCTGAAAGGTCAGCAGGTGCAATATCGAATACACTCTTACAGCCGAAGTCGCCTCTTTTTGCAAGGCGGTAAACTGCTCTGGCATAGGCTGCAAGTACACTGCCGGTAAACTCGGGGTTGGAGTCAAGATTGAGCTTATATTCAATTACCTGGCTGTGGCAGTCGTCTTTGCCTGTTTTACCTGTACGGATAACACTTCCGCCGTGAGGAAGCTCACTGTGCTTCTCTTTCATCTCTTCCATAGTAATAAATGTTACTGTTGTATCATAAGGAGCAAAGTATGCAGGCATATTTACAATTTCGTCTGTAATTCTCTGCTTGTCAGCACCCTCTTCAGCAACAACATAGCACTCTCTTTTATGCTTTTCTCTCGCTGTAAGCTCAGGTGTTTCACCGTTTCTGATGCGCTCCATTGCCTCTTCTACCGGTACTGTATACTGTCTTGCATCGATAACGCCCTCTATACGGCGGATAGCATCGGAGTGTCCCTGAGATACTCCCTTTCCCCAGAAAGTATAGTCATTTCCGTCGGGTAATACACAGGAAGCATAAAGTCTGTTCAGTGAGAACATACCGGGATCCCAACCGCAGGAGATAAGCGCAGTGGTACCGTTTGCCTTTGCCTTGGCATCGACATTTGCAAAGTGTGCAGGTATACTCGAATGATTGTCATAGGAGTCAACAACATTGAAGTTTTCAGCAAGTGCAGGAGTCATTTCGGGAAGGTCTGTAGCACTACCGCCGCAGATAATCATAACATCTATTTTGTCTTTCCACGCCATTATGCCATTTGTTGACACTATGGGCACATTTTCAGTCGCAATTTTAAGTGAGTCGGGGCTTCTTCTTGTAAAGACAGCTTCAAGGGTCATATCGGGGTTTCTTTTTATAGCGTCTTCAACACCCTTGCCTAAGTTGCCGTAGCCGTAAATACCTATTTTCATAAATGAACATCTCCTCGTTTAAGGTACTAAAAAAAATAATAATTCATTATAACATCTCTTTTTTTCTATTTCAACTGCTAAAGCAAAAAAATGCAAAAAAATTCAGTCGCCACACGGTTGTAGCGACTGATTGAATTTACCATGTAATATCGTAAATAAACATATCGTTGAGAAGCCTTGCGGAGCCGTCAATTGTTCTGCCGAAAACATCAGCATTTACAACAATATCAATAACGATGTAGTGTGTTATTGAAAGGACCTCATCTGTTTCGGGATTATAGACACAGATGAATTCGCAGTCGCGGTAGAATAAATCAAGCTGATTGAGTGCAATACCCGGCACCTTACTGATAAGTCCGTCAACCTCTGCCTTGATGTCATTGAACTTCATAGGCTGCATAACTGCACCGTGAGCCGAGGGTGCTACAAGTGTATCGGCAGGTGTAGGCTCAGCGTTGATTTCCTCTTTAAGTGAGAATGAAATCTTATAAGTACCGTCACCTAAATCTTCACACTTTGCCCATTCAACTGCATCGTAGTTTGTCAGAGTACAGCCCTTTTCAGCACCGTGGATAGGCATATCCATAAGGATTTCTTCAGCACCTGCGTCTCTTACGAGGATTTCGGCTTCGTCCTCTGTTGTCATATAGCCTGCAGCAATATCAAGAACCTTATTGATTATTGAGCTGAAGTTGTGGTACTCAACGGGAAGTGCCTGATATTCCTTTTTCTTGTAGGCAGGCTTCTGCTGCTTGAATTTATCAACAAGAAGTGTATACTGATCAATTATCTCCTTTGTGCTCTCAGGCATATCGC
The DNA here is from genome assembly GCA_045535965.1 of Acutalibacteraceae bacterium. Lineage (GTDB taxonomy): Bacteria > Bacillota > Clostridia > Oscillospirales > Acutalibacteraceae > UBA6857. Next base: position 23,586 of record JAZSMR010000009.1, read on the forward strand.
TTTCCTTTTCGGCAGGGTCTGCATCAGTAGTGCTTTCGCTGTCAGGAGCACTGTTTGTTGTTGGCTGAGTTGCCTGAGGCAGAGTGGTCTGAGGCTCAGTTGTAGGAGGTGTAACTGTAACGACAACCTGCTGAGCGTCTTCCTCTGTAGGCTGATTTCTGCTTTTTTCAATGTTCTTTATACTTACACACTGAGCAATTACAACAGCTACGAGAAAGATAATTATCACAGCTGAAAGAAATTTCTGTTTCATTGTTTTTCCCTTTCCTTTTTCCGCCTCTTATCTTACCTTATAGATATTAACCTCATAAGGACGAAGTGTAGCAGCGGGAGCAGCGTAGCTCGAAAGCACACACTCACCCTCAGCAGCTCTCGGTCTTGAGAACTGATTTTCTGTAAGGTTCATTTCGATATAGAACTTACCTTCCTTGCTTTCTCTGTAGAGACAGTAGGTTTTATCGTCAGTCTTAAGAGGCCGGAAGTCACCGTAAACAAGAGTTTCCTTATACTGCTTACGAAGAGCCATAAGCTTCTTATAGAAGTTAAAGGGACTTGCAGGGTCTTTGGCCTGTGCAGCAGCGTTGCATTCCTTATAGTCACCGTTGACTCTTATCCAGGGAGTGCCTGTTGTAAAGCCTGCATTTTCGCTGTCGTCCCAGCAGATAGGTGTTCTTGAGTTGTCACGGCTGCCCGCAAGAATAGTTGCCCAAGCTTCTGCCTTGGTCTTGCCCTTTTCCTGAAGCTCCGCGAATTTGTTGATAGACTCAACGTCACGTATTTCTGAAATATCCTTAAATGCACAGTTCATCATGCCAAGCTCTTCGCCCTGGAAGATATATGGTGTGCCTCTGCCTGTGAGAAGAAGAGCACCGATAACCTTCGAAACAGCGTTTCTGAATTTCGGGTCGGGATTAACCTTTGAAACCATACGGGGATTATCGTGGTTTTCAATTACAAGTGCAGGCCATGATGAGCCCTTAAGCTCTGTCTGGAAATCGATGAAATGGTTTCTCAGATACTTAAGGTCATACTTGTAGTCATCCCATCTCTGCTTACCGGGTATTTCAAGCTGATCGAAAAGGAAAGTCTGCCTGATTTCTTCGCGTGAATCGTCAACAAGGTACTTTGCCATTTCAACGCCGATACCGCCTGTCTCACCTACGCAGAAGGACTCGGGATATTTCTTGAATGAATTTTCGTTAAGCTCGTGAAGATATTCGTGAAGTCTGGGTCCCCAGAAATAGTGCTCACCGCCATAGCCGATAAACTCACCGACAAGAGGATTACCCTCGGGAAGTCCTTCAACCTTGGAGATAAGGTTGATAACGTCCATACGGAAGCCGTCAACACCCTTTTCCAGCCACCAGCAAACCATTTCGGCAACTTCTTTACGCATATCGGGGTTTTCCCAGTTGAGGTCCATCTGCTTCTTTGAGAAGATGTGAAGTGCCCACTCATCAAGCTCGGGATAGTAATTCCACGCTGAGCCTGAGAATACTGATGACCAGTTGTTGGGCGGCACACCGGGAGCCTTACCCTTACGGAACATATAGTAGTCCTTATACTTCTTGTCACCTGCAAGAGCCTTCCGGAACCACTCGTGCTCGTCTGAGGTGTGGTTTACAACAAGGTCCATAACGAGCTTCATATCACGCTTATGTATTTCTTCGAGCATTTGATCAAAGTCAGCCATTGTGCCGAACTCGGTCATAATCTTTCTGTAGTCGCGGATATCATAACCCATATCATCATTGGGTGAATCGTAAATAGGGCTGAGCCAGAGTACGTCAACGCCTAAATCCTTAAGATAGTCGAGCTTTGAAATGATACCCTGCAAATCGCCGATACCGTCACCGTCTGAGTCCATAAATGAACGGGGGTAAATCTGATAGATAACTGATTCTTTCCACCATTTGGGGTCAACCTCGTCTTTTGTAATAACTTTTTCGGGAGTATAGGAAAGAAGGTTGCAAAGGTGTTCGATAGTCTCAAGAGGCATTTTATCACCTAAAACCTTGGAAAGCATCTTAAGCTTCATCATACCTGTGAGAGGGTTATGAATAATCTTATCGGGTATACCTGCATGATAAGCCACCATCTTTATAAGGTCATTACCAACAGGAGTAGCCATAACTTCTTTTAAGGTACTGTTTGGAGTAATCTTCTTCATAACAATGTTTCCTTTCAATTTATATTCAACCTAATTATTTTATCACACTTTGACAGGTTTATCAATGGTTTGGTTTAATATTTAAGAAAATCGGCAACTTACAGAAAATTGCCGATTACGCTTCAATATATTTATCAGAAGTAGCTGTTTACAGTTTCAATGAGTTCAAAATAGAAATCCTCCATTGTTGTGGGAAAATCCTTGATGCCGCAGAAGTCAAAGTGGTCCATTCCGAATATCGGCTCCATATAGTACCATATTCCCCTTTCAACGGACTCTTTCTTTTCTATTACCTCTTCGTAGCTTTTTGCGAAATCTCTGTCAACATCAGGAAATCTTGAAGACGCCAGAGGAATAACACCGTCGTGTATAGCCCAGTCCCCGACTAACTTGATTCCGTCAATTTTCATTCCCTCCATACACTGAAGCACAAGAGAAGTCGGTCTGAACATCCAGTTTGTATTACCCACAATATTCTGTCTGCCGGTTTCTTCATTAGTAACCGTAGAATATGTGCCAAAGGAATAGTAATAGGTGTCGGGCGACATTTTTATTATGCTGTTGAGTTCACGAGCGCCTCTGAGGGTCATATCGTAGCCGCAGTTATCATCTGACTTATAGTAGTTATAGAGGGCGGGCAAGTTGAATTCAACCCGTCTTTGCCCCTGTTTCGGTGTTATTCCGAAATGTCCGAGTTGAAACGACAAGGGTCCTAAATTGTTTCCGAATACACAGCCTATAAAATGAAAAACCGTTGCAAGTAAAATCATCGGCACTTTAGTATCAACAAGAGCGTTGGCAAGAGGGGTACCGTTGTGAGGCGCCGACAAAGTTATACAGGCATTTATGCTGTAATGTCCGCCCTTGAAAAGTTCACTTGTCTCCTCACCTGTAGCCGCAACCTCAGTTTCGTCGCCGAAGGCCAGAAGAGAAGTGAGAAGCCTTGCCACCTCTGTGCCAAACGAATAACCCAGAAGATTGATTTTATCTTCCATGTTCCAAGGCTCACCCATCAAAGCTTTTCCCTCATAAGAAAAGCCGAATCGGTTATGGTTATGCTCCTTTGAATGGGTTTCGCCGTAGTCTACAACCTTACCGGTAAGAGCCGCATAAACTTCACATGTTCTGTCCCAGGCACTGTTGAAAGGACCCGGATTCGCAGCATAAGCCTCAACACCGCCGGCCTTGAGCACCTCTATAAGGTTGTCAAGCTGACCGAGGGTGAAGCCTCCGCCCCAATAAGGGAATTTGTTATAGTCGGAATATTCCGTGCCCCAGCCGACCATACCGGGAATAAAAACATAGGGGTACCCATCGTCAGCAGAGTCCTTTGAAGAGGCAGAAACGGGCATAAGACTGCAATTAAAAATAACTATAATACAGAATAAAATTGCTATTATTTTCTTCATGTCTTTCACCATTATCGCAAATTTTATATTTTTATATTATCATTATGACGCACCTCTGTCAACAATGTCACTTTGTTAATAAAAGCTTAAAGTTTTATTAAGACAAATAAAATGCACAGTTCAAAGAAAACTGTGCATTTATATATTTACCAGAGTATCGGTTTATCAAAAGCGAATTCAATTTTTTTAATATATGTAAGTCTCGGAGACTCGGAGAAATTTTCGGTTTTATTGGCGTGGTACACCATATAGATGTCGCCGTCGTCCCTATGGATAAAGCTACAGTGACCTGCCGAGTAAATTCCCTTTATCGGATTGTGATAGCTCACCCTCACCGGACTCTTACTCCAGCTGCTTTTTTTCATCACATTGTCACCTTCAAGGCTCAGCATACCCATACAGTATTTGCCTGTACTGTATCCGCTTGCAGAATACACAATGAAGATATCGCCGTCATGATAAAGTACAGCAGGACCCTCGTTGACGTCCCAGCCATTTTTCTCCCAGGACTTGGTGGGACTCGAAATCCTGGTTATGATGTCTTTTCCCTTTTTATCCTTTTTGAGAGTATAGGGGTTTTCCATTTCACATATATAAAGGCTCTGATATGCAACTTTCATATATGCAGCACAGACAAAATAAAGCTTACCGTCTTTCTGAAGATATGTACCGTCAAGATTGCTGAGTCCGCCAGGCGCTATTATCCCCTTGAACTCATAGTCGCCGAAAATATCTTCGGTTTTACTCTCGAGAACGAAGCTGTATCTGTAGTAGTCATCGTTGTCTTTATCTATAATAATATAGGGCATCTTGCCGGGAGCTACGGCATCACGTTTGAATTTAGCTGTCGCTACAATGTACCATCTGTCACCGAATTTGTGTATCTCGGGCGCCCATATATCGCCGTCGGTACCGCTTTCACCTGCCCAGAAAATAGTTTTCTGACGTGTGACATTGATAGTGTCGAAGCTTTCAATCTGAAAAATATCTATTCCTCCGCCGGTAGTAAAGGTGTAGTAGCAACCGCTTTCATCTTCTATGATATACGGGTCGCCGCCGTTGATTTTGTCAATGGGCTCATCATAGGGAGACGATACCAGACCGAGAAATGTAAGAGCAGCCATAATTATCGCACTTAAAGATTGTATGAGATTCTGCATATAGAGTCCTCCTGTAAAACATGTCCTTTTTAACAATATAGCATATTAAATCATATATTTCAACAAAAATTTTATCCCCCGAATATATCGAGGGACAATCAGTGTTATTCTGTTTTTTCTTCGAGGTTACGCTTCTCTTTCTTCTTTGCCTGAAGGCTCATATAAACAGTACCCGCTATAGCCATAATGAACGCAGGAACAATATAAAGATACGACCAGATATTAGTCAGTTCACCCTTTGCTCCAAGAAGCGTCCAGAGAATATTAAGAACGAAAAGACTTAAGTTTGAAGAGATAAAATAAGGCATAAAGGGCAGATTCATAGCACCGAAAACAAAGCTGTTTAAATCTGAGGGCATTATAGCACCAACCTTACAGATAAACACGATGCTGAAAGCATTCTGTCCTGTGAAGTTATCCAGCTTTTCAATGGCCTTGAAACGCTTTTTAAGACTGTCAACTGCATCCATACCCATAAACTTACCGAGATAATAGGGCAAAAACAAGCTGATAAAGCTGCCGATAAAGTTCACTGCAACTGCAACCCAGAAGTTATCAAAGACAATTCCTGCAAGAGTATAAAGAAAAACCGGTGAAATTATGAGAGCTATGGACTTTACAAAGTGAAAGCCTATAAGCAGCGCCGCAACGGTAAGAGTACCGCCTGTAAAATACACTGCAATGCTATCGAGGTTTCTTATTGATATATCGTTTTTTATCATAAACACCAAGCAGACAATCACCACTGCCACGGTGAAAACTACGGGTATGATTTGCAGAGCCTTCAGCAGCACATCTTTAAGCTTTGAATTTTTATCAGCAGAGCTCAAATCGCGTATCCCCTTTTCATAGATTTTAATAATTACATTTAATTATAACTTATATGGTGCGATTTGTCAAATTTTTGAACGCGCCGTAGCAAAGTGAAAACGGCAGGTTTTATCCCGCCGCTTTAAGTGTTATTTAACTGTAAGATATGTATATTTACCGTAAACATACTTTTTGCCGTTGCAGTTAACAGCTCGCACTCTGTATCTACCCTTAGCAGGATTACTGTATGTTCTCATAGAGCCGCAATAGACTCTTTCCCACTCTTCGCCGTTCCAATAATAAAGCTTGTAATAGCCTGCACCGTCAACGGCGGACCATTTGAGCTTATCCGCACTGCCTGTCTTAGTATGCTTGAAGGTCTTTATTTTGCCGAGCTTTGAAACAGACTCAGTTATAACTGCATAGCTGATACCGTTTTTATCCAGAGCAGGAATTATAGAAGCATCGAGATAGCCTAATACAGCATCGGGACAAGCGGGAAGAAACTTATCTGAATCTTCAACAGATATCTTGACCTTATTTTTGCTTGTGATGTTTTTAAAAATAACCTCTTTTAAACTATTACAGTTAACTGCTATTTCGTCAACAGCATCAGGAGTTTCGGGGTATACAATACTTGTTAACCTACCGCAACCTCGGATAAGACAAGTCGCATTTGTAAAAGTGATTTTTTTAAGACTGTCGCAATCATTGAAAGCAGAACTGCCGATTGTTGTTACATTTTCAGGCACATAAACCTTTTTGAGACTTGTACCTGCAAAAGCGTTACTGCCTATTGTTTCAAGGGTTTCGGGTATATCAAGTTTAGTTATACCTGATTCCAAAAATGCCTGGTTACCTATTTTCTTTAAATTTGAAGACCAATATACTTTTGTAAGCTTTTGACAATTCTGAAAAGCGTAATTACCAATAACCTCAAGGCTATCGGGAAAAATAACAGTTTCGAGATTATACATCAATCTGATAAATCTATACTCGCCCATAAATGCACAATGGCCAATTTCCGTTATCCCTTCTTCAATTATCAGGGTCCTTACCTTAACAAAGCTCTCGTTCATTACAATCTCACCAGACTCTGAAAGACCGTCTGAGCAAACATAATCGTAAGCATCCTGACCGAAATCATCTATATCACAGCACTTTAAAAAATCATCAGGTATTTTACCCTCACCTTTTATATAAAGTGTTCCCGTTACAGCGTCAAAGTGATATTCGATATTGCTGTCTTCGCTGACTTTTTCCCATTCGGCACTTACTGATACAGCAAAGCAGAATACCGCCAGAACGGTAACAATAAACAAAAGACTGACCATTTTAATTTTTTTCACATTGATCATTACTTTCTTGGTAATTCTTACCATATTTAAAATATAACAGTTGTGTGTAATCTGAATGAAAAACCATTTAATTGTTTGTATCAATTATAGTTGAAAGCTCTTCGTCCCAAACAGCAACAAAAACAACATTCTTTTCATTTTTGTGTTCATTTTATAATTCCTCCTGAACTAAATATATCACCTATAATCAACCACTTTAATTTCAGATTGTCAATAATCAGTTTGTGATTGACTCATCCACCACTGCGTGGTCCCCCTTCCCTTTCAAGGAAGGCTTAACCACTCTGTCGCTTTGCAACATCTCCCCTTTCAGGGGCGACAAGAATTTATATCCAACTTTCTGTTCTCGTCAGCTTGCCGTCCCTGAAAGGGAAGGTGGCAGGCGTGGCCTGACGGAAGGGTTGTCATAATTCCTAATTCATAATTCATAATTCATAATTTTCAGGCTCCCGACTAAAAAAAGATACCCCACCTATTCGGCAGGGTACCAATAAAACTTAAATTATTCAGCGTCTGTTGCTTCTTCTGCAACCACTTCTGCAACTTCTTCTGCTTCAACTGCTTCTGCAGCCTCGATAGCAGCCTCAACAGCTTCTTCTACTGTCTCTTCTGCAGCGGGAGCGTACTCTTCATAGCTCTCAACCTCTGTGTTCTCGTCCTTTTCGATAAGAGCACGGATTGAAAGGCTTACGCGCTTTCTGTCATAGTCGATTTCTGTAATCTTAGCCTTAACAACGTCGCCGATTGAAAGAACTTCTTTGGGAGAAGCAATGTGTCTGTCAGCAATCTGTGAAATGTGGATAAGACCCTTAACATCGTCAACAATCTTAGCGAATGCACCGAAGGTTGCAAGGCCCTGAATTTCAACGTCAGCAATGTCGCCTACTGCGTACTTGCTTGTGAAAATCTGCCAGGGATCGTCTTCGATCTTCTTGTAGCCGAGAGAAATCTTTTTCTTTTCGTCATCCTTAACTTCGATAGCCTTGATGTAAACTTCAACAGTGTCACCAACGTTAACGATTTCTGAAGGATGCTTGATCTTTGTCCATGAAAGCTCGGAGATATGTATCATACCTTCTACACCGCCAAGGTCAACAAATGCACCGTAGTTTGTAAGTGATCTTACTGTACCTGTGTATGTCTTACCTTCTTCAGCTGTTGCCCAGAAAGCATCTGCAGCAGCCTTGCGAGCTTCGTTTGTTACGCTGCGGATTGAACCGATAACGCGTCTCTTTCTCTCATCGATATCGATGATTCTGAACTTAACTGTCTGCTTGAGAAGTACGTCAAGCTCTTCACCTCTTGCAACACCCGTAAGTGAGGCAGGAATGAATACTCTTGAGCCCATGGGGTAAACGATAACGCCGCCCTTAACAGCTTCAGCTACAACTGCTTCCATAACAGTTTCATTCTCTTTAGCGTCAAGAATTGTCTGCCATGAAGCTTTTCTGTCGTAGATACGCTTTGAGAGCTTCATAATGCCTTCATTGTCATTTGTTGACATGATGGTAAGGTTAAGCTTGTCACCGACCTTGAGTTCCTGCATGGGGTCAGCTGTGGGGTCATTGCTGTATTCGTCTCTGGGAATGAATCCGGCATACTTTCTGCCGATATCAACCTGAATCTCGTTAGGCGCGATACTTACAACAACGCCAACAACATTCTGACTTGTGCTTGTATTATCCATGCTGTCTACTGCAGCTAAGAAAAGCTCCTGATCCTGTGTCTCCTTCGATTTATTTGTTTGCATTTCGTTAAAGTTCTCTGTCATAATAACTTTAACC
>JAZSMR010000001.1:0-5759 GCA_045535965.1 Acutalibacteraceae bacterium
ATTATTTTCAAGAATACCTAAATATTCAAAGACATTTATCTTAGGAATGAGGTATCTGTTGCCTATGATGAAGCTTTTGATTTTACCTGTTCTCAAAAGCTTGTAAACTGTTCTGATGCCTATACCGCCGAGCATATCGCTCAACTGATTTGCATCAACAACATCAGGATAATCCTTAAACATAAGATTATACGCTTCCTGTGATTTCATAGCATCCCTCCTTCCTTATCTTGCATCTCTCTGCCGCATTAAATATCGGTGATAATGCTCGACAGCTTTGATTACAAATTCCTGCTTCTGCTTTTCCGTAAACCTTGATTTAAAAAACCTCTCGATGCTTTCTGTAGGTATCTTCAGATAATCTTTCTGATTTGCCTTTGCCTCTGCCATAATCTCAGCTATTCTGTCCGATGTCAGTGTGCCTTCCGAATAAAGCTTTTTCATTCGTACCGTCTGCGAGTATGAGGGTGTAACCTCTTCGTTTTCATAAAACCCGTAAACCTCATTCTGCTCCTCTGCCGGCAGAAAGGACAGCTCAACGGCAGGAGTAAAGGCTATTCTTCCTTCGTCAACGAGCTTTAATATTTCAGGTATGAGATAAGTTAAACGAATGTACCGTCTGACAGTTTCTCTGCTCTCATTATTCTCTTTGCCGACCTCTTCTGCTGTACGGAACTTCGACACAGACTGTGTAGAAGTTAAATCCGTCCTTGCTCCCTGATTTTTAAGTGCATCCATTTTCATTTTGTAAGCGTGTGCTTTCTCACTGGGTAAGACTTCATCTCTCTGCAAGTTAAGGTCAACGAGTATAACTGTTGCTTCATCCCTGGTAAGCTCTTTAACAATGCAAGGGATTGCTTCGATACCGAGCCTTCTGCAGGCTTCAGTTCTTCGATGACCGCTGATGATTTCATAGTTGCCGTCGTCAAGACTGCGTACAATAATTGGTGTAAGTACTCCTAGATTTGAAATGCTATCGATAAGCATCTCAAAGGCCGTATCCTCTCTGAAAATGAAAGGATTGTTTTCGAATGATTTTAAATTTTCGATTCTGATTTCTGTTAATGTTGTCATAATGATTAACCTCCATAAATTTTAAAATTTGATTTTGATTGTTTTCAAGGAAGGATGTAATAATTCAATAACACTCTGTGATGTCATCATCATTTATGCATTCTTCCGCTACAAGCGACCATTGCCAGCGTTTGCCTTCCTTTGTGCTTACGCAGCCGAGCTCACTCTTTGCTTTGATTGCCGTGCTCTTGCCTATGTGTTCCTGTTCCATTCGGCTCATAATCTCTGCCTGTGCTTTCGGTCCGTCGGTGAGCATTTCCAAAAGTATTTCCTTTGCCTTTGTAATCTGCTCGTTAGGTCTGCCTGCCGATGAGGAAGAAGAGCTTAAAATTTCATCTGCCGTCCTTGAAGTTTCTTCTACCCATTCAATGCCGTCCTGTGTAATGTTAAAGATAACGGCATTACCCGTTGGGGCAAGGTTGCTTTTTTGCACCGCCATAACTCTTTCGTCAGGTCTGTCTTTGTCTGTTCTCGCAATGAGTAAACAGCTTCGTGCGGCTCCCACCACATCAATAGAACCAAGGCTTCGGTAAAGAGCTTTTGTACCGCCCATCTTGTTCATGTGACCGACAATTACAACGGCACAGCCTGTTTCCTTTGCGGCTTGTATCAAAGGGTTGAATTGAGCACGAACATCATTAGCAATGTTCAGTGAAACATCACCGCCGATGTAAGCGGACAACGGGTCAAGGATGACAAGCTTAGCGTTGGTCGCCTTTATTGCATCAGCGATTCTTCTGTCGCTGAAAGTAAGTGTCTTTTCTTTCTCGTTGATGAAATGAAGCTTAGTTGTATCACCTCCTGCCTTAATGAATCTCGGTACAACAGTGTCCTCCGCATCATCCTCCGTTGTCTGATAAATAACATTCATCGGTTCGTTCTCTTCGTCGCAGAAGGGAAGACTCTGACCTGTTGTTAAAAGTGCCGCAAGTGTCAGCATAAAGGTACTCTTACCGTCACCGGGGTCACCCTGTAAGAGTGTAATTTTTCCGTAAGGGATGTAGCCCGGCCACAGCCATCGGACCTCCTTTACTTCAATCTTATCGGCACTGATTATGTCTGTTTTAATTTTGTCAAGCATTTTTATTCCTCCTTTAATTTTTATCTTGACTGCTCGTAATCATTTAGTGTTTGTGCTCTCGTACTCGGACCTAAGCTTCTTTCCTGCCATACTGCGTGGTCGTGAAGCTCGTCCATTAAATCCTTAACTAGAGTGTCACGGGAGATAACTCTGTCGCAGATTTTTATGTGTTTTCTCAATGTTGTCAGATGTGCTGTAATATCTTTGTTATGTTCTCTGAGCTCATTAGCATTTTGTGTGTCACCGCTTCTGTCGGCTCGCTTGATTGCATTTCGTACTTCCTTACGAAGGTTGATAAGCTCATTGTATTCTCTCATTGTTTTCTCCTTGAGAGCCACAAGGTCCTCGTAAGACTCAACATCGTTGTCGCACAAAAGATTTTGTTCTTCACAGAATTTATCAAACTTTAGAATCTCTTTTTGCAGATAGAAAGACACCTCTCTGTTTTTCTCCGGATACTTTTTCACATAGGCAAGACCCGGTACAAAGTGCGAGTAAAGGTCGTAGAAGGTAACATAGCTGTTGCTGACATCACCGTCGAAGAAAACATCTTTTACTCTTGCCTGCTCAGGTAGATTGATTCTTTTCAGGTAGTGCTTATTGTTGTAAATGAATTCAAAAATTTCATCGGTGCTATAGCCTTCACCAAGGTCGCACAGTCTTATGGGAGATTTAATGAAGGGATGGTCTACTGCAAGTTCATCACCGATAAAAAACATATTGTACCTTCGCTTCTCCATAAGCTGCTCAAATTTTTCTGGAGAGTAAGACATTACCATGCACTCCTGAATGTCACGCTTTACATTTGTGTACTTGGTCATCTCTCCGTTTTTCTCTGCAAGGTACTGCATTCGTGAGGGAGCCTTGCGGGGTTTTTCAATGACGGACAGTCCGTACTCTCTGCAAAGCTCGTCGGATGCTCTTCGCATTTCGTAGTAGCTTGCCCTGCAGGCGTTGAACTTCTTTCCGTCAACAAATGAAACCGAGTTAAGTACAAAGTGTGAGTGAAGGTGATGCTTATCAAGGTGGGTTGATACCACAACCTCAAAGCGGTCACCCCATAATTTTTCTGCGAGCTTAATTCCTATTTCGTGAGCAAGCTCAGGTGTAACCTCACCGGGCTTAAAGGACTGATAGCCGTGAAAGGCAAGGATACCGTCTTCTTTCTTGAAAAGTCTTTTAGTGTTTACCATTTGCTCTCTTGCAAATTCTGCAGTGCAGTTTACTCCCGTAACATAAAACTGCTTTTCGGTTTTGTCACTTTCCATTGCGTAGTCAATAACATCCTTGAGTGCTTGCAGTTCTTCGAAAGTATAGTTGGGATTAAAAGTTTTCTCAGGGTTCACTGTGTAATCAATTACATTGCGAAGCCTTCCTTTTATCGGCCAGATTCTTGTTACTGCCATGGCACTTCATCCTTCTCTGAAGTAAACTCACTGACAATTTTGTTTTCCGTTTCAAGCACGGAAGAGAGAACAGAAGAAATTTCTTTCTGATTGTTCCAACCTCTTGTACGGGCAACCACCAAAAGCTGATGAAGGTTGTTACCCACGGCACGAAGCTCACGGATAAGCTTCGGGTAATCGGCAGGCGGAGCTTCCTTGAGCCTGCACATTGTAATCAGAAGACGGATGACTTTTGATTTTGAAACTCCCGTTGCTCTGCTTAAGGCGCAGAGCTTTTCATATTCATCCTTGTTAAGATAAGCTTTGACAATCACATCGTGATTTTTCTTTGTCATTGGATTTCACCTCCTTTAAAAATAAACTTCACTTATACGGACAGGGAAAGGGCAAGTGGAAACCCTGATTCCCGAAAGTTAACAGAATATTTAAAGTTAATAATTCATTTGTCTGCTGTTAACCTGATTCTTTTTTCTTCTTTTCATCTCCATTCATTCTGTTTTGTAAAACGGCTTTTTGCCCGTTTTGGGATTTCCGGGCCCGAAATCCAATGCTCGATAAGACAAGGACACAGAAACATTGATTCCGTTCAGAAGGGGTAATTTTAAATACCCCTCTACTTTCTTACGGACATTTTTTGAGCAAAAGAGAACCATTGAACCCGAAAGTTTTCAAACTGTTTACAAGTGACTTGAAAAACAATTCTCACTTATTCCCACTGGGAGAGGCCAAATGGACACCCTAAAATCAAAATGTTTACAAAACATTTACAACCCGCCGCAAGAAAAATTGCAAAACAAAAAAGCCGCTACATAGGCAACAGTAATAAGCGTGGGGAGAAAATCTCACCGCGCTCATATTCTGTTTAGTCACTATGTAACAGCTTTTAAATAAAGCTAAATATAAATCGATGTGTGTGGCTGTTTGAGCAAAGCGTAATTAAAGTAGTTGTGGTTTTGCCAAGCTCAACAAAAACATCGTGACGGTGGTATGATATATTATTTTGAAAATTTTGACAACGGGAAATTTGTCGAATGGTTTAAAAAATTTTTTCACGGTCAATAATATTTAGTTTGAGCTTTTGAAAAAACTTTTCCTCCCCATAAATACTACGACATAAGCAGGGGTTAAATGTTCCGAGAATTTGAAAAAAGTTGAAAAAAATTTTTTGAGTGAGAAAAATGTGACGCAGTATTCATATAGCCAAAATTTGATTTTATTGCTTCGCAACCTGCCGCATAACACTGACGTGTTTTTGAATTGTTCTGAGTATTATTGAATTCTTACATCCTTCCTTGAAGGAAATGAAATTCACCAACGCCGTGATAAAAACTCACTTAACGTGATATTGAAATTCACTTCATTATGTGCAACAATATATTCAGAAAGAGGCGTCGCTTTCAAATTGTGAAACGAGGTATTTGTTATGAGATTAAATATAGGTGAAACAATTAAAAGGTTAAGAAAGGAAAGAGAAATTACGCAAGAAGAATTTGCAGAGGTGCTTGGTGTTTCCTGTCAATCAGTATCCCGTTGGGAAAATGATATGTGTTATCCCGACATTGAGCTTATACCAACCATCGCTGAATTTTTTGGTATATCAACAGACAGATTGATGGGTGTTAATGAAACAAAAGAACAAGAAATGGTCAACAGTTACCTTGAAGCTTTTCAGAATGAAATCAGCCAAGGAAACATTAACGAGTGTATCACTATTGCTCGCAAGGGTGTCAAAGAGTTTCCAAACAACTATGCGCTTCTTAATAAACTTATGTATGCTCTTTTTGTTTCAGGTGATGACGACGGTAACATACCTGAATGGAAAGAGAATATGAAAAAGGATGATGATGAAATAACTGCACTGGGCGAAAGAATAATGAGGTACTGTCCCGATCAGAACATTCGTCTTGAGGCTACGGCCCGACTTGCTTTCAATCATTGTTGTCAAGGCAGAAAAGAAATCGGTAAAAAGATTTACGCTACCCTGCCGCCGATGAAGCTCTGTCGTGAAAATCAAATCTGGTGGTCATTGGAAAAAGAAGACAAGCTTCCATTCCTTCAAAAGGCAATTATGGAAAGCTATCGTTACTTAAGCAGCTTTATTTGGCTTTTGGCTGATGCTGACATTCTTCCTGTTGAAACGGAGCTTTTAGTTTTAAAGAAGGATTTCGAAATTGAAGAGATTATGCTCGACGGTAACC
>JAZSMR010000121.1:0-100116 GCA_045535965.1 Acutalibacteraceae bacterium
TCGCAACAAATTTTTTGAATGTTTTTTATAAAAATGATACCGCCGCAAGAATTTCTGTCTTTTCAGACGAAATTAACCACAATATTCTCAAACAGTTAAGGTGCGGCTATCTCAATATCCGTAATTTTACCGATACAGGCAGAATGATTCTTGAGGAGCTGATAACTCTGCCAAACATTCCTATTTACAGTACCCTAGACATTAATGCTATCCGAGAAAGAGTGGCATTTCTGTTCAGTGAAGAAACGGGACAGCGCATCTGTGATTACTTTGTACGAAGAGCAGAAATTGGTCTTATACCCCAAGATGAAGTCATAGTTGATACTGCTTATCGCCATTGTGATTTTGAGTATATAAGTGAGTGCGAAGGTATCATAAATGTGTTAACCGGAATTATTACATTCTTCAATAACATCAGCGATGATATGTACTATGCTCATAAAAACCTTGTCGCCTTTGTTAATTCTCTGCCTGACATTGAAAAGCACGACGAGGGACATCTCTTGCCAGTCGCAAAGCAGATATTCGGCAATAAGACATTCTCTGTAAATGAAGAGTTTGTTGAGGTCAGAAAAAACACAAAGAGTCAATATACCACCGTTGCAAGAAAACTATACTTTGACAGCTTTTACAGCTTCATTGTTACGGATTTCTTTGAGGGCTTGCACTACGGTCACTATCCTAAAAGATGCGAAGTATGCGGTAAGTATTTTCTTATGCAGAGTGCAAGAAAGCAAAGATACTGCACTAATGGTATTGCACCTGAAAAGATAAACGGTCAGAAACTTACCTGCAGACAGTATGCTGCCGCTATTCGCAAAAAGGAGCTGTCTGAAAACAATCCCATTATGGATATTTACAATAAGCGTTGCAGTTGTATTCGTACCGAAGCTTTACGAGGTACAATTACACCTGCTTTTGCTGAAAAGGCAAAGGTCATAGCAAAGAACAGAATGCTTTTAGCCAAGCGTGATCCTGAATATTTCAAAACACAGTACAAAAAGGATTTAAGCCGTAAAAAGCTTTATGCCGATACGGAGAAAAACTAACGGAAAGGATGTGGCATAATGAAAAAATGGGAAGAAGATTTATATATGTTTCACTGTGCCACGGCACCGAAGGAAAGGAAATCCTTGCAGGAATATATTGAGCTTTACCTGACCGAAAAAGACGAAAGGTATTTTAACTACTTCCTGCACTTTTACGAACCAAGGCTTAATGACAAGATTTACGGTATAGTACACAACTATGCTATGCAGGGACATTTTGCTGATTTGAAAATGGTATTCGTTCACGGACTTTACAAAGCTCTTGAAAAATATAATTTATCACAGAATGTACCTTTCCTATATTTTGCAAAGTATTATTATGAGCATGAGATTCACGAATACATCCGTTCAATGAGGCACAGTCTTACAATACCTAATGCCGATGAAGACAAAATGCTCCGAAAGGCAATGGCGCTTTTCAGAGACTATGGCGAAGTGGCTACTCAAGAAAACATTGAAAAGATAGCAGAACAGATTGACCGTTCACCGAAATTCACTTGTGAGCTTATTGCTGCAGGACTTCGTAACACCTTGTTTATACCCTTTTACAAGGAATATTGTGATGAGGATTCGGAGGAAACCGCAGAGGATGTTACGAATGATAACACTTTTAATCCGGAGCTTGAGCTTATTAGAAAAGAGCAGTCTGAAGCAGTATGGGGTGTATATAACAAACTTGATATCGGTACGCAGCTGATGATTGCGGATAACCTTGCTTTTTGCCCCGAATGTCACAGTATATTTGAGATGCAAAAAGACAAAAACGGCGAACCAGTTAAGGTCCGCCGTAAGAAGAAAACGTATAAAGAGATTGCAGTGCTTAATGAGATGTCTGAAGAGGAAAGTGTGAGAGTTGCATTGCAGAAGGGGTATGAGGAGATGAGAAAAAATTATAAAAAATTATACTATACTATTATCTTTAATAATTTGTTTTCTGAAGTCAAACTCGCATTTTCTGAAAGCTCCTATACAATCACTTATACTTTTGGGCGTTGTAGCCACAACATACAGTTTCCTTAAGTCATCTAATTTTTCATCGTAATGTTTCAAGTCAGCAAGACACATTTTTAAATATTGGGTATTTGTATCAATGACATGATAAGGAACTGCTCTAAATTTATTGTTTTTATCCGCGTATTTTTTAAGCGCGTTAATAAAATCAGAAAATTCATCGTCGCTAGTTTCAATGTCGCTTAATTTATACCCTAGTGAAGCTAATACTGATAAGACTCTTTCCCATTTCATTTCACAAATAAACGGCTCGTCCCACGAATTATAATTAATATCGTTGTGTAAAAATGATTCTGCTTTCTCAAATTCATATATATTCTTTAAATATGCTGCAGGATCTTTTGTGATATATAGCATTATCAAATCGCTAAAAGATTCTGATAAAAGAGAACATGCAAATTCGATTATTGTTTTATATTCAGGAATTATACATGCGTTAATGTGTCGTTCTAAAATTTTCGAAAAAAGAAAGACATTTTCAACCTCTTCTAATCTGACATCATCGTCTATCATTATCTCAAATATGTGATCAATAACATTTTTTTCTTCTCCATCAATAAGTGAGTTATTGTCAAACACTTCTAATGTTTTAATCATAAAGTATTTCTTTAAGTTCTCTAAAAACAAAAGACTTTTGCTTTTCGTATCAAATCCTTCACAAAGTTTTTTGCTTATGTATGTTGGTATATTCTTCCATGTTGACGAAAGAATATCTTCTAAAGGTTTGTCGCTATCTTCTTCTAAAATAAACGTTTTCAAAATGTTAAATTCTGATATCGTGCTCTCTGTGTTATTATCAGAATCTGCAAATTTTATCGGACGAATAATTCTATCAGATAGAATTATACTTAGAATATCTGCTAAAATTTTGACTCTTTCTTTGCGATGTCTTATTTTATCTCCAACAAAATGTGCTACTTCGTGTGATAGTTCCATCAAAAGGGCTTCTGGATCAAACAATTTCTTTATAGGTATTCTTGCTTTTAATAATTGATCATCCTCCTTCTTATAACCAAAAAGAGGCACCACTTCTATACTTAAATACAAATCTGGGCACAACAAAAACTTGTAATCATATTTTTCGGTATCATTTAATGTACACACTAGTTTTTGAATAAATGCCGTATAATATGCTAACAATTTGGATGGTACGTCACACAAAACAGCATTAAATCCCGGAACATTTATAAATAATTTATCAGCATGCAAAGAGCCATTAGCAATAGACATTAAACCTGTAGTAAAATAAACCAAATCTTTATTAAAATCCGCTATTGAATAAGAACTATCTAAAGCATCAAAATCAAAGGCAAATCCATTCAAATTAAATGCTTCTATTTTTTTGACAAACAAAGGAAAAACATTTCTTATACAATCTTGAATATCAAATGCAAATTCTTTTTTTTCTAAGTTTTCCGATGCCGTTAGAACTTCTACTAAAGCCTTATAAATAAATGGATTAACAGAATACATTAACTTTTTCTTCCAATATGAAGACATTTCTGAAACAAGAGATTTTCCGAAAGCATATTCCCTTGTTATCGTTGGATTAATATCGCAAATCTCATAGTCTAACTGTATCTTTAATCTTGAAAAAGTCGCATTAACTAAAACATTGTTATTAGAAAAAATGCCTGTCTTATTACACAACATTGCTATCAAATGTTTAATATCACAATTAAAAATGTTTATGCATATGTCTTCATTGCCTAATCGTGCTAAATGAACATATTCATCACGGTAGCAATTGATTTTTATTTTTCTAAAATCAACTCCGCCAAAAATTGGCCTTTTTTTTGCATTTAAATTCAGTTTTCTTGGATATTCTAAAACAAATTTGTCGAACCAACTATTGTAATTAGTTGCATCAGAAAACACAGAAGAGATAACTACCTTAGGTATTATCTCTGTATCTTTTTTTGACAATATTGCGGTTGTGTTCATACCACAAATTGAATAACTATAATGTTTGAACTTTGATTTTATTGTAATTTTGTTAATCAAATCTGCTCCATCTTTATAGCTTTTTGTTTCAAAAAATAAAATTATGTCTCCACAGTCTAAAGAATAATATATGACATAGTTTTCATTTTCACGAAGACCCTCTTTTGTTAATGTTTCTTTTAATTCTTTTTCAAACAGAAGCAACTGTTCATCAAAATCAATATCGGACTTAAAATTCAACTGGATAGCGGATATAAACAAATAGGGAGATTTTTTATTCCAAAATGTATCGCAATTATCACTCTTTTTTACTGCAAACCAGTTATGAATAGATTGTCCTGCTTCTATATTGCATGAAAATTGATTGGTCTTTTCCCACATGTTTTTTAAAACTTCTGTTGCTGTTTCTCCTTCTATTGGTGAAACTGTTATTAAATCATGATTCCCAAATGTTCGATAACTTTTTATTTCCTCTGTTTCTACATATTCATATTTTCCACACCAAAGCGAAACAACTAAAGAACTCCATTTACTCATACTATTCCTCCTGCTTCATAATAAATTGCAAGTTTTTCTAATTGACCAATATATACTAGAAGAACTGTTTGCACACATAAATGACCTATATGCAGCTATTTGATTTCGTCGAAAGTTCTTTTTATCTTTAAAAAACCACAAATAACTTATAATTTGTTCTATTCTATTGTCGTGTTCCGTATTTTTTAAGGTTTTAAAAGCTTCTCCATCAAACTTCATAACAATTTTATGCCATTCTCTAGAATCATGACATAAACAAGTACAATATTTTTCTGTCTCAGAGATAACAATTAATCTACAAAAAGATTCAACAAGTCCTTCATCTGTATCAAATGTACAAAACACATCTCTAAACTCTTGATCTAGTTCTTTTAAATAATTGAAACAAACGTTAATTGTAGCAGCCAAAAACCATAAAAGTTGTGGCGTAAATTTAAAATTATTACTACAATAATGCGTTTTTATTGTATATATCAATTCACAAGCTAACTCTTTTCGAGAAGCATAATTTAAATTTTCAAATAATTGCTTTTTTAGATTAGAACGAGTAGATATAAAAAAATCTTCACTGTCTAATATGGGATTATTAAACAGCTCTGCCTTATATCGATCCTTGATTAATTCCACAATACCTTTTGTATCATAAATCTCGATATCTCCAGCAATTATGGCAGAGTTTAATTGACTATATATGTTTTTCATGTTTTTCCTTTACTTTCTACCGACTTTTTTATTTCTTTTAATATTTCGATTATGAGAATTTTTCAAACAATCATATACTATACATACGATAGGTATCAAGATTAACAGCGCATTTGTACATAAAATGATGAAACTCATAATATTCAAATGCATAATATTAAAAACTTTGGCCAATACTAGAGAAAAGATTATAACAAGCATAGAAACAGTATTCTCTGTATCTTTTTCTTCCCATTTTTCCGTTATGAAAGACAAACCTCCTATAATTATGGCAATTTTATCCACCTCTTCAAGTAAAGCAGTTACATTCAAATTTAAAATCCATCTATATAATTTAAATATCCACTCCCAGGTAATATATTGTGTAAGATCACATTTATCCACAAATACTTGCAAAACTAAAGAAGTAGATATAGATAAAATTAAACAAATCATTTCAATTTTTAAAATATTTCGCTTTAAAAAATCTACTGTTTTTTTCAATTCTAAAACCTCTTTCATGCAAAAAACAACAGCCGAGTAAACCACTCATTGTTTGCTCGGCTGTTGTAATATTATTATTTTCAAACAAATACAGAGGTTAAGTATCAATATTATATTTTTTCATATTCATACTTAACAACATAACCAACTTTTGCCTTCCAAAAAGACGATGCATTATTACAATCTTTATTTGGCTCGCCATATTTTTTATATGCGGAACTGACTTTATATGGATCACTTAATCTCTTTAATTTTTTTTGCAAATTAGTTGTTTCTGACATGTGTACTCTCCTTCGATTATATTTTTATCCACCTCTATCATAATATTCAAAACAATTAGAATAGAGACTTAATTATATTGTTGGAATAGCGTAAAAGTTTATACTTAGAGAAACAATTGGAATTATATATAATCATATAAGGAGTACATAAACAATTATTTCATTACTAAATATTTTTTTAATAATAACACAAAATCGCATTTATTCAATAATTTTTGTGTGAATTTTTTGTTAAGTTGTTAAGTGTAGTTTAAGTTGTTAAGTTATTAACTTTCCTCCTTTTTAATTGTATTTTACGGAAATAAAGCACCATTGTACATAGTTTTTGAAGACGAAAACTTATGTAATTAACGAAATAGAAAGCATGTTAAATAACCATTTTGTATTATACATTCAAATAGATTTTTTTCAATGATTTTTTCAAAAACGCATTCATTTTCAACAAAAATGCATAAAAGAAACACGATTATGTATTAAAGTTGTTCCTATTGCGAACTGTTTTGCCCAAACTCCAACACCGATTTCTTGAATGATCCAATTTTCCTCAGCGAAGCATAAATCTTATACTCATTCTCACCGCACTTAAGTGTGACGAAATTCTTTGTCACTTCTTCCACATAACTTAGGTTAACCATATAACTGTAATGAGGTTGTGCGAAAATTTTTTCATCAAGCACTTTTTTCCAGTAGTCCATTGAGTAATGTGTTTCGATTTTTCTGTCAGTGAGATGCAACACTGATTTTCTTTCTTCAATAGCAATATATATAATTTGATGAGGATAGATTCTGCAAATATCTTTGTTACTCTTAGTAACGAAGATCGCAGGATAAGAATGGAAATATTTGCTACCACTTTCAGGAATGAAAAATCCGTTACATCCACAGTATGCTATCGAAAAATACGACAATCCTTCGTTGTTCAAAAAAGTCTTTATTTCCTCGTTTGATTTAGTTTGCCTGATTTCTTTTGTTTCCATAATTACTTTTCCTTAAAAAAATTTGTCTTACATATATAAAGTGTCGTTAATATACAAAAGTAACAACATTTCCTCGAAAAATATCAAACTTTGTCGAAACCTACAATTCACACCCACCCAATTTGTACAACCTTCCCAACAAATCACAACCGCCTTACCTGCAAAATACAAGTAAGGCGGTTGTTTCATATTCACTTTTACGAAGATTATTTAGCGCATAGCGTTTTTCCACGCCTCTTTTAACTCTTTTATTGTCTGATAACGCTCATTTCTATCATCGCTTACTGCTTTTGTTGCAACTGCAAAAGCTTCTTCAGACAGTTGCCAATCTTCACGGGTACGATTGTAATTGCCGAAAAGAGCAAAGGCAAAAGCACCGGCACAGTAAACATTTGTTATCTCGTCAATATCTGCACCGAGTTTATATTCTTCGGGAGATTGAAACTTCGAACTGCCCCACATTCTGCCCATATCATTAATACACGGCTGTTTTCTGAAAAAGTCAATATCTCATATTGTTGTTTTGTGATTTTCGGCATCATACATAATACTTCCGTCATAAAAATCAACTGCAATATATCCGCTTGAATTGGTATAATCCAAAAAATCAAGTATATCTCCGAAAACATTAAGCCTGTCTGTAAAAGGCAAATTCATAAATCTGCGGTGTTCCGCAGGGTACATTCTGCCCATACAGTCACCGTCAACCCATTTGAATACCATTTCAAATCCGCCATTGATTTCTTTGGCTTCGACAAACTCTATTAGATTTTTGTGTTTCAAATTCTCATACACGGGTAGGGAAGATTTCAAACGCATAACGGCATCTTCAAGAGAACCATTGTATTCCGCTGTCGGAGCACCTGCAAATTTAATGAAATATCTCTCACCGTCTTTTTCTGTGCCGAAACAGATGTTGCCTGAATCCTGGTCATCAAATACCTTAAATACTTTTCCGTACTTACTGATAAAATGAAAATCGAAGGACGCTTTCATTTTATAGGTAAGACCATCTATGCACTGTAAACAATATTCATTACTTGTAGTAGAACTCATATTTCATATCCTCTCACATTTCTTGAAATCAATATTTTATAATGTTCCACGCATCAACAAGTCTATATACACTCCATCCTGCATTGCCAGGTGAAGTTGAGGGCAGACAAACAGCTTCTCTGCCGATAGTGTCACGGATGTACTTATTATAATACTTTTCGGCAGTTTTGCCGTTGACAAAAATCTGTTTAATATCAGCGTTTTCAAGTATCTCCGTAAGGTCATTTGCGACAACATTTTTAATCGAACTGTCGGAGCTGCCTGTTATATCGCAAGAGGCTATTACATCCCATAATGCAATATGGTTCGAGTGCAAAAAGGCACTTTTCTCTTCGATAGTTACAGGTGTGTCAGTACCCATAACGGCAGAAATAACCTTCCAGAATCTGTTCTGCGGATGACCGTAGAAAAACATCTGCTCACGGGATTTTACAGACGGAAAACTGCCGAGGATAAGCACTTTTGAGTTTTTGTCATATAAGGGTGGGAACGGGTGTTTCGGCATATTATATACTCCTCATAAATTCTTCAACCTGCCGTTTTGTTTTCAAAACAACGGTTTTATCTTTGTACTTCTCCGCAATTTCAGCATAATAGCTTCGTCTTTCCTTGTTTCTGCAACCGAAAAGAGTAAACTTTATAAACCACCAATTCATATCGTTGGCATATCCGTCTTGTCTGCGGCTCTTTGTTCTCTTAACTGCACGGAAAAAGCATGTCATTCTCGGAAGCTGAAGCAAAACTATTTTAGCTGCCTTTTGCAACCGCTCGTCCATCATCAGGTATGTATAGTAGCCATCAATAATCCAATCTTCTTTCGTCATAAAGTCTACAACCTTGGGCAGTACAACTGAATCATCTATAGGCTTCCATTCCTTGTCGCACTTGATATCATCAAGGTGAAGGACGGGAATGTTTTTCTTTTGGGCTATGTAGTCAGACAGATATGTTTTGCCGCTTCCGGCATAGCCTAAAACTGCGATTTTCATTTCCTTTACCTCTCAGTTTTCTTACTTAAAAAATGTTGTAGTCCATATTTTAAATCCATTCTTTTCATAGAATCTGCGAACCGCTTCTGCATCTATTGTGGCAGATGAAAGAAAAATATGTTCAATGCTATTTCTCTTTGCTTTTTCTTCAACGATTGTTAAAAGCTCTGCTCCAATACTCCTGCTTCTGTATGCAGAGGCAATATACAAATCATTAACCTGAAGATATTTTTCATTCATAGGAAACACATTCATATAGTTATCTTTGTCGTTTATTTTGACTTCTCCTGTCACATAACCTACAACCGTTTCACCGTCAAGAGCAATATAAAAATACTCTTTGTCATAAGCTAGAATTTCATCTTCAAAATCGGCAATAAAACCATAAGTTATAGCTTCAGTTTGCCATTGCTTTTGTAGATTGGCAACAGCTTTTGCGTAGCAATCTTCAAATTGTTTGTATGTAATATTCATCATTCTTCACCTTTGGTTTTTAAGTTCTCTAACACCTCAATCATTTCATACCATTCGTGAATATACAAATGATCACATTTAGGTTGTTTTTCGTTTGCTCTGTCTATGTAATCCTTATCAATAGAGTTATCATACCAAATGGGGTAAATACCAACTTGCGCTGCACCCTCAACATCATTCTGAGGATTATCCCCGCAATACCACACATCTTTTGCAGAAAGCCCTGCTTTTAGAAGTGCAATATCAAAAAGTATGTGATTTGGCTTGCAGATAAAATAATCACTTGATGTCATCACGAACTCAAACTTGTTGTTTGGAATAAGTCTGTTAAGTCTCTTTGCAAGTGCATCACCCGACCATAACAGATTACTGATAACCGCCGTTCTGATACCGTTTTCATTAAGATAATCAAGCATCTTATCAGCACCGGGCATAATTGCACCTGATGATGCATTATCCCAAAATACAGTTTCCATTTCAACAGGCGATAGCGAAAATCCTATGCCAAGATAGTCATAAAGCGTTCGGTTTGCAATTTGTCCGCTGATGTCATAACCTTGCTTACGCACCTTTGCAACATGCTCACCAAAAATAAGCTCTGCACCCTTAGTTATATCTTCAACTGTACAGTTGTTCGGGTTCTTTACAGCATATTTTAAAAGGGCTTCGTTACCTCGGTCAGTATTCCAATCAGGCTCATATAAAAGAGTATGACCGTAGTCAAATATTATCATTTTGGGGTAGTTCATAGTTTATTCCTCTTAAATATTTTTCTCATATATGTATAGATTATTTTCAGGTGATTTTTCTCCTGTATTTGTAAAACCAACCGCACTCCAAAACGGCACATCCGTAATAGGGTCGTCAGTCAGCCAAATATTACTGACACCATTTGATTTGAAAATATTTTCAAGATGTTTGTATATCTCTCCACCGTAGCCATTTCGTCTATATTCTAGTTTGACATAAAACTCCATAACATAACCCCAACCGAGTCTTACATAACCTCTGTGCCCCTCACGGTCAATCTTGCCGTAAGCGAAGCCGATTAAATCTTCGCCAAGATAGCAAAGTTCTACAAATCTGTCTTTATCTTCAGATATGCTGACGATACTTGCAATAAATCTTTTTAGGGTTACTTCGGGCGTTTCTCTACCTACATTGCGGTCAAGTTCCTGACAATAGGGAAGCATTATGCTTTCTAGGAGTTTGTGATACTTTCTCTTGTTTTTTACCGTTACAAATTTTAATTCGCTCATTACTTTACCTCTTTCTTAAAATTAAAAATGCGTCTCTGACTGTGAAATCAGAAACGCATAAATCCGTATAAAAGAAGTATTATTTGCAAACGGACAAAACGGTAGCTGATTTCATTAAGTAAATTCTTTTCATCATTTTGTCCACCTGCCTTTCAGTAATTTTCTATAATTATACTCTTCTGTACCAAGAAAGTCAATATTTTGAAAGCGGTGTTATGCATAAATCAGCTCTGTTGTAACAATCTCTCTTGCTCTTGCTTCAATATTCCCCATTTTCTGCACCCACTCCATCTGATTATCTTCTTTCAATTCCTCTGTAACACCTTCAGCCATTTTCATCTGCTCCACAAGCATATTAAACATATCCCGTGCTTGATTCTCAACCTCAGCACAGTGCTGATAAAGCTTACCTTTAATAAGCAGAGAATTAAAAAGTACGGACTTATGTTTTTCGAGATGAGATTTATACATCATTCCCCATCTACCAAGCCTGATATTGGTTTTTTCGGGCGGCAGTTTGATATTCGGGATAAGGTAACCATTCACTTCTCGGTATGTAATTTTCATTTGATTCATCCTTTCATTTTTCTTTATTGTAATAATAGTGCTGATTTTTGTGTCAAAAACTAATTGTAAATAAATTGTAAACGAGTGATTTTCGCAAATTTTGAATATGATAAATTTGCCAACCCTAAAATCCCCGTAACCCCAGTAAAATAGGGGCTTTTCACCACCTTTCTTGTCGAAATTTGTGTAAGATTTTGTGTTGCTTTTCGCTTAATTTATGGTTCTATTTTAACATCTACAGGTGCCATTGCCGCACCCATATTGTTGCTGTCAAGTATACCTAAATCCTGAACTGTACCGAGATGTATCTTATCAATGTAAACACCCTTGCCGCCCTCTTTGCCGAGCACTACTGCACCCGAGCCCGTAACTGTCCACTGAGCCGTCGGAGGTCTTTGCCCGCCATATTCAAGAGGCTTACGGAATTGCTTTTCTGCCGAGCAGAAGTGCGAACTTGTCGCCGCAACACAGTAACCGAAAGCTCCCGTCTCAATCATAAGGGTAGTCATACAAAGACTCAGCGCCATAGTTGAACAAGCACCGTACACACCGCAGAAGGGACGCTCAAGATCTTTTATACCGAAGCTTGAACCGATGCACTGATTGAGCAGATCACCGGAACAGATAACATCGATGTCTGTTTTGCCGAGTCCCGACTTGGAGATTGCCTTATTTATGGCTGATTTAAGATAAAGACTCTCTGCTTTTTCCCATGAGTCCTCACCCATAGTTGTATCCTCGTATATCTCATCGAATTCCTTGCCTAAAGGGCCATCACCCTCTTTTTTGCCCACAGCCGAAGCGAAGGATATTATCTTGGGCTTAATCTCATTTATAATGGTTTTTCCGCGTCTTAATGACATATTATCCCTCCTCAGTAGAGCCCGAAAATATATATGATAAGGCCGTACACCGCCGCAGAAGAGCAGCCGAAAACGATAACAGGTCCTGCGATGGTGAACATCTGCGCCGCTGTACCAAGAATTCTGCCTTCCGTCTGAAACTCAAGCGCCGCCGATACAATAGAATTGGCAAAGCCCGATATTGGTACCATTGTGCCTGCGCCTGCATGCTTGGCAATTTTGTCAAAGATACCGAAAGCCGTAAGAATCGCAGTAATTGCTATGAGTATTATCATAGTAAGCGCCTTGCCCTCTTCCTGGGTCATATCAGTATAACTGAAAGCTGTGTTCAATCCTTCGGCAAAAGCGCATATAATGCCGCCGAATAAAAACGCTTTGATACAATCTGTAACTACGGGCGAATTAGGCGATGCGCGCTTCGTCATTCTGCCGTATTCTTCATTTGATATAGACATAAGTTCCCTCTTTACTCTTTTGCTTTTATTCTATCTTTTGTACGGTGCTTAAAATTATACATTTATGTTGACAAAGAAAACCAAAAAAGATAAAATGATATCATACTTGCCAACTTAAAAGGAGAATGTTTTATGGCTATTTTTAAATCTTTTATGGCTGTACGCCCTACAAATGAATATGCAGATAAGGTAGCAGCTCTGCCCTATGATGTTATGAATTCTCAGGAAGCAAGAGAAATGGTTAAAGGCAAACCTTACTCTTTCCTACACGTTGACAAAGCCGAAGTTGACTTAGACGATAGCATTGATATATATAGCGAAAAAGTTTATCTCAAAGCACGTGAAAATCTCGATAAGTTACAGCTTGACGGTATATGCAAGCAAGACGAAAAGCCTTGCTTTTATATCTACCGTCAGATAATGAACGGCAGAAGTCAGACGGGTCTTGTGGGCTGTGCTTCTATAGACGACTATATGAATAACATTATCAAAAAGCACGAATTTACAAGAGCTGACAAGGAAGCTGACAGAATCCGTCACGTGGATTACTGCGACGCAAATACCGGCCCCATCTTCCTTACCTATCGCAAAAATGATGCTGTAAGCGAAATTATCGGTGCATGGAAAGATAGTCACGCACCCTGCTATGATTTTGTCACCGACGACGGCATTGCAAATACAGTCTGGGTAATTGACTGCGACGAAGTCAATGCAAAGCTTCAGAGCGCTTTCGCAGATATCGACTATCTTTATATTGCAGACGGTCACCACCGCTGTGCAAGCGCTGTAAGAGTCGGCGAAATGAGAAGAAAGGCTAATCCCGACTATACCGGTAACGAGGAATTCAACTTCTTCCTTGCTGTCGCTTTTCCTGAAAACGAGCTGGAGATTATGGACTACAACAGAGTTATGAAAGACATCGCCGGTAACACAAAAGAGGAGTTCATCGCTAAGCTCAGTGAGAAGTTCACAGTTGAAGCCTTCGACGGCGACAGCGCATACAAGCCCGAAGCAAAGCACACCTTCGGTATGTACCTTGAAGAAAAATGGTATAAGCTTACTGCCAAAGACGGTAGCTTTGACGAAAATGACCCTGTCGGAAGACTTGACGTTTCTATTTTACAGAACAACTGCATCACACCCATTTTCGGAATCGAAGACCCGAGAACAGACAAGCGCATCGACTTTGTCGGCGGTATCAGAGGTCTCGGCGAGCTTGAAAGAAGATGCAAAACCGATATGGTTATTGCTTTTTCAATGTACCCCACATCACTTGAGGACCTTATGGCAATAGCCGATGCAGGTGAGGTTATGCCGCCTAAATCAACCTGGTTTGAGCCTAAGCTTTTAAGCGGACTTTTCATTCATAAGCTCAGCTGATTTTAAGGAGCACCGCAATATGACAGTTAAATTATATGACACTGACAGCTACTTGTCGGAATTTAGCTGTAAAGTTATATCGCTTTACAGCGACAGCAACTACATTTATATCGAAACTGACCGTACAGCCTTCTTTCCCGAGGGTGGCGGACAGACCTGCGACAAAGGTACGCTGAACGGCATAGATGTGGAAAACATACAAATTATTGAGGGCAGAATATGGCATTTTGTTAAAAATTCTGAGGAAAATGCTGAAAAATTCTGGATTGGCACTCTTTTAGAGGGAAAAATCGATATGAAAAAGCGTCTTTCCGATATGCAGCAGCACTCAGGCGAGCATATTTTCTCAGGAATTGTTAATTCGGTTTACGGTTATAACAATGTCGGTTTTCATCTTGGCACTGAGGTTGTTACCCTTGACTTTGACGGCGAGCTTAATGAAGAGGATGTCTGTAAAGTAGAAAACCTTGTCAATGATGTTGTATGGTCTAACCTCGAAATCAAGGTTTTATTCCCCTGTGATGAGGAGCTTTCAAAGATAAAATACCGCAGTAAAATCGAAATTGAGGGTCAGGTGCGACTTGTTGAAATTCCCGGTGTTGATATCTGCGCCTGCTGTGCTCCTCACGTAAAATTCACAGGCGAAATCGGCATAGTCAGAGTAGTTAATTTTGAAAGATACAAGGGTGGCACAAGAGTCAGCATACTCTGCGGCGAAAGGGCTCTTCTTGATTTAAGACACAAGCTGAAGCAAAACCGCCTTGTTTCAAATCTCACTTCATCAAAGCAAGATGAAACAGCGGCGGCTGTTGAAAGATTAAAAAACGAAAATGAAAAACTCAAATATGACATAGTAGGACTTACAAGAGAGCTCCTGTCTCTTAAGGCAGACAGCATTACTCCCGAGGAAAGAATCATCATATTCGACGCAAAGCTTCAGGGCAAGCTCCTTCAGGATTTTGCGGTTTCTCTTATGGACAAAGCCAAAAAGTTCACTGCTTGTTTTTGCGGCGAAAATGGCTCATATCGCTACTGTATCACAAGTAAGCAAGTTAATCTTCAACCGCTGGCAAAAGCCTTAAACGCCTCATTTTCAGGCCGTGGAGGAGGAAAACCCGAAATCGTCCAGGGCACAGTTTCGGCAGAGTCCGAAAACAGCATAAAAGAGTTTTTGATAAACTTCCGTATATAAACTGAGAGGCCGTTGCAAAAAAGCAACAGCCTCTTAAATTTTATTGCTTATTAAGGAGCTTCGTAAAGAAATTCATAAGAGAAGTAAAGAAACGGATAATCGAAAGCAACAGTCTCTCGGTGGTGCCGTATTCAGGCTCCGGCTCGTTAGCTGTAACGCCCGGAGTAATCTCATAAGTTTCGGGATTACAGGTTACATACTGAGGCCACTGTGCATCGTCAAATACTGTCATTTCGCCGTGACTGCGGATAAACTTCATAATCATAGGATCAACACTGTCCGGGAAGTAGTTGTGGTTAAGGTCCTTTATGAACCATGTTCTGTCAGGGAAGAGACAGGTTGAAGCGTCTATAACATTATCAGCGGAGAGATATTTTTTATCCTCAAGGCTATTGATATACTCCTTAGAGAGTACCTTGCCATAATCTGCACAGGTAGCACCGAAAGAGCCGTGATATGTATCAGCGAAAAGGTCGCCCTGCTGAGCAGCTGACTCATAAAGAGGAAGGTTAGGAATGTTATACTTGCTGACAATACCGATGCCTACACCCTTTGATTCAAGATATTTGAGAGTATCTGTTATTTTGAGCTGTGTGTTATTATAATAGTCATCAGTCTTTTCTATTAAGCCCTTGTATTCATCTTCCAGTACGCCGAAAACATATTTCTTGGCATCTTCATAATACTCTGCGGGTACTATTGACCAGAATGACGGGAATGTGCCGAAGGAAACACGAAGAGTTCTTGGAAGAATATTGTCCTTGATGTTATAAACAGCCTGCTCAAATAAATCGAGGCTTATACCGAGCATTTTAATTTCGTTGAGGAAGCTTACTAAAGTAGTAACGAGATCTCTTGAGGTCGGGTCAGCAAAGAGCTCCCAATGGTTAAGGGCATAATCAGCAAACTTATCAACCTCGTTAGCATCAAACACTACCCTACCTGAATACAGCTCACCGAAGAAGTCCATCCCGAGAATACCGCCGTTAAAAAGCATAACTGCATCAATATTATTTTCAGCGTGATCAGTATATTTAGTCAGATATGAAGCGATAATGTTAGCTCCGAGACAACGACCCACAAGGCTCACCTTATCTTTACCTGTAGTTGTCTTTACTCTTTCAATGAAAGCTAAAAGCTCATCTGCAATAAGCATAGGTGATAAACGCCAGTCGTAATAGAAATAATAGTCTCCTATTTCAAAACCGCTTGTTTTATTGGTTATAGGTCTTGTGGTCATATCTTCGGCATCACCGCTGCCGTTGGATGCTTCACCGTTTTTGTCGAGCATAATTTCTTCGAAAATCGGCGCTACTGCATCATAGATTCTGTCACTGTAAACGTCCCAGTTGCCTGTAATGAAACCACCGGGAAGCTCTTTGAGAATACCTCCGAGCTTTTCGGAAAGAATTCCCTTGATATCAAACACAAGCGGATAAATCTCAGTTTCGTCGCTCACTGTAAAGCGGCATACCAAAGCCTCTGAGATAAATTACGGGATATTCTTCGTCTGCCACTGCAAACGCCGGCACTGTCAAAAAAAGAACCATAGTCAAACTAAGAATTAAACAAACTATCTTTTTCATATTTAGTCCTACCTCATATTGTATTAATGAAAATATACATTTTAAATATGATATCATTCAACGGATTAATTTTCAATAGATTGTAAATTTATTTAATAAATCTATAACCGTTTTACAACATTTCGTCTCATTTTTATTTCATAAAATAAAATTCAAGATATTCTTCAAGACACAGTTTTTCCTCATAGATAATTTTTGCCGCTTCTTTGCCTACATATCTGTAATGCCAGGGTTCATTGGATATTCCCGTAATATCTACCTTATCCTCGGGATATCTTTTTATAAAACCGTATTTATGAGCATTTTCCCGAAGCCACTCGTAAAATCCCCAACCTTTAGTGACGCTATAATCAGGATTTATATCAACTGCTATACCAAGCTGATGTTCACTTGTACCGGGCAAAGCCACCCACTGAAGTGCCATTTCTCTTGCCACAAGCTCAGGATATCCTTCGTTTTCGTATACCTGACGTTTATCCTCTAAGATACTCTCCTGTTCTGCACCGCTACGGTATCCCGATACAACAACGGGTCTGTGGCCTTCTTCTCTCATATCATCAAACATTTTCTGCAAATCGGGATAAATTCTCTCGTCCACCCGTTCGCCGTTTGAAAGAGTAAGCAGCTTTGGCTCATAAGTCTCAGGGATAGTGTATTCGGAATTTACCATTATCAGCTCCCAACCGTAATCCAGTGAGGCCTCCTTGGTTTTATCAAAGCTTAAGTAATCTCCTTTGATGAGCACTCCTACTGCAATTACAGCAAAGAGCGTCATCATCGCCAGATATTTTCCAAGTCTTCTTATCATAAAAACCATCCTTTCTTTTGTTATTTACATAATAAACAAACGAAAAGGCGAAAACAATCGGTTTAACTACTTTGTAAGTTTATCTTAAGTAAATCTTAAGAAAGTCTGATGAACAGGCAGGGCTTCGGCGGCTCCATTAAATCGCCGAAAGGCGATTTACAACGGAAAGCCCGGGGCTTTCCGTTGAGACGAAGCCGAAGGCTTCGTCTATGGAGCCGCCTCCCCCGCCACTGCGTACTGCCAACTCAGGAAAGAGCCACATCAAGACTCATCATAATCATAAAACCTAAGGTAAAAGCAATGCCCGTAAGAGGCACCTTGCCTTTATATTTTATATCGGGAATGAGCTGCTGAGTCACCACAAAAAGCATTGCACCGGCAGCAAAGGTTAAAAAATACGGCAGAAGCACCCCAAGAGCCTTTGCCGTAACGAGAGCGAGAACTGCACCTATAGGCTCTACAATGCCCGAAAAAGCGCCGAAAACCAGTGCTTTGGACTTTTTCATTCCGCCGGCATAAAGAGGCATAGAAATAACCGCACCCTCGGGTATATTCTGCACCGCTATACCAATAGATACAGCCAATGCCGTAGCGAAAAGGCTTTTACTCTGATGCTCGACTGCCGCCGCATAAACACTGCCAACGGCCATACCCTCGGGGATATTATGAATAGTCACAGCAAGAAGTGTGTTTATGTTTCTCTGAGAAGTTTCACCGCCACTTTTAAGAAAAATCTTTTCTGTCATTCCGCTAAGGTAAATCATAAACAGTACGCCCGCTGTGATACCTATACAGCTCGGCAAAAAAGCGAATCTGCCTAAATGAGCACTGTCCTCGGTAGCAGGAATAATAAGGCTCCACACAGAAGCCGCCGTCATTATACCTCCGGCTAAAGCAGAGAGAAAATCCTCCAGAAAAAAATTAAACTCCCTTTTCATAAACAGTACAAGCCCTGAGCCTATAGCTGTGCCGAAAAAGGGAATAAATATGCCAATAAGTATATCCTTATTCAATTATATCACCTCCGTATGCTTCACCCTATATTCATTATATCTGAAAAGAGTGATTGTGACACAGAGGCATAAGAGCTTATATAATCTTATACATAAGTCCTGCATCGTTCTTTGTAGCGTGCTCCGTTACAATAAGAACCTCTGCCTTAAGGAGGTTTTCTCCCATCTGGATTTCGATTATATCTCCTACCTTAACATCGTAGGAGGCTCTGGCAATTTTGCCGTTGACGGTGACGTGCTTAGCGTCGCAAACCTCGTTGGCAACTGTGCGTCTTTTTATAAGGCGTGATACCTTTAAGTATTTGTCGAGTCTCATAGTTTTACCTCCGGTAAAAAGTTAGGAGTTAGGAGTAAGGAGTTGTGGTTGTGGGTTAATAATCAACTTATTTCAAGTTTTCATCCGCAGAAACAACGCTCAAAAAATAGCAACTTCATCGATTATAAAAGAAATAGTTTTATCTTATGGATTTTGCGGAATACAGTTTAAATACTGCACCGACATCAATCGGATATAATTGGAGCGAAGCGACCCTTAACTTCTAACTCCTCACTCCTAACTAAAAAGAGCCGCCCAAGGCGGCCTCTTTTTATTTTACAGCTGTCTTAAGTGCAGCGCCTGCCTTGAATGAGGGAACCTTAGCTGCAGCGATTTCGATTGAAGCACCGGTCTTGGGGTTGTGACCTGTTCTTGCAGCTCTTTCCTTAACTTCGAATGTACCAAAGCCGATGAGCTGTACCTTATCTCCTGCCTTGAGAGCGTCTTCGATTGAACCGAGAACTGCTGCAAGAGCCTTCTCTGCGTCTTTCTTTGAGATTTCAGCCTTAGCTGCAACTGCATTGATTAATTCAGTTTTATTCATTTGTTTTTCCTCCAAATAAATTTATTTTTATATTTCCACGAGATTACTCCCGATTGGATACTAAAATTTTCTTTGCCTCGTCCCAGAGCTTGTCCAGCTCTTCAATAGGCGTGTTTTTCATATCTATGTCCCTTTCTTCCGCAAGCTTTTCAACTACGAGGAAACGTGACATAAACTTGTCGTTTGCTCTTGTGAGAGCCTCTTCCGAGTCAACATCAATAAATCTTGCAATGTTGACACAGGAAAAAAGTACATCGCCGAATTCGTCTTCTATGGCATCGCTGTTTCTTGTTTTAACAGCTTCCTTGAGCTCTTTGATTTCGCTTTCGAGTGCATCAAATGCACCTGACATATCGTCCCAGTCGAAGCCTGCCTTTTTTGCCTTTGACTGTATCTTTTGCGCTCTCATAAGTGCAGGGAGCTCTCTCGGTACCTTCATCATTGACGAGCCCTGAGTTTTCTGTCCCTTTGACTTACGCTTGATGTCGTCCCAGTTACTGAGCACTTCATCGGTACCGTTTACCTTGACCTCGCCGAAAACATGAGGATGTCTCTCAATGAGCTTTTTGCATATACCGTCGGCAACATCGGAAAAATCGAAAGAACCGATTTCCTTTTCCATCTCTGCGTGAAATACAACCTGCAAGAGCACATCGCCCAGTTCTTCCTGTAAGAGGTCTTTATCTTTTTGGTTTATAGCCTCGATAACCTCGTAGGTTTCTTCGATAAAGCTTTTCTTTATGCTCTCATGGTTCTGCTCTGCATCCCATGGGCAACCGCCGTCGCCGCGGAGAATTTCCATTATTCTGAGAAGGTCGTCAATGCTGTATTTTTCCTTAAATTCGAAGTTTTTCATAAATTTACCTCAATGCATATATTTTACCCTAAGAATCCAAATTTTGCAAGGACTTTTGCAATTTTTTCTCCTTTTGGAAGCATTAAAACGTCATCTTTTACAATTCCTTTAAATAAAAGCATAGAAATTGCATAAGTAATACCGCCTAAACCTACTGAAACAATACAAACAAGACGGCTTTCGATACCGAGCTTTTCTACGATAAGCCAGTTGGAAGCAAAGGCAACTATACCGCAAAGGAG
Organism: Acutalibacteraceae bacterium; assembly: GCA_045535965.1. GTDB lineage: Bacteria > Bacillota > Clostridia > Oscillospirales > Acutalibacteraceae > UBA6857. The sequence continues at coordinate 20,585 of JAZSMR010000121.1, forward strand.
ACCGCAGATAAAGGGTTTCAGGTAAACTGACACGAAATTTATCTTAACCTTAGTCACCTTGAGAAGTGCTGTAAGGTTGATAGCGAAGATTATAATATAGCATACTGTTGTGCTTATGGGAGCACCCTTTATGTTGATTGCAGGGTTACCGATAAGAATGAAGTTTAAGATAATCTTAGCGCAGGAGCCCACAAAAATCGACTTGATGGGAATATCCATTCTGCCCACTGCCTGAAGCATATTAGTCATAGGCGAGGTTGCTGCAAAAAGGAACAGTCCGATGCCGTAAACGATAAGGAGAGGCTCAGCAATTGAAAACATTGCTGACTCTGAATGATAGAGCAGGTCGAGGATAGGTCTTGCAAGAGCAGCGATGCCGAAGCCTGCCGGCATAGCTATAATCATTGTAACACGAAGAGTAGACTCAACGGTAACCTTGATGTCGTGCTTATTCTTGTTTGCCCATGCAGCGGTAAGAGCAGGAATAGCACTGATACCGAGAGTAAGGGTGATTGTAGGCACAAGGTTTTTGATATTGAGCACAGAGCCGTGAGTACCATAGAGGTAGTTTGCAATGCCCTCGTCAAGAGTACCTGAGAGAGCGAGAGCTTCACTGTACATTTCTTTTATAACGTCATAGCCTGTGTCAAGAGCAAACTTGAGTCTTGTTCTGATTGTTGTATCGTCAATGAGATTTGAAAGGTTAAGCACAACCGATGAAAGAGCAATAGGTGCCGCAGTACGGATAATCTGCTTCATTATTGACTTGTCGCTTTCGGGCAAGGGTGAATTTACGAGCTCTTCTCTTGTAAAACCGAAGCCTTTGACCTTATACATAACAAAGAGATATACAAGACCGAGTACCGAGCCGAAGGTTACACCTGAAATTGCAACAGCCGCAGCGTAGGGGTACATAGCAGCAAGTGCCTCAGCCTCGCTTGTAACTTCCACACCGAAAACAGTAGCGATACCGTCATCGAGAACATCAGCATTATAGCTCCCTAGCCATGCTTTCATTGCAACGTATGTTACAGCAAGACCGAAGCCAAGCTTGACCGCAGCTTCAATAACCTGAGAAACACCCGTAGGTGTCATATTCTTAAGGCCCTCGTAATATCCGCGGAAGGATGACATCATACAGCAGAAAAGTATGCAGGGTGCAACAACGAGTACACTTATGTAGTTTCTCGGCTCACCAACCATATATGAATAGGGTACGGCAAGAGCCATAAGAAGAATTGTACCTACAGCACCCACGAAGAAGAATACCTTCTGTGAAACGTGGAATATTCTCTGAGCGTCTTTGATTCTGCCAAGCTCCATATTCTGGGAAACCAGCTTTGAAACGGCAATGGGAAGTCCTGCCATAGAAATGGCATAGAGGGGGTTATAAATTGCATAAGCACCTGTGAAATAGCCGTATCCCTCGGGGCTGAGCAGATTCATCAGAGGAATTTTATATACGGCGCCGATAAGCTTTACTATCACTGTTGCAATAGCAAGCACGCCTGCACCTGTAAGAAGGGTTTGTTTTTTTCTTTCAGCCATATCTGTCGTCTCCTTATTTTATCCTATAAATTCTTTAAGCAGTGAATTCTCGGGCACATCTTTCTCCGAAAGTGATGTGAACTGCGAAAGCTTATCCTTAAGCTCACGAGCCGAAGGATAGTATATACTATCACAGCCTATATGGTCAAGTAGTTTTACTGCAATATCTTTAAAAATACAGACTTCATAAGGGTGAATTGAGTCGATTTTGATATCTGCACGGTTGCTGAATGGAAAAAGGTATCTGTCCTCGCCCATTCTTACGCCTTTCCAGAGATAGAATGTATTCTCTACACTGCTGTTTCTGAAATGGTAGTCTCTTATGAGTCTTCTTGTAAAGCGCATATCTCTTTTTGTCAGAAACACACTTCCCCCTTTATAAACTCTCGAGGATACGCTGACATAGAGCTTTATCATATTCTCTTTTTCAAGACAGTCTGTAATTACAGGGTTAAGAGCGTGAAGTCCCTCAACTATGATAATTTCATCTTCGTGAACACTTACTTCGGTGTAGCCCTCTCTGCACTTAGTCTGAAAAGAAAAGTGCGGAAGCATAGCCTTACCCTTGTGAAGAAGATTTTCCATACACTCCACAATATAGTCTGTATCAAGAGATTTTACCGTCTCATAGTCAATAGTACCGTCTTCGAAATAAAAGCTTTCCGTCTGATCTCTGTAAAAGTCATCAAGAGATATAACAACAGCGTGTCTTTCGGCTTTTTCGCAGTCTCTCTTTAAAATATTAGCCGTAGTGGTTTTACCCGACGAGCTTGGACCTGCAAGCATAACAAGCACTCTGCCGCTGCTTGAACATATCCTTTCGCTTATATTATCGAGCTGATTTCTATAGGCTTTTTCGCACTGAGCTATAAAGCCCTCTTTGTCAGAAACAACCCGGCTGTTAATTTTATTTACACTGATATCAGGCATAATTTCACCCTTTCGTAGCACTTATATGCTGAATTTTGAGTAAAACTCGGGAATATACTGTTTGCGATTTAATATTTCCTGAAAATTGCCTATATATTCATAGGGATATTTGTAATTATAAATTCTTTCAATTTCGCCTGAGTGAGGAGCTTTAAGTTTTATTACCGCACCTGCACCTACCGATAAAATTGTATGACACTCTTCCATCATATAGATATTGTAAAGTCCCTCAAAGTCTTTCTTTGCCCAGCCTACATTTTCAAGGTTGCCCAGGCTCTTACTCTGACGGTACATATAATAAGGCTCGTACCCTGCCGAAGTGAGCTTAGTCTGCACAAGCTTTAACATTTCACTTGTAAGGGTCGGTGAATTGGTTGCCTTTCTCTCTGTTACAATAGTACTCGAGCGTTTGAGTGCAAGAGTGTGGACTGTGATGTTTTCGGGGTCAAGTCCTATTGCAGTATCAAGGGTTTCCTCAAAGCTTTCGAGAGTATCGGTAGGCAAACCTGCAATAAGGTCCATATTGATATTGTCAAAGCCTTTTTCCCTCGCTGATAAGAAAGCCTCAAGAGTCTCGGCACTGGTATGATTTCTGCCAATTTCCTTAAGGACAATATCAGAGAAGGTCTGGGGGTTTATGCTGATTCTCGTGCAGCCGCAGCTTCTTATAACATCGAGCTTGTCACTGTCTATGCTGTCGGGTCTGCCCGCTTCTATGGTATATTCTGAAATACCGCTTAAATCAAAGCTTTCCGAAAGAGCATCTGTCACCTTTTTAAGCTGAGACGCTGTTAATACCGTAGGAGTACCGCCGCCGATATAGACACTTTCAAGTCTCAGGTTTAAGTCCTTTGCTATCTTTGCAGTTTCTGTTATCTCATCGCAGAGCTTTTCCACATACTCGGGAATAAGCTTCTTTGCACTCTCATTGGAGTGAGATATAAAGGAGCAGTATGAGCATCTTGTGGGGCAGAAGGGCACCGATACATAAAGAGAATATGAGTCGGGCTTTGAAGCTTCAATTATGGGAGTCTCATTTTTCGACACCATAAGAGCAAGCTTAGTCTTGTCTTCGCTTACCTTAAGCTCCTTAAGAAAATATTCCACTGCCTTTTCTTCACCCTGAGTACTTCTGAGCTTTGTCATAAGCTTTGCAGGACGTACACCCGTAAGAATGCCCCAGGGCGGAGTATATGACGTGATTTCGCAAAGTAAATCATAGAGCAAAACAGCCATCTTTCTTTCAAAAAAGCTGTCATCGCTTTCAGAGAAAACCTTATTTTCACGGCAGAATACACCCTGACGCTCATATTTTTCACCGCTTAAGGAAAGTGTTATTTCAATCTTTTCTCCGTCTAAAGACAAAAGACAGCAGTCCTCACCCTCGGCAGTGTCCTCAGCCCTTAAAATTTTGATGTCGGGCAGAAAGACTCTTATAAGGTTTTCCATCTCATAATGATATGAGTTATTTCTATTTATAAGATACATTTCGTATTTATATTCCTCTCATTTTTCCTGCCCTGAAATTATCGGCAGAGTTTCATATAAGGGTTGTATTTTTTCTCGAAGCCGAGAGTTGTTGTGTCCTCGTGACCGGGATAGACCTTATAGTCACCCTCAAGGGCATAGAGCTTCTTAAGCGACGAGAGCATTTCGTTTTCGTCACTGTCGGGAAAGTCCGTTCTACCGATGGTGCCCTTGAAAAGCGTATCACCCGTGAAAAGCACATCGCCGATTTTATAGCAGACACCGCCCTTTGTATGACCGGGAGTGTGTAAAATCTCAATTTCACCGCCACCGAAAGGTATTCTGTCGCCGTCTTTGACCAATATGTCGGCTTTAGCAGGGATAAACTTACTGCCTATTCCGCCGATAAAGTGAAGGCTTTTCATTTTACTTGAAAGCTTCTCCTCATCGAGAGAGTGAACAACCACCTGACCGCCGAAGACTTCACGGAACTTCTCCACACCCAGAATATGATCATAGTGACCGTGGGTGAGAAGGATGTACTTGAGTTTTTCTATTCCCAATGACTTAATATATGCCGCCTGTCTTTCACCGTATGCACCGGGGTCAACGAGAAAACCTTCATTTGTCCTTTCGTCTACAGTAAGATAGCAGTTGGCACAAAAGCCGGGAAATGATATATTTGTGATTTTCAGCATAGTATCACTTCTTCCATTCATTTGTATCCATAATAATCGTAACAGGACCGTCGTTTAAAAGCTCAACCTTCATATCGGCACCGAATTCGCCTGTTGCAACCTTCTTTACACCTAAGTTTTTCAGCTCCTGACAGTATTTAATATACAAATCCTCAGCAACATCGGGCTTGGCAGAGGCTATAAAGCTGGGTCTTCTGCCGTGGGAAGTATCAGCACAAAGGGTAAACTGCGACACAACAAGGACCTCACCCTCAACCTGATCAAGAGAAAGATTCATCTTATCGTTTTCGTCGGTGAATATTCTTATACCTGCGGTTTTCTTGGCAAGAAGCTTCATCTCCTCTTCGCCGTCACCGTCTACTACACCTAAAAGCACAAGAAAGCCTTTGCCTATTTCACCTATAACATTGCCGTCAACGGTGACAGAAGCTCTTGTTACTCTTTGTATTACTGCTTTCATATTTAATCCTTTCTTTTAATGACCCACAGGGTCAATTCATGCCGAAGGCAATTCATGGCGTCAGCCAATTCATGACCGCAGGTCAATTCATTAAATTATGAATCAACTGTTACTTCGAGTTATTTATTGATTAAAATCGACTACCAACCGACTACCAGCTTTGATGTTGGTAGTTTTTCACCTTGCAACGGCGGGTTAAATATTCCTTTTGAGCCAAGGTCAGTCGCTTCCCATTCATCATTCATAATTATATCGCCCTCGCCGGGCAGGCGTGAATTTTTGCTACCGCCCAAAAAGTAACCAAAAAGACGGAGTTATTTGTTATTCAACTCCTAACTCCTAACCTTACAAGCCTGATCTCTCTGTCGAAAGTACACCCTTTACCTTCTTGAGCTTTTCACAAACACTCTTCAAATGCTCGGCACCGTTAACCGTAATAGTCATATAAACAGTGCTTCTGCCGTCTGAACCCTCTTTAGTAAAGATTGAATGAATCATAACGTGCATATTAGCAATAACTGCCGAAGTGTCTGCAAGCATACCAACTCTGTTCATACAGGTAACTGCAAGAGTAACTCTGTAAGAATTCTGCACCTTGTTGTCCCAATATGCCTTTATCCATCTTTCGGGCTCGGGGGCAAGTGCTATATTCTTAGGCACATTACTGCAATTTCTTGTGTGTATAGATACACCGTGACCTCTTGTAATAAAGCCGATAATCTCGTCACCCGGCAATGGGTCACAGCAGCGTGAAAACTTAATAAGACAGTTGTCAATACCCTCAACGATAATGCCCTCGGCACTCTTAACACGCTTGACAGGCTGTTTTTGAGGCTCCGTCTCGGGAATATCCGGCTGATTTTCCTTGACTATCTTTGTGTATTCGTCTTTAATGCGCGGAATTATCTTCGTGAGGCTTATACCGCCGTAGCCGATAGCAGCAAAGAACTCGTCAACGCTGTTGCAGTGCTGTCTCTCTGCAATTTTAGAAAGGAACTCCATCATCTGCTTTTCGGGCAGGACAATACTGTTACGCTTGAACTCTCTTTCGATTTCAGCCTTACCCTCAGCGATATTTTCTTCTCTTCTTTCTTTTTTGAACCAGCTCTTGATTTTGCTTCTTGCCGAAGCGGTCTTGGCTATCTTTATCCAGTCTCGGCTGGGGCCTTTACCCTGCTTTGTGAGGATTTCGATAATTTCACCGTTGTTTACCTTGTGGTCAAGAGTTGTGATTCTGCCGTCAACCTTTGCACCTATCATCTTATTGCCGACAGCTGAGTGAATAGCATAGGCAAAGTCGATAATGCAAGAGCCCATAGGAAGTGAAATAACATCACCCTTGGGAGTGAACGCAAAAACTTCCTCAGGTACAAAGTCAGACTTGATTGTCTTTACAATATCCTCAACATCGTCTGAGTCCTGCTGAGTTTCAAGAAGCTGTCTTATCCAGGAAAGTCTCTCTTCAAACTTCACCTTACCGCTTACACCTAATTTATACTTCCAGTGAGCTGCGATACCGTACTCTGCCGTATGGTGCATTTCCCAGGTTCTAATCTGCACTTCAAAGGGAATACCCGCTTTTCCGATAACTGTAGTGTGAAGTGACTGATACATATTGGGCTTGGGAGTAGAAATGTAGTCCTTGAATCTGCCGGGAATAGGATTGAACATATCGTGAATGATACCCAGACAGCAATAGCACTCATAAACCGAGTCTACTATAAGTCTTACGGCATAGATATCGTAGATTTCATCGATTGTTCTGTCCTGCATATATGTCTTACGGTAAATACCGTGTACACTTTTGATTCTGCCCGCAATATGAACATTGGGCACTTCCTGCTTTACTCTCTCGTAAATTTCGTCCTTTATGCTGTCGAGGAAGGTCTGTCTTGACTCTACCTGCTTTTCAAGGGTCTTTCCGATTTCTCCGTATGCAACAGGGTCAAGGAAGCTGATTGCTAAATCCTCGAGCTCCTCCTTAAAGGCACGGATACCGAGTCTGTGAGCAATGGGGGCGTAAATTTCGAGAGTCTCTCTTGCCTTGTATCTCTGCTTTTCTTCAGGCATAAATTTAAGAGTACGCATATTGTGGACTCTGTCGGCAAGCTTTATGATAATAACTCTTATGTCCCTTGACATTGCAAGGAACATTTTTCTTATATTTTCGCTCTGCTCTTCTTCCTTACTGGCAGAAAGAGGAATCTGACCGAGCTTTGTAACACCGTCAACGAGATGCTCAACATCTTCGCCGAACATATCTCTGATTTCTTTTGCCGTAGTAGGTGTATCTTCCACAACGTCGTGTAAAAGTGCGGCACAGATTGAGTCCGTATCCATACCCATATCAGCAAGAATAGTCGCAACGGCAACCGGGTGAATAATATAAGGCTCACCGCTACGGCGCTTCTGCTCCTTATGTGCCTCATCGGCAATAGAAAAAGCCTTTTCGATTTTTGCTATATCCTCTTTAGAAAAGTTTTCGCCGAGCTTTTCTTTGAGCATCATAAATTCTTCATTGATCTCACACATAATTCTCTCCCCTTTCCTTTTTTATTGCATACTGTTTATATAGCTTAAAAGAGCCGAGTTTTCAAGAGCCACTTTCTTTTCCGTATCAGCTACCGAAACTCCGTCTTTTTCTTTTTTGAATATACCGAGCTCACAAAGAATATCAATAGCTGTGAGTATCTTGCAGGCACCTGCACCGTCATCGCCTAAGCGGTAACAAAGAAGATCCGTATCCCCGTACCAGCCTCCGCATTTTTTGATATAGCGGTAAACCTCGGCAATCTGCTGTCTTTCGATACGAAGGAATTCCCACTGCTTTCTTGTAAGTATCTCTTTACGTGTCAGCTTTTCATAAAGTCTTACACTCTTAAGATATCGAAGGTCGTCGGTACCTGACATTCTGATATCCTTTACATAAATGCCTACTTTGACCTGCATCATATATTCATTTTTTTCAAGGCGTACTGCAAGGTCAATAACATCTCCCACTCTGTAAAGAAACTTTTCCGGTGTCATTCCGAAATAAACAGCAGTGAGGGTGCTCTCGTCTTTTTTTAATGTGATTCTCAGATGCTTTCCGCCGCCGATTGGCTGAATATTTGTCAGAGTCATACCGTAGAGTCCGAATACAGGCTGAGGATTGCCTGCACCGAAAGGCTCAAGGGACTCAATAAGAGGTAATATATCAGCGTCAACTGCTGCGGCTCTTAGCTTACAGTCGATAATATTTTTAGCAAAGGGCATTTCAATACTCTTTGCATAAGAATACATTGCCTCTTTGAATTTTTCTGTATTTTCGCTCTTCATACCGAAGCCGGCAGCCAATATATGTCCGCCGTAGTGTTCTAACAGCGGAGCGGCAGATGAAACTGCATCGTAGAGTGAAAAGCCGTCTATGCTTCTTGCAGAGCCCTTGGCATTTTCGCCGTCGTCGGTTATGACGAAGCAGGGCTTACCGTATTTGCCTACAAGTCTTGCCGCAACAATACCGATAACACCGCCGTGCCAGTTTTTACCGCAGAAAATCAGTACTCTCTCATTTAAGATTTCAGGTTTTTCATCTATCTGCTGTTGTACCTCGGCAAGAATTTGGCGTTCTTTTTCCTGTCTCTCGGCATTGTAGTAGTCAATCTCCCCTGCTTTTTTTCTTGTCTCGTCTTTATCCTCGCCTATAAGTACACCCAGAGCCTTGTGAGCGTGAGACATTCTGCCTATAGCATTGATTCTCGGTACAACAGAAAAAGCAACCGATGTACTGCTGAGGTACTTATCCTTCATACCGCTGACCTCTTTAAGAGCAGCGATACCTGCATTGCCTCCCTGATTGATAAGCTCAAGGCCTGCTTTGACTATCTTTCTGTTTTCACCTATAAGAGGCATTACGTCACCGATAGTACCTACCGTAACGATATCTGCATATTCTCTTAAAAGCTCTTCGCCGTCTCTGTCGCTTAAAGCGCATATAAGCTTAAAAGCCACACCTACACCGCAGTATTCCTTATAAGTACTCGGGCAGTCGAGTCTGTGAGGATTGACAACAGCGGCAGCCTCGGGAATAACTTCCGTTGCCTTATGATGGTCGGTTATAACTAAATCCATACCGAGCTCTTTGATATACTCCGCTTCCTTATGGGCAGAAATACCGTTATCCACAGTAATAATAAGCTGTATACCCTCTTCGCAAAGGCTCTTTATAGCTTTCATATTAAGACCGTAGCCCTCGGAATTTCTGTCGGGAATATAGGTAGTAACCTTTACGCCGAGAGACTTGAAATAAAGATAAAGGAGTGCCGTAGCCGTGACACCGTCGGCATCATAGTCGCCGTAAACTGCTATTTTCTCTCCCTTTTCGAGAGCTTCTCTGATTCTTTCGATGGCTTTGTCCATATCCCTGAGTTCATAGGGGTCAATAAGCTCCGCCGAATCAAAACAGAAGTCCTCTAACTCCAGGTCATCGGTGATACCGCGTGACACAAGAAGATGCGCAAGGAAAGGCTCAATATCATATTGCTCTGTAATATCTTCTGCCAATTCTCTGTCTGAGGGCAGTACGTACCACTGTTTACGGCTCATAAAATCAATCCTTTCCTTGAAAATAATTATATATTATACCACTTTGTAAGTCTTTTTACAATAAAAATTACTCTTTATTGATATGGTCGAGGAAACATTTTCCGTATTTCTCCGCCTTTTTCTGTCCCACACCGGGAATAAGCAGAAGCTCTCTTTCGTCTTTCGGCTTGTACCTTGCCATTGACTCAAGGGTTTTATCCGTAAATATAACGAATGCAGGCATGCCGCTTTTATTTGCAAGGTCTTTTCTTATTATCTTAAGCTTACTGAGAAGTCTCAGGTCAAGAGGTATTGCCGTTTCGTCCTTGCTCTTCTTGCTTTCTGTTAGCTTTCTTATGCGTCTGCCTTTGAAGAGCACCTCTTTACCGCTGTTTTCCAGCCTCAGAATACCCTCTGAATCCTTGGTAATAAGAAGTCTGCCTATGAAATATTCTATATAAAGCTCAATCTGCGACTCGGCACTGTCGTTCATTATGCCGTAAACAGAAAGCTCATTGTATCCTTTTTCGAGTATATATTCCGTCTCTTTACCCTTGAGAATATCTATAATCACCTGAGACGGCTCAGTTTCTCTGACACGTCTTATACAGGAAAATATCTTCTGTGCCTGAATTGTTACATCGACGCTCGAAGTGTTACCCGTACAAAATGAACAGTTACCGCATCTCTCTGTGGGATTTTCTCCGAAATAGCGAAGTATATGATTACGAAGACAAACTTCACCCTTGCAGTAGTCTACCATCTGCTGTAATTTTTCAAGGCGGAGCTTCTTCAGTTCCTTCTGCTGCCTTTCGCTCAGATGCCCGTTTTCTTCTGCGTTGTTGATAAACCACTTCTGCACTATAACGTCGGAGGCCGAAAACAAAAGAACACAGTTGGCATCACTTCCGTCACGTCCTGCCCTGCCCGCTTCCTGATAGTAGCTTTCTATGTCACCGGGCATATTGTAGTGAATGACAAAAGAAACATTGGACTTGTCTATACCCATACCGAAAGCGTTGGTGGCAACTATAACGGGAGTCTCGTCTTCGATAAAGCTGTCCTGATTGAGCTTTCTCTCGTTTTTGGAAAGACCTGCATGGTATCTTGTAACGGATACGCCGTCGTTTTTCAGCTCACGGTAAAGCTCGTCAACATTCTTTCTTGTACTACAGTAAACTATACCGCTGCTGCCCGAATAAAGGTCGAGATATCTTTTCAGTGCCGTCAGCTTGTCCTTGACCTTTACTACCTCGAAATAGAGGTTCTCTCTGTCAAAGCCCGTTGCTATTTCTATGGGATTTATAAGTCCAAGAAGCTCTGTTATATCCTGCTTAACTATCCTTGTTGCTGTTGCAGTAAAAGCCGCAACAACGGGTCTTTTCTTAAAGGAAGCAATAAACTCCTTTATATCGAGATAGCCGGGTCTGAAGTCCTGACCCCACTGAGATACGCAGTGCGCTTCATCAATGGCGATAAATGATATTTCCACTTTGTCACAGAGAGCTCTGAAGCCTTCGGTAAAGAGTCTTTCGGGAGCCACATATATTATCTTGTATTTGCCTTTTTCAGCTTCGTCGAGCACCCTTGATATAACCTTTTCATCGAGAGAGGTATTGAGATAAGCCGCAGGTATCCCGCACTGGCTGAGAGCTCTTACCTGGTCGTTCATAAGGGAGATAAGCGGTGAAATTACAATAGTAATGCCACTGAGCATCATTGCAGGCACCTGAAAGCATACGCTTTTGCCGCCGCCCGTAGGCATAATTGCAACAGTGTCCCTACCCGAAAGGATAGAGTCAATAGCCGTAAGCTGACCCTGACGGAAACCGTCATAGCCGAAGTATTCTTTTAATATCTGATATTTATCCAAGATATGACCTCATTAAGCAAAGAATTTCTTTGAAAGCCATGCACGCATACCTTCACTTCTGTAGCAGTAAGCGAGGAAGCCTACAACCGCAACGATACATACAAAAACTATAAGTCCTATTTCAAATGCGTACTTCACTCCTGCAAGGGATAAAAGTATTCCGCCAAATAAAAACGCCAGAGCGAATTCTGCACAGACGGCAAGAGCCTTGAGTATACCTGAGCGTTTCTTATGTCGTACCCATATAATGTAAAACAGTACCATAGCCGAAATAAGTGCAATAATAGGTAAAACGCAAGTGAGATACCACTGAGAGGCACCTATAAGCTTCATAAGCAGAAAGGCATAAATTCCTACTGCCGCCGTATCAAAGCCCCACATAAAATATGTTTTGTGGTTTTTCATAAAAAACGGTACCACAAAAATTACCCAAAGAAGAAAGCTTGTTGACATAATATGTGCCGACCAGAAATTACCCGGCAGAATGAGAAGATTGACAAGAAAACAGGCCATATTGGGCACGAGCATTATAAGTGACACCAAAGCCGCAATAAATCTTGCCTTGACAGTCTTTGGTATATGAGTCTCCTGAGAAAAGGGAGCAACTGCCTCCTCTTTATTTTCAGGCTCCGAGGGGTTTATTATCTTTGTGCCGCAAAGAGCACATTTTTTAGCGCTGGAATCGAGCTCGACTCCGCAATTTACACAGTATGACATACTTCCTCCTTAGTCTCTGTTACTCTCTATTTTCACGTGAACACCCATCTTGACAAGTCGGGTGAAGAACTCTCTTTCTATATCGCTTTCCTTATAGCAGTTTGAAAAAGTGAAAGCTAATTTATCGCCTACACTTGCAACGCCGCATCTTGCTCCGTTAACCTTACCGGGTCCCGTAAAGAGCATCGCTTTCTCTACGTGTTTTTCAACACTTTCGGGAAGCTTTATGGCTCCGAGGTTTGAAATAAGGGTAGATGTTGTCTGCTCTGCCGTAATAAGAAAGCTGACCGCTACGCCCAAATCTTTAATAGCCAAAGGCAGATATTTTGTTACGGGATTTCTTTCAAGCTTCATATTCTGCGTCATAAGAGAATTAATAAGCTTCGGGTCATTTGCAAGTCTTAACTGCAAGGACACACTGCGGACTATTTCCTCGAAGGTGTAGTCGCCTAAATTCGGCTCCATTTTAACCCTAAGGCAAAGCACAAAATTTCTAAGAGTCTCACTTGGAAAAGCTTTTCTCAGGTTAACGGGTATCTGTACGCAGATTTCACGCTGCTTTTTATTTTCTCTGAGTTGCTTTCTGTAGTGGACATCCATAAGAAGAGCTGCAAGGAATTCTGTCACCGTAGCACCGTAGGACTTTGCCACGGCGTGAAGCTCTTTAAATGACATTATACCTACAGTGAAGTTTGTCGTATGCATAGGCATTTTAGTGCCCTTAGCGTGGTAAACCCATTTGTCCTTTCTGTCATAAGGCACCTTCGAATCTGCATATCGGTTATAGGAATCCTCAACCTCGCTGTCCTTAGGACTTTCTTTTACATCGAGAACAAACTGATTATACTGCACCTCTTCTCCCATAAGGCGAAGATACTCGCCCGTGAGAGTGAAAAGAAATACTGAAGCGCTGTATCCGTCACATAAGGCATGGTACACATCGATGTTTATTCTGTCGCCTCTGTAAAACACGCGGAATAAAAAACCCTTGTTCTCTTTGAAATTGATACGGTAGCAGGGATTCTTAATGTCGGGCAAAATGGTAGGCTCATTGGGATTTTTCTCAAAATAATACCAGAAAAGGCCCCTTTTTATTCTGACATTGAAAGTGGGCATTCTCTTAAGTGTCGCCTTAAGAGCAAGAGATAACACCTGAGGGTCTATTTCTTTTTTCAACTGCACTCCTATACGAAATACATTTGACCAGGCACGTGAATTCTGCCCCGGGAAAATCTTAGCCGCATTGTCAAGCTTAAACCAATCAAAGGATGTGTTTTTCATAGTTGCTCCTTTCAATGAAAATAAATAATCTTAATTATACAATAAAATTGGCTTTCTTTCAATGGATTTAGTAAAAAAACCGGCTTCTTTACCCGTATTTCAGCAAAAAAATAAGACCGCCGAAGCGGTCTCAGACTATCAGGGGTTCTTACCTAACCATACATCGTGGAAGATGTATTTGAAGAAGTCTACGATTTCCATAAAGAATTCTGTCCAAATCTCAAACATAGTACGATGGGGTACATGAGCGTTGTTTTCGTTATCCATAGTTATTTCCTCCTATTTATTATAGTAACATTCTAAACGATTATGAATAAATTGTCAATAACAATTTATAATTTTCTCTCCTATGCGCCTTAAAATTTAACCTTTATGCTCTTCACAGTACTCGGTGCACTTATGAATTCCTGCTCTGAGAGCGTTTTGAATGCTCTGCAGCGATAGTAATATGTTCTGAATGCTTTCGGTGCTTTATCTTCAAAATAATGCTCGAAGGCCGATTTTGTCCTGCCGACCTCTTCATATTCACCGTCTTTGGTTTCACTTCTTTCGATGATATATCCGTCGGCACCTGCAACGAGACGAAGGAATATTCTTACCTTTTTGCCGACACCGCTCTTTATTCCGAGTACACTGCCGCCGTCTAAATGAATACAGTGATATTCTTCACTGAAATTGCCCTGAAGGTCTTTTTCTTCGCCTGCTTTAAAGCACTGCAAACAGTAGTAATAGGGCTGGCCGCTGACTATGCCCTCATCGGTATAGCTTTCGCCCCTGACCTTTGCAACAGGAATAATCTGAGAAAAGAAGTCGTTTCTTCTTCCTATGATACAGCCGTCAGTACCCTCAGCGTTTTTCCATCTGAGCTCGGTTGCAACCTTTTTACCGGCAGATTTCACCTTTATATTCTCCGGTGCTTTTATATCCGATATAACCGCCGCCTTGACTCCGCTTGTCTTGGTTGAGGTCTTTTTGCCCTCAAGCTTTTTCCAGGCAGTGATTTTATACCAGTATGTAGTATTTTCTTCGGCTGTTTCGTCGGTAAACTCGCACTTTTTCACCCAGGTAAGATGCTCAAATTCACCGCCTGCTTCAGTCGCTCTTTTGACAGCATACTTTTCCGCAAGAGGTACCTTTGACCATTTAAGAGCGATGTGCCTTTCCTCAGTTACGGCAATACTTTTAATTTTCGGGCTTACCTTCAGCTTTTCTACGGAGCCTAAACTCATTTTTTCTCTCCTAAAAGTGATGCTGCTGCCTTATCGAGGAAAACGGTAACATCAGCGTGCATCTGAAGTATAGTTGCAGGACAGGCAGGTGAAACCTCACCCTCAATAAGCTCTTTAACAGCCTTAGCCTTGCTCTCGCCTGTTGCAATAAGGATTATCTTTCTGCTGCGCATAATGTCGCCGATGCCCATAGTAAGAGCGTATTCCGGCATTGTGTCGCCGACAGCCTCAAAGTATTTTTTGTTTGAGTCGATTGTGCTCTGAGTGAGCTTTACTGCAAAGGGAGTATCCGCAAACTTATCACCGGGCTCGTTGAAGCCGATATGGCCGTTGGTACCGATGCCTAAAAGCTGGATATCAATACCGCCGCACTCACGGATACG
Source organism: Acutalibacteraceae bacterium (assembly GCA_045535965.1). Lineage (GTDB taxonomy): Bacteria > Bacillota > Clostridia > Oscillospirales > Acutalibacteraceae > UBA6857. Next base: position 35,734 of record JAZSMR010000121.1, read on the forward strand.
ATTGTAGTATCTCTTGCATTCTTCCTCGAGATCCTCTGCCTCGCCTGAAAGGAAGTTTACTCTGCTTTCGTCAACGTCTGTCTTGCCGAAAAGATTATCCTGCATAAAGTAGTAATAGCTGTTTACGTTGTCCTTTGAAAGACCTACATATTCGTCAAGGTTAAAGGTAGTGATATACTTGAGGCTTACCTCACCCTGCTCATATTTTTCGATAATTCTCTTATATGTTTCAACGGGAGATGCACCTGTTGCAAAGCCAAGTACACTGCCGTGATTGTTATTGACCTGCTTTACAATAAGTTCAGCAGCTTCATGTGAAATTTCTATAGGGTTATCTTTTATAATTACTCTCATTTTGTTTTCTCCTTGTCTTTAATGAGTTTTGCTTTTAAATATTTAGTTTATAATAACACACTTTCCCATATTTTTCAATAATTTTGCTTTAATACTGTAAATTTTTTAATTTATGTGATACAATATCCTATAGCTTTTTGTGAAAACAAAGGAGTAAACTATGTTAAAAGTAAATGCAGTTACAAAAAAATACGGCAAGGTCCTTGCCAATGACAACATCAGCTTTGATGTTACCTCGGGTGAAATTGCCGTACTCATAGGCCCCAACGGTGCAGGTAAATCCACAATTATCAAGTGTATTACGGGGCTTTTACGCTTTGACGGTGAAATCACTGTTGACAGTATGAACAACAAATCAAAAGAGGCAAAAGCTCTTCTCGGATACATTCCTGAAATGCCTGCTGTCTATGATATGCTCACTGTCGGTGAACATCTTCAGTTTATGCTTCGTGCATACAGTATGAACGATGACGGCTACGGTGATGATCTTCTCAGAAGATTCGAGCTTTACGATAAAAAAGATAAGCTCGGCAAGGAGCTTTCAAAGGGTATGCAGCAGAAGCTTTCTATCTGCTGTGCCCTTGTCCACAGACCCAAGGTTGTGATTTTCGATGAACCTATGGTCGGTCTTGACCCTCACGCCATAAAGCAGCTTAAGGAGATATTCGTGGAGCTAAAAAATCAGGGTGCAAGTGTCCTCATAAGCACACACATGCTCGACAGCGTAGAAACCTTCTGGGATACGGCTTATATTATGGTGGGCGGCAAGCTTGAAGCAAAGAAGACTATAGACGACTCCGCCGAAAGCCTTGAGGAGCTGTTTTTCAATATAACCGAAAGCGGTGATAAAAATTGAAACCACTTGTTTATCTCACCGTTAAAAAGCTGAAAAACAGTTTCATAGAATTTATACACAAGCCCTCTCAGCTGATTTTAGCTCTACTGTTTATATGTCTTATGGTCTTTTCGGCTTTTACATCTGAAACCGGTTCCCATACACACTACGCAAGAGATATCGAGGAGCTTTATGCTATCATTATGGCTGTTTACAGTCTGATGTTCGTTATGATAAGCAAAAACGGATTTTACAACGGTGCTTCAATGTTCACTATGCAGGATGTGAACCTGATATTCACTTCACCCCTTAAGCAGAATACGGTCTTGTCCTTCGGTCTTATTCAGCAGCTCGGTCGTTCACTTATGCTTGGTGTATTCATACTCTTTCAGTCAGGCACCGTCTGCACTACCTACGGTGTAGGATTTTCTGCACTTATCTACATTCTTTTAGGCTACGGTGTTACTGTATTCCTGTCGCAGATTACGGCTATGGTGATTTACTCTTTAACCTCCTCTGATGATAAAAAAAGAAAAGCCGTAAAGACAGTTTATATGGCAATAATAGCCCTCTTTGTCGCCTACGCCTTATACCTCGCATATAAAAATGGCGGTATTACTCTGCCGAATCTCATAAAGGCAACACAGTCTCCCGCCTCAAAGCTCTTCCCTGTCAGCGGTATGGTTTCCTACGCAGTATCGGGTGCAATCAGCGGCAGTGTACTCCCCGTAATTTGGGGTCTGGTGTATTGTGTAGTTTTCTGGGTGCTTTACAGAATTGCCGTTTCCCTCATCAACAGCGACTATTATGAAGACGTTCTCAAGAGCACTGAAAATGCCTTTTCTGCTATAGCCGCAAGAAAAGAAGGCAAGGCTGCAGAAAACGCTCCCCGCAATGTCAAAACCGGTAAAACCGGCATTACAAGGGGTATGGGTGCTTCAGTTATTGCTGAGAAGCACAAAATCGAAAACCGCAGAAGCAGAAGCTTTATTCTTTCAAATATGTCGTTAGTGCTTATTGCTTTTTCAGTTGTTACCTGCTTTATTTTCAGAGACGAACCTATTGCAGTTTTCGCTATGGGCGTTTATATGATGAGTATGAGTATCGCTGCAGGCAGATGGGCAAAGGAGCTTAGCTACCCTTATGTATATCTCATGCCCGAATCCTCATATAAAAAGCTGTTCTATATGATAAAAGGTGAAATTCCTACCATTATTCTCGAAAGTGTTCTTTGCTGTCTTCCGATTTACTTTATCTGCTACACGAGTATGCTTGATACTTTCGGAATGATTATAGGCAGAATAAGCTTCGGACTGCTTCTCATAAGTATAAACCTGCTTTTACAGAAGCTTTTCGGAGCCTCCGACAAAAAAAAGCTTGTAGTTCTTTTCTATTTTCTTCTGATTATGCTCTTCTCACTCCCCGGCATATTAACCGCCGCCGTAATCGGTATGTCAATGCCATTTTATATAGGCTTCGCTCTTCTTGCAATGAGCATTGTAAATACGGCAGTTGCTCTGATACTGGGCTTTTTCTGCAGAAAGCTTCTTGAATACGTATAAACAGCACAACGCAGAGAAAGGTAAATCCTCTCTCTGCGTTATATTTTTGGCTTATCAGCCTTCTTCATTTTCTTTCATTTCTTTGATAATACCTGAAAGTCGGATAACTCTGCCGACACCGTGCATCATAAGATTATGAAGCATTCTTGCAACATCGGAAGCAGGACGTCTGTTTTCTTTATTAAGCCATGACCAGATAGTACTCGTAAGACCTGCAGCGATAAATTCAGATACATAGGTTACAAGCTCGCTTGTGTTGTTGTGGTCAAAAAATCTTCCTGTAAACAGGACAAAAGCTTCGCCCATGCTCACCTTGCCGTTATCGCTGAGAATAACAAGAATTGTCTCTCTCTTGCTTTCCATATATTCAAGAACCTTAGTGAGAAAATCCACTGTTGTATAGTCATTCTTATATATAGCACCGATATCTGCGGCTATATCTTCTATTATCTCATCGTAAAGGTCATACTGAGTATTATAGTGACGATAGAAGGTGCTTCTGTTTACATCAGCTTCTTCGCATATTTCCTTAATGCTTATCATGTGAATTGATTTTGTTTTCATAATGTCTATAAGCGCATTTTTAAGCAGCATTTTAGTCATTCTGACTCTTCTGCCATCGGGTTTATTTTCCATAGTTATGCCTCCTCACTTTGTTTTATATGACACATTATACACTATTTTCCCAAAAAATGCAACACTATGTAGAAAAAAAGTCATCAAGATTTATTATAACCATTTCGTCTGATATAACTTATAAGCCCCCATTTGTGTTTCAACGAGAGCACTTAAAATACTTCGGATAAATTATCGTAAAATGTTTGCCTTATTAATGAGATTATGCTATTATAAAGTATATTTATTTGCTTTGGAGGCGGATTATATGGATAAAAAACGTGATTCATTTTCCAACCGTTGGGGTTTCATTATGGCATGTATAGGTTCAGCGGTAGGTATGGGTAATATCTGGCTCTTTCCCACAAGAGTATCTCTTTTCGGCGGAGGCGCATTTCTCATTGCTTACTTTATCTTTATTATACTCATCGGCTCAACAGGCGTTATCGGTGAAATGAGCTTCGGCAGAGCCACCCGCTCAGGCCCCATTGATGCTTTCGGATATGCTATGGAAACAAAAAATAATAAGAAGCTCGGACAGGCTATCGGCGTAATCCCTGCTCTGGGCTCTTTGGCTCTTGCTATCGGTTACACTGTAGTTATGGGCTGGATTCTCAAATATATGGTAGGCACCTTCACCGGTGCTACTCTCGCTCCGGAAAATGTTGGGGCTTTCGACGGCGCTTTCGGTGCAATGGCTTCATCCTTCGGCAATAACATCTGGCAGATTGCAGCATTGATCTGTGCTATCGCAATTCTCATTTTCGGTGTCGGCTCAGGTATTGAAAAAGCCAATAAGGTTATGATGCCTTTATTTTTCTTCCTTTTCTTAGGTCTTGGAATATACATTGCTTTTCAGCCGGGAGCTATCGACGGATATAAATACATTTTCACCGTTGATTTCTCAGCGCTTCTCAACATAAAAACCTGGATATATGCTCTTGGCCAGGCATTCTTCTCTCTTTCCGTCGCAGGTAACGGTACACTCATTTACGGCTCATATCTCTCAGATAATGAAGATATTTCCAGGTCAGCAAGAAACGTCGCTTTCTTTGATACAATGGCAGCTATGCTTGCAGGTCTTGTAATCATCCCTGCAATGGCTACAACAGGCGCTCAGCTTGACCAGGGTGGCCCGGGACTTATGTTCATATTCCTCCCCAACCTCTTCAAGGGTATGCCCGGCGGAAGCATCATAGCTATTGTATTCTTCGTGGCTGTTTTCTTCGCAGGTATCACTTCACTCATTAACCTTTATGAAACACCTATCGCAACAATTCAGGAGCGCCTCAGACTCGGCAGAGTACCGGCATGTCTTATTGTCGGTGCTGTAGGCCTCGGCATATCCCTCGTAATTCAGGGTATAGTTTCAAACTGGATGGATATAGTATCAATATACATCTGTCCTCTCGGTGCAGGTCTTGCAGGCATTATGTTCTTCTGGGTGCTTGACAAGAAGTTTGTTGAAAAAGAGGTCAACAAAGCAAGAAGCAAGCCCATCGGCAAGTGGTTCTATCCCCTTTGCAAATATGTTTTCTGCGGTGTCTGCATACTCGTTTTCGTTGCAGGTGCTCTTATGGGCGGCATCGGCTAAGTACCTCTCAGAAAGGTCTGAAACTCAATGAAATATAATTATCATACTCACACAAGCAGATGCTTTCACGCTAAGGGCAGTGATGAAGCTTTCGTCCTTGCGGCTATCGAAGCAGGCTTTGACGAAATAGGCTTTGCCGACCACACAGCATGGAAGTTCGATTCGGATTTCGTCTCCCACATGAGAATGCACGAAAGCGAGCTTGAGGATTACTGCAACAGCATAAAGCATCTTCGTGAAAAATATAAAGACAAAATCAGCATAAAGCTGGGTCTGGAATGCGAATATTTCAAAAAGTATATGCCTTGGCTCAAAAGCGCACTCAAGGAGCACTGCATTGACTATATCATTCTCGGTCACCACTTCTCAGACGACGAAAAAGGTGGCAATTACAATGGTTCTCTCACTGAAGCAGAAGACATTTACCGATACGCCGAAGACGTCATAGAGGCTATGGAAACAGGACTTTTCGCTTACGTGGCTCACCCTGATTTGTTTATGCGCGGCTATCCGGACTTCGACTCACACTGTAAAAAGGTATCCGAGGATATTATCAAGGCAGCAATCCGGACTGGTACTCCTCTTGAATATAATCTTCTCGGGCTCAAGCACGGCATAAGCGACGGTAAACCCGGCTATCCCCATCCCGAATTCTGGAAGATAGCAGCAGAGCTGAAGCCAAAGGTTCTTGTGGGTATTGACGCTCACTACCCTGCGGATTACCTGGAGCACGAGCACTTTAAGCTCGGATATGACGAGCTCGAAAAACTCGGTCTCGAACCTGAAAAAACAATTAAATTCTTAGTATAAAACCAACACGGCATTTTCATTTCGAAGGTGCCGTGTTTTCGTTCATTAAAAATTATCAAAGTTTCCAAACTTGTTGATTTTTATATATTTGAGTGGTATAATCATAATGAAAATTAATATCCACAAGGAGATGGAATTACAAAATGGCAGAAAGCATTATCATCAGCCACAGAGGTGCCAACAAATACGCCCCTCAGAATACACTCCCCGCTTTCAGAAAAGCAACAGAACTTGGTGCTGAGGGTTTCGAAACAGACGTACACATTACAAAAGACGGTAAGATTGTACTTTGCCACAACTACACAATTGACGAGACATCAAGCGGCAACGGCAATATTTCCGATATGGTACTCTCCCAGCTGAAAAGCTATGACTTCGGCTCATATTTCAGCCGCAAGTTCCAGGGCACGGAGATACCCACAATAGACGAATTCCTTGACTATGTTGCTGAAACAGACATCAAGGTTCTCAACATTGAAATCAAGTCCCCCAAGGGCAAACAGACAGCTATTGTAAGAAAGACAATCAGAGCCGTCAAGGAGCACGACCTTTTCGACAGACTTCTCATTTCATCCTTTGACCCGAAGCTCCTTGTTGAAGCAAAGCAGATAGACAAAAATTGCAAGACCGGCTTCCTTTATGCTCCCAACAGACTCATAACTGCTACAATGGCATGGAGACCCATCGACTTCGCTATGAGCATCGGCTGTGATGCTCTTCACCCACAGTTTATCTTCGTTAACGAAGGCTACATCAAAAAGGCCCACGCCGCAGGTCTTGAGGTTAACGTCTGGACAGTTGACAGTCCCATCATCATTGATAATCTTCTTCGTTGGGGCGCTGACGGCATCATCACAAATCTCCCCGATGTTACCTACGGTATGAGAAAGAGATATGAGGACTAAAAGTTTTATATTACAAAAAGCTCTGTCATAACGGCAGAGCTTTTATACTTGCATTGTTTGCAACTTTGCATTTTCTTCTTGACAAAAGCATAGCATTATGATATTATACATAAGCACTTGAGGGTGTAGCTCAGTTGGTCAGAGTACTTGCTTGACATGCAAGGGGTCGGTGGTTCGAGCCCACTCATCCTCACCAAACGAAAATCCGTTCACGAAAGTGGACGGATTTTTGTTTGTATTATTTATTCAATATTCATCATTCATTATTCATTTGTGCAAGAACGGATTTTCAAATGAATAATGAAGTCGCTTGCGCTGATGAATAATTAATAATGAATAATTGTGGGCGGGACACCCGCAACCCGATTTATAAAAAATAAAACTATTGATTTTTTTACATAAAAATGCTAAACTAATTATGCCAAACAAATCTTAATAACAAAGAAAGGTATTCCTTTATTTTTATAAGGGGGTATTATACCCTTTCGTCTTTTTTGAGAATCAAAATTGGATTCGTTAAAAACGCAATTCCACTTGATTCTCAACAGGGTTTACCTTTTGTGATTAAGATTTGTTTGGCGACAATCGGAGTTGCGTTTTTTGTGTGTCAGCTTCGGTTGGCGCACTTTTTTATTTTGTGGGGTAAAATGGTGTAGCTTTCAGAGAGGAGAAAAAGGAAGAAAGCAATCCACAAAAATATAAATGAAAGGACTTTTTAAAATGAAAAAATTATTATCACTTGTGTTTGCAGTTATTATGGTTTTATCCATAATGCCTGTGGCTTATGCTGAGAGAGTTACATATTCACCTGAAATTGAACAGTATATTGAGGACTATATAAAAGGGTGGGCTTATGCTAGGAATATATATGAAACTCCTGAACAGAGGTTTGAAGCTGATAATATAATTGATGAAAACACCGATATTTTTCCAAGTTATAAAAATCTCATTAATATTGAAGCTGATGGCCGCTTAGAGGAACTTACTGCTTTTCATGAGTCTTTAAAAAAAGGCATTGATGAGGTAGAAAGAAAAATCTCTGACGGTGAACTTGTTATTGTCGTCGATGTTTATGAATATAGTAAATGTTTTGTATTTATGGAAGGTCATTGTTATTATAGTGATGAAGCTCTAAAAGGACTAGCGGATAGAGATTTCAATGGCGATAAATATATTAATGCCGCTACTGAAGCTGAAATCGCTATAGAACAAATTGAAAAAATGTTCTCGGAGTATACAGGTACCCAGGCTGAATTTGATGCTGCTGTGGAAAAGCTAAAATATTATGTAAATTTACTGTGTGATTGTCTTGATGGCAACCATCCATATGGCGAATACATATCCGATAACAATGCAACAGAAGAAGCAGACGGCACTAAGACAGCAACCTGTGATTTCTGCGGTGCAAGCGATACAATAACCGATGAAGGCACAAAGCTTCCTGAAAAAGAAGCTACATTCTTTGAAAAGCTTTTTGATCTTATAAAAGATTTCTTAGATATTATTTTCTCTATTTTTGAATAAAAATGTGGTAAGTCATTTAGCATTTGGGTGTTTTACAAGATATTCAACTTGATTTAACAGATAATCCGTTCACTTTTGTGTACGGATTTTTCTTTGTATTATTCATTATTAATTATTCATTATTCATTCGGTGCAGAAGTTGATATCTTTGACCTCTCCGTCTTCGCTTTGCGAACCCACCTTTCCTAAAGGGGGAGACTTTCGACTCATCCACCACTGCGTGGTCCCCCTTCCCTTCCAGGGAAGGCTTTGATTTTCTCCCTGCGTCACTGCGTGCCACCTCCCTCATACCGTAGCTTCGCTACTGAGGGTGGCAAGAGTTTTCCTATATTTTTAGCAATCGTCAGTCTTGTCTCCCTCCTCGAGGGAGATGTCAGCTTTGCTGACAGAGGGAGCAACTCCTAACTATAAAAAGGCGGGTCGGACTTCCCCTACACCGTCACACTTCCCCGCGTACAAAAAAAGACGACAGATAACCTCTGCCGCCTTAATTCATAATTCATAATTGAATTACGCTTTTGCCTCACAGTACATACATCTGTAAACTCTGTTTTCTCTGTCTGTGAGAGTGAAAATCTGCTCTAATTCCTGCTCACATGAGGTGATACATCTGGGGTTTTTGCACTTGAGTACATCGTGAAGCTTTTCGGGAAGGTCTACGCTTCTCTTTTCAACAAGCTTGCTGTCACGGATAACGTCAATTGTTACACCCGGGTCAATGTAACCAAGCGCCTCAAGGTTAAGAGGAATATTGCTGTCTATCTTGATAATGTCTTTCTTGCCCATCTTCTTACTGCTTACATTCTTGATAATTGCCACACTACATTCAAGCTTATCGAAGCCTAAAAGATGGTAAATTGTCATAGCGTTGCCTGCTGTGATGTGGTCGATTACAACGCCGTCTTTAATTGAATCTATATGCATTTGCTTGCCTCCCCTTAATCAATGTGAATGTCTAAAAGCTCCATAATAAGAGCCATTCTGATATACTTGCCGCAAAGAGCCTGTTCAAAATAGCAAGCTCTGGGGTCATCGTCAACATCAACAGAGATTTCGTTAACTCTGGGCAGCGGATGAAGAATAATAAGGTCATCCTTGGCAGCCTTGAGCTTTTCGGCTGTAAGGATATAGCTGTCGCGGAGTCTTATGTACTCTTCTTCGCTGAGGAAACGCTCTTTCTGCACTCTTGTCATATAGAGTACGTCAAGCTCAGGAAGTACTGCTTCAAGGTTGTCGGTCTGCTCATATTCGATACCCTGCTTTAAGAGTACATCTTTTTTTACATAAGAGGGAAGCTTGAGCTCATCCGGTGAGATAAGCACAATTTTGATGCCCGTGTAACGAGCGAGAGCAGTAATGAGTGAATGTACTGTTCTGCCGAACTTAAGGTCACCGCAGAAGCCGATTGTGAAATCCTTGAGTCTGCCCTTTTTACGGCTGATAGTAAGAAGGTCAGTGAGAGTCTGAGTGGGATGGTTATGTCCGCCGTCACCTGCATTGATAACGGGAATCTTTGAATTCATTGAAGCTACAAGGGGTGCACCTTCTTTAGGATGACGCATAGCAATAATATCTGCATAGCAGTTTACCATTCTTGTAGTGTCAGCTACGCTTTCGCCCTTTGTGGCAGAGGATGACGAAGCCTCGGAGAAGCCTAAAACATTACCGCCGAGCTCATACATAGCAGCCTCAAAGCTGAGTCTTGTTCTTGTTGAGGGTTCGAAGAAAAGAGTTGCAAGCTTCTTGCCGCGGCATACTTCGCTGTACTTTTTAGGGTTAGCAATGATGTCGTTAGCTGTAGCTATGAGCTTGTCAATTTCTTCTACTGATAAATCGAGAATATTAATAAGACTTCTCATCATGCATTACCACCTATCCAGCTTTCGTCAGAGGGGTTGTCTCTGAACTTGAGAAGACGTGCGATGTCTTCCTTTTCGATGTAACCTTCTTCAGCAGCAACCTCTGCAACTGCATCAAGGTTTGAAAGTGAATAGTTGATTACGTCAGCTGCAGCCATTCTGTCAATGCCCTTCTTCATACCATAGGTGAAGATTGATGCAATACCGAGTACTTCTGCACCTGCTTCACGGAGAACTTCTACAACTTCGAGCACGCTGCCGCCTGTTGAGATAAGGTCCTCAACAACTACAACCTTCTGACCCTTTTCCAGCTTACCCTCGATCTGGTTGCCTCTGCCGTGGTCCTTATGACCGCTTCTTACGTATCCCATGGGGAGACCGAGAATGTGGCCGACGATTGCTGCATGAGCGATACCTGCTGTTGAGGTGCCCATAATAACTTCGCAGTCGGGATAGTACTTGAGGATAGTCTTAGCAAGACCCGTCTCTACATCAGTGCGAACTGCGGGGGAAGTGAGTGTGAGTCTGTTGTCACAGTAGATGGGACTCTTGATTCCGCTTGCCCAGGTAAAAGGCTGCTGGGGACGAAGGAATACAGCTCCGATTGAAAGCAAGTCTTTTGCGATAAGTTTTTCCATTTTATATCAATCCTTTCGGTTTTAATTACATATTAATGAAGCGAAGCTTCAATTCATGACCTTTGGTCAATTCATAGCAAAGCCAATTCATGCCGTAAGGCAATTCATCCTCAGCCAACAAACTCAGCTACGCATCTCTCATAAGCTGCAACGGGGTCAGCTGCTGCTGTGATGGGTCTGCCAACAACAATGTAGTCTGAGCCGATTTTATTAGCCTGGGCAGGTGTCATAACTCTCTTCTGGTCGCCGATGTCGCCGTCTGCAAAGCGTACACCGGGAGTAATTGTAAGGAAGTCCTTACCGCAGGTGTCGTGCACCTTGCCTGCTTCAAGAGGAGAGCAAACAACACCGTCAAGGCCTGCATCAGCGGCGTTCTTAGCGTAGTGCATAACGACCTTATCAATAGGCTCTTTGATAAGAAGATCGTTTTCCATGCTTTCCTGATCGGTTGAAGTGAGCTGTGTTACAGCGATGAGAAGAGGTCTTGTACCGTCTGCTCTTGTAAGACCTTCAAGTGCAGCTTCCATCATACGCTTTGTACCGCCTGCATGAAGGTTAGTAATGTCAACATCGAGATTTGAAAGCACGTTCATTGACTTTTTAACTGTGTTGGGAATATCGTGAAGCTTAAGGTCAAGAAAAATCTTATGACCTCTCTTCTTGATTTCTTTTACTATTTCGGGACCTTCTGCATAGAAAAGCTCCATACCGATTTTTACGAAAGGCTTTCTGCCCTGAAACTTGTCAAGGAATGAAAGTACTTCTTCTTTGCTGCTGAAGTCGCAAGCTACAATTACATCTCTACCCATTAGTGAGCACCTCCGATAATTTCATTTAAGTCTTTAATGTTATATTTTTCCATTTCGGCCGGTAAATCGTTTATGATATCACGGCAGGCAAAGGGATTTACTAAGTTAGCGGCACCGACCTGAACGGCTGTGGCGCCTGCGAGCATCATTTCGATGACATCATTTGCTGATGAGATACCGCCCATACCTACGATGGGGATATTCACCTTTTCATATACCTGATAAACAGCTCTAAGTGCCACAGGGAGAATTGCAGGACCTGAGAAACCGCCCATTTTGTTATGTATTACGGGCTTCTTTGTCTTAAGGTCAATTCTCATACCGAGAAGTGTATTTATCATACTGATACCGTCTGCACCTGCTTCTTCACAGGCCGCTGCGATTTCTGTTATATCCGTTACATTGGGGGTAAGCTTTGCAAGTACAGGCTTACTTACTACCTGCTTTACAGCCTTGATAACCTCGGCTGCGCCCTCAGCAGATACGCCGAAGTTTTTTCCGCCGGCATGAAGATTAGGACAGCTGATGTTGATTTCAAGTATGCCTACCTGCTCTTCTTTATCCAGAAGCGAAGCACATTTCTGATATTCTTCTATTGAGAAACCGCCTACATTGGCGATAACCTTTTTACCAAAAACAGCCTTAAGCTTGGGCAGCTCTTCGCTGATTACCTTTTCAACACCGGGATTCTGCAAACCAACGGAGTTTATCATACCCATTGTGCATTCTGCAATTCTCGGAGTAGGGTTACCGAAACGACTCTCTAAGGTTGTGCCCTTGAAGGAGATTGAGCCGAGACAGTTGATATCGTATAGCTCTGCATATTCATAGCCGAAGCCGAAGGTACCCGAAGCAGGGATAACGGGGTTATCAAGCTCTAAGCCTAAAAGATTAACCTTTGTGTTTACCATATTATCTCCTCCCTTTCAAGCACGGGGCCGTCTTTGCATATTCTCTTGTTGCCGTATTTTGTCTTGCAGCTGCAACCCATACAGGCACCGAAGCCACAGCCCATTCTTTCCTCAAAGCTGTACTGGCCGCCGGTTACGGCAGTGTTCTCAATAGCCCTGAACATAGGCATGGGGCCACAGGTATAGAAATAACTGTAAGTCATATCCCCCAGAGCATCTGTAACGAAGCCCTTGATACCCACTGAGCCGTCAACAGTTGTTACGTAGGTATCTGCACCGATAGCCTTGAATTCATCCTCGCAGAAGATTTCGCTTTCTTTATTGAAGCCGAGGATAACCTTTACCTTTTTACCCTGAGCGATAAGTCTCTTGCAAAGGCCGAACATAGGAGGTATACCTACACCGCCACCGATAAGTACGGGCATATCACCGCTTTTTGACATATCGAAGCCGTTGCCGAGACCTGTGAGCACGTCACACTTGTAGCCTTCCTGCCACTTTGACATTTTTTCGGTCCCCTCGCCTACTACTTTATATATAATGCTGATTGTATTTTCGTCCCAGTCATAAACTGAAATGGGGCGTCTTAAATAGCAGCCTTCCACTGTCAGATTAACAAACTGACCCGGTGCTGTAAGAGCTGAGGTATCACCCTCAAGCACCATAAGATAAACACTGTCTGTCAGCGCTTTATTGCTCAGTACAGTATAAATTCCCTGTTTCATTTTTTCAGTCTCCTTAAAATATTTCCTTGCCGCCGATATAGGTGTGAACTATTCTGCCCTTTACCTTAAAGCCCTCAAAAGGAGTCGCTCTGCCCATTGAGTAAAAGTCCTCGGGGTTTATTTCATATTCTTCATCGAGATTCACTACTGTGAAATCTGCACTCTGCCCCTCGTCTGTACCGCCGCCGATGCCGAAGCGTTTTCTCGGATTTATGCTCATAAGCTCAATAAGCTTTTCGAGAGTGATAACACCCGTCTCAACAAAGTACGTATACATCAGCGGGAAAGCTGTCTCGATACCCACAACGCCCATAAGACTCTTTTCAAGTCCTCTGCCTTTTTCTTCTTTGGAGTGAGGAGCATGGTCTGTTGCAATCATATCGATTGTGCCGTCCTTGATACCCTCAATAAGAGCGAGTCTGTCCTCTTTTCCTCGAAGGGGCGGATTCATCTTGAATCTGCCGTGCTCCTGAAGGTCGCTGTCGTCGAGTATCAGATAGTGAGGGCCTGTTTCGCAGGTTACATCGAGACCTTTTGCCTTAGCCTGACGGATTATTTCAACGCTCTCTTTAGTAGATATATGGCATACGTGATAGCTGCAGCCTGTTTCTTCCACAAGCTTTAAGTCTCTTTCAATCTGCTTCCATTCGCTCTCACTGCATATTCCTCTATGGCTGTTAGCCTTGGCGTATTCGCCGTCGTGGATATATCCGCCCTTAAGCAGGTCATTTACTTCGCAGTGGGCAACTATCATCTTGCCAAGTCGCTTTGCCTTAAGCATAGCCTCTTTCATCATTTCGTCGCTCTGTACTCCCCTGCCGTCATCGGAGAAAGCAATGATATCCTTTGCCATACCCTCCATATCAGAGAGCTCTTCGCCCATCTGTCCAACAGTAATTGAACCGTAGGGATATACGTGTATGCAGGCATCTTTCTCTATAATATCAAGCTGCTGTTTGAGATGCTCGATGCTGTCGGGCACGGGATTCAGATTGGGCATTGAGCATACGGCAGTGTACCCGCCGTGAGCAGAAGCTAAAGTACCCGATTTGATAGTTTCCTTATAAGAAAAACCCGGCTCACGCAAATGAACATGTACATCTGCGAAACCGGGAAAAATATACATACCGTCAAAGGAAATAATATCCCCTTGAATATCGTCTCGGGAAACAACTATACCGTTTTCAGTAGTTAAGGGAAGTGAAGATAAACAGCCATTCATATAAATGCTTTTCGCTTTAAACGCCTTCATAATCTACCTCCTGAATTTATAAAAAAATAACCCTAATGCAAGGAAGCCGAAACACTCCGTACACCGAGGTTAATATGCAAGGAACCTTGCCGAGATTTTCATTTCAAATTATTCTACCACAGACTCCGTCAAAAGTCAATCTCAAAAGCGATTTTTACAAAAGTTTTTTGTGGATTCCCTCGTCAGCAACTCCTTACTCCTCACTCCTAACTCCTAACTAAAAAGGCGGGTAGGAACTAACCTACTCCGCCAATGTTTATCGTCACTCTGCGTTCTGTGTTCTGCACTCTGCACTCTTCCGAAAGAGTTTCGCTGTCGCCATACCCGTAGCAATAAGAAGCACCATAAGGGTATAAGGGAACAGATAGGCTCCGAAATGCTCTGCAATCTGCCCGAAAACTATGGGAGTCACAAGTATGGACACACTTGAAGCCGCCATCTGTAAGCCGATGAGAGACTGTGAAAGCTCCTCACCGAAATGGACAGGTGCAAGGTGAGTCATATTCGGGAAAAGAGGACCGTTGCCGAGACCTATCATAAACAGTCCGATTGTTGCCACAGTTAGATTGAGAGGAAGCAGAATCAGTGTAATTGCTATAAAGGTGACACACTCGCCGAGAATTATAATCTGCTTGGGTGAAAGCTTCCTTGAAAGCACACCGCTGAGCATTCTTCCGAGGGTCATACCTAAAAAGTAAAAGGTTATGCAAGCCGCACCCTGCTCCTCGGTTACGCCTCTTGCTTCAACTAAATATGTAGCGCCGAAAACCAGACACACTGACTCTATAGCACATGAACTCATAAAAATAAGAAGTGTCGGCTTCACCCTCGGCATTCCTATGGCCTTGGGTATACTTATGGTTTTTTGCTTTACTTCGGGTTTTGCCTTTTGCTCTTTCACCTTTTTCCATACGGGCAAGGTCACAAGTACCAGCAGAGCAATGGCCAACTGAATGAAAAACATATTTCTGTAGCCGTCTCTCCAGCCTCCGTCGCCAATGGCAAGGGACATAAGATAAGGACTTATGGTTACACCCACGCCGTAAGAGGAATGAAGATAGCTCATCTGGGTGGCGTTATAGTTGATAGCTACATAGTTATTAAGTGCTGTATCAATGGAGCCTGCACCAAGACCGAGAGGCACTGCACTAAGACACAGCCAGAGCATATTATCCGACAGCGAAAAGCCTAAAAGTGCCACGCAGGTCAGCAGTACGCTGAAAAGCGTCACCTTTGCCGTACCGAGCTTCTTAATAAGGTATGCACTGCTGAGACTCGACACAATAGTACCCGAAGCGTGAATAAATGTAATATAGTTGGCGTAGGACAAAGGCAGTCCCATCTCGCCGTAAATTGCAGGCCACGCCGCCCCGAAAAGTGAGTCAGGTATACCGAGACTGATATATGCGATATAGATTACTATTACAAGTACCGTTGCCATCAGTTCACCCTTTCACAGCCGCAGTCCACTGAGGAGCAAAAATAGCTTTGCTCATAGTTCTTTTTGAGTTCAGCAAGACATTCCTCAGCCTTTTCTTTATCCTCAAATATACCGAATACACTTGGTCCGCTGCCGCTCATCTGAGTACACTTGGCACCGTATTTTCTCATAATATCCTTAATGAGTACTCTTTCGGTTACATCGATAAACTGCTCGAAAACATTACCTGCTTTTTCATATACCTTTTCATAGTCGCCGCCGATTACAGCCTGAAGCATTGCCGTTTTATCAAGGTGTCTTACTCTTTCGGCAGAGTCAAAAGCGGCATAGGCTTCAGCGGTGGAAACATCCTGAGAGGGTTTAACGATAATGATATAGGGAAGTTCGAGGTCGGGCAAGTGCGACAGCACCGTACCTGTATACTGAGCAAGCATAGTACCGCCGAGAGCACAGAAGGGCACATCGGCACCGACCTTAGAGCCGATTGCAATTATATCCTTTTCACGAAGTCCCGTATCGAAAAGCTCATCGAGAGCCACAATAACAGCCGCACCGTCTGTACTGCCGCCTGCAAGACCTGCAGCATGAGGGATATTCTTCTTTATGTCAATATTGATACCGCTGTTTTCTATTTTAGTATAGTCAAAGAAAGCCTTGGCCGCCTTGTTAGCGATGTTCTTTTCGTCAGTGGGTATCGACGGCACATCACAGGTGATGTTTATATCCCCCGTCGCCGTTTCACTTACGCTTATTTCATCATAGAGAGATACGGACTGCATAATCATATAGAGGTCATGATAGCCGTTGTCAAGGCGTGAGAGTATATCAAGCATAAGGTTGATTTTAGCATAAGCTTTAAGTGTGATTTTCATATTGGCTCTCCTTTACTGTACTATGTTTTTATTATAAGATAAATTTAACCGGATATCAATAGCATATATAAAAAATGTGTATCGTTATTCTTATAGAGCACACCCACATAAACCGTCAACGATTGACAAATAATTTCACGTATAGTAAAATGCTTTTCGGAGCTATCCAAAGCGGTAGGCGGCAGTCTTTTTACAGAGAGACTGAGACTCTCTGATTACATAGAAACCCGAAAGGGAATTTGTATTCAGAAGAGGTGATTACTATGACAGAAATTACTCTTGTTTTAGTACTCATTTTCTTTATCGTTCTTTTATTAAAGAAATGACATAAAGAAAACAACCGCCGATAAGTTGCAAGTAAGGCAGTTGTTTTCAAAATAACCAATTTACTGAGACTAGCCGTCTATCGGATAGCTCTTTCTTTTTACATTTTTATTATACTGTATCATTTTTATTTTGTCAATACGCGATATTATTCTTTTAATATCTTTCGTCCTCAAGGACAGCGTGAGCACACTTTATTCCGTCTACACCGGCCGAAACAATACCTCCGGCATAGCCTGCACCCTCACCGCAGGGATAGAGACCTCTTACATTAGTCTGATATACCTCGTCCCTGAGAATTCTCACCGGTGATGAGCTTCTGCTTTCGGGAGCAGTCAATACCGCATCCGGCAAAGCAAAGCCCTTGAGCTTTTTATCCATCTGTACTATAGCGTCAGCCATAGTATCCGTCACCTTCTTCGGGAGCACCGTTCTTATATCCGAGGGAGTAACACCCGTAGGACAAGTCGGATTTACAAATGAAAGCTTAGTTGATTTTTCACCCCTGAGGAAATCTCCTACAAGCTGGCAGGGAGCCGAGTAATCTCCTCCGCCTACAATAAATGCCTTCTGCTCCATTTCTCTTTGAAGATCAAAGCCTGAAAGCACATGGTCAGAGGGGAAGTCCTCGGGATAAACATTTACAAGCAGAGCCGAGTTGGAGTTTTCTCCGTTTCTCGCCCACTCACTCATACCGTTAACGACAACGCCGCCCTTTTCACTGGTGGCAGCCACAACAGTACCGCCGGGGCACATACAGAAGGTATAGGCTCCTCTTTCGTGTTCACCGTGACAGGCAAGCTTATAGTCAGCGGCACCTAAGGCTCTGTGACCAGCAAAGGCACCGTACTGAGCCTTATCGATAAGCTCTCTCGGGTGCTCAATTCTCGCACCGACGGAGAAAGGCTTCTGCATCATCTTGACACCCTTTGAGTATACCATTCTCACAGTATCTCTCGCCGAGTGACCTACAGCAAGTATAACCGTATCCGTTTCCATATCGTAATGCTTACCCTTTTCTTCATAGGATATACCCTGAACGAAGCCGTTATAAACTATAAGGTCAGTGAGCTTTGCTTCAAACTTCACAGTACCGCCAAGGAAGATTATCTCTTCTCTCATATTTTTTACAACAGAAGCGAGCTTATCCGTACCTATATGAGGCTTACCCGAATAAAGTATCTCCTCAGGTGCACCGTGACTCGCAAACTCCAAAAACACCTTGCGGCAAAGAGGGCTCTTTATACCCGTTGTAAGCTTACCGTCAGAGAAGGTACCTGCACCGCCCTCACCAAACTGCACATTGGAGGTTTCATCGAGGATTTTATTCACGAAGAAGTTATTTACATCTTTTGTTCTCGACTCAACGTCTCTGCCTCTTTCTAAAACAAGAGGCTTGAGGCCTGCTCTTGCAAGAGTAAGAGCAGCAAATATACCTGCAGGTCCGAAGCCCACAACTACGGGAGTATATTTCGAGGTACGCTTATTCTCAGGCAGCTCGTATCTGAAGGGCTCAGTATATATAACCTTATTGGAATTGCAGCGCTTGATTATCTTCTCTTCATCGCCGAAAACCTCAACGTCAACGCTGTAAACGAAAAATATCTCGTCTTTCTTTCTGCTGTCAACGCTCTGACGGGCAATGGTAATTGACTTTATCTGTTCATCGTCAATTCTGAGTATCTTCTTACAAGCTCTGAATAAATCCTCTTTCGAAGAGTCAAGACCCTGCTTTACTTCATTTATTCTTATCATTATACTTATCTCCCGACTATCACTTAATAAGGCTTTCGCCTACTGCTCTGCCGCTTGAAAACGCCCAGAAGAGATTATATCCGCCGCAGGGACCGTCGACATCTAAAAGCTCACCGCAGCAGTAGAGATTTTTCACTTTCTTTGATTCAAGGGTATCGCTGTCGAAATCCCGAAGGTCTGCACCGCCTGAGGTCACCTGAGCATCCTCAAAGGGACGAAGAGAGGCAATCTCAAACATAAAGCACTTGCAGACCGAAGCGATTGCTTTTATATCCTTACTTCCGAGCTCCCCTACGCTTTTATTCAGGGGTACTCCCACACTTTTTACTATAACTTCACCGAGCTTTTTAGGCATAAAGCCCGTCAGCAGATTTTCGGCTTTCATTTCTTTATTGTATCGGCATATTCTCTCAATGCTCTCCGAGAGCTGACCGAAGCTCATATCCGGAATAAAATCACATTCCACCAAAGGCGTTGTCTTGCTGTTTCTGAAGTGCCTTGCAACGAGAGAGGAAAGCTGCATAACGGCTATACCCGAAAGTCCGTAATCGGCAAAAAGGAGCTCACCCTTTTCTTCGGCAGTTTTCTTTCCGTCACACAAGAGAATCAGAGAAGCCTTATGTCTTATACCCTTGAGCTGTTTCACATAGGTGTTATCTTTCACCGTCAGCTTTGTAAGCGCAGGCATAAGCTTTGTCACAGTATGACCCGTAGACTTAAGAAGCTCATAGCCGCCGAAGTTTTTAGCGGTTGCCTTTCCGCCGCAGGCTAAGACAACCTTGTCATATATTTTACCGTCACTGAGAAGAAAACCCTTACCCTGCTTTTTTATACTTGTTATTTCCCTCTCACAAAGAGTTTTTACACCGAGATGCTCACATTCAAGTCTCAGCACATCGAGGACACTTGAAGCCTGATTACTCAGAGGATAAGCTCTCCCCTCTTCGTCCTGACGGATGTAAAGTCCTAATTCCTCGAAAAAGAGGCGGGTTGAGTCTGCATCATAGCGACTGAGTATACCGCGTACAAAAGAAGGGGAAGAATAGTCATCGGCTTTTGCATAGGCGTTGAACATATTACATCTGCCGTTACCCGTAGCAAGAATTTTTTTACCTACTCGCTCTTTTGCTTCGCAGATGGTTATTTCGATATCTTTTCCCTTTGCCTTCCTTGCCGCAGCTATGGCACAGCAAAGGCCCGATGCACCGCCGCCGATAATTGCAATTTTCATTTTTCCGCCTCCCTTATTTTAGTTTTACATTTTATTTTACCATAAGTATAAAAATATCTCAAGATAAATATAAAAAATCCCCGAAATTAATCGGGGATAAGTTATGTATGAGCTTAGCCTAAGATACCGCCTGTCCAGCCAAACAGAAGATTCATAAGGCTGTCCATAGCGTCAATGAACTTCTGGAAGAGAGTAACAATTGAATTCTTAAGGTTGTTGAAGAAGCTCGGAGCAAAGTTATTGATTGTGTTTTCTGTAAGAGTGCTCAGATGGAAGGTGAAAACATCAATAAACGTAAACTCACCTAAAAACAGTGTTCTGAGAACTTTTTCTGTTGCTGCAATATCCTTGGGCTTAGAATTAGTACTGCTTCTATAGTTAGCCTTAAGACCTGCAACTATGTCCTTGATGAAGCTTTCAATCATTTCGGTGTTGTTTCCGTATATACGGTTAAGCTCAAGATAGCAAAGCATATAAAGGTGAAGCTCATCAGCATCCCCGGCGTTTGCTATTCTGTTTACAGGAAGAGGTGCAAAGGCGAATTTCTTGGCTGATGTGTCTCCTGCGTCAACATTTTTCACATATATGCAGTCAGTGATGAAGTTGATAAGACCGTCTACACTCTTAAGCTCTGTACCGATGTAAGCATCAAGATACCGGTATTCACCTGAACGTGACTTGGCAGACATAGAGGGATACTTAAGAATGAACAGTGCCTCAACTGCTCTCTGGAAAGAGTAGCTGTAGCTCTTACAGAAAAGCTGAATAAGCTGTTCAACATACAGAACCGGGTTTTCATAAAACTCTCTGAACATATCTGTAAGAATTCTCGCACCCATATATATGCCCTTTTCTGTTTCAACACCCAGAAGAACGTCATCGGCAACGTTAACACCTAAAGCCTGCATAATATCTTTGACTTCAAATGAAGTTGCACTACACCAGTTATCCTGAAGAATAACTTCAAGACCTGAAATCTGAGTTACCTTAGCAAAAAAATCATAGGCATCCATTCTTTTGTTATCCGTAAAGACTATTGTACCTTCAGGAATTTCAACAAAACTGGGATAGAGGAGATTACCTATAAAGTTTGCAATTTTTATTGCATTCTCGTTAGCAGTTTTTGTATCAGTAAAGAGAGAATCTGTTTTCCATGTCTTACTGATTGTATTGATAATCTGGTTGTTTGCATTAGCTCTGACGAGTGAGAATGAGCCCTTTGTAAAGTCGTAGTAGTAGTTGTAGTGGATTTCGTCTCTGTTGGTATAATCGTTATGTACAACTACCTTTTCTTCGATAATATCAGCAAAAATATCCTTATCGGCCTCCTTCTGCTCGTATGAATAGCGGTAGCCGTTGAGTACCTCGGCACAGGCGTCATAAGCACCCTTCATAGCACAGGTTGAATATCTGTGTTCTGTTTCAGCCTGAGCAACCTCTGTTTCATGAATATGTGAGTCTGTTTCAAGCTTATATCTGGTGAAATTCCAGAAGAAGTTGCCTACATCCTTACTGTAAAGGAAATCGTAATCAACACCTAACATCTTGTCAGAAGCGTTGGCGGCAATAAAGCTGTCGAAGTTTTCCTTTGTCAATTTCTGCTTATTAGCAGCATAGCTGTTTACGCTCTTGTAGCCTATTTCGTTAATAGAATACGCAAAGTCTGAATTCTTATTTGCAAGTATCGGGTCAATGACCTTGCCTACGATATCTACGTGTCCGTTTGTACCGTCGGGACGGTATAAGAAGTCTTCCTCGCCTTTAGCTGATACGCTCAGGCACATAGCGAAGCTCGAGAGCACCATAACTATGGTAAGGATCAAACATAATAATTTTTTCATTTTAAACAAGCTCCTTCATCAAAGAATATAGTTTGCCATTTTTTTACCATTATAGTGTATCACCAAAAGGCAATTAAGTCAATATGATGTTTCGCCAGTTAACAATTTTTTTCATTAGTTTTCACATATTTTACTCTTGCTTATAGGTTAAATCGACTAAATTTACTGTCTTTTACTTATTTTATTTGACGAAACTCTTTCTCTATGGTAAAATATGATTAATATTGCTCTTAGAGGAGGATAATTATGTCAACTCAACTCAACAAAAAATACGGACTTATGACAGCTATATGCACAGTTGTCGGCACCGTAATCGGCTCAGGTGTATTCTTCAAGGCCGAAAAAATTCTCACTGAAACCGGCGGTAATCTCCCTGTAGG
This sequence comes from Acutalibacteraceae bacterium, assembly GCA_045535965.1. Classification (GTDB taxonomy): domain Bacteria; phylum Bacillota; class Clostridia; order Oscillospirales; family Acutalibacteraceae; genus UBA6857. The sequence continues at coordinate 57,971 of JAZSMR010000121.1, forward strand.
TATCCTGGCTTGGATAATCGGCGGTCTCATTATGGTCACATGCGCTTATGCATTCTCAATCCTTGCTACAAAGCACGAAAAGGTAAGCGGTATCGTAGACTACGCTGAAGCATTATGCGGCAAGAAATACGCATACTTCATGGGCTGGTTCCTTGCAGTGTTCTACTACCCCACCCTTACATCAGTTCTGGCCTGGGTAAGTGCAAGATACCTCTGCGTATTCATCAACAGCTTCCTTCCCGAAGAAGCACAGCTGAGCATTGTAGGACCTCAGTGTATGACTATAGCAGGCTTCCTGCTTATCACTATCTTCGCTCTCAACTCCCTGGCTCCCAAGATTGCAGGTAAGTTCCAGATTTCCGCAACCTTCATCAAGCTTATTCCTCTTTTCCTTATGGCTATTATCGGCACAATCAAGGGTCTCACAGGCGATCAGCTTCTCATTCAGAACTTTATGAATGTTGTAAACGAAGACGTCTCAACATCAAGCGGTCTTTTCAAGGCTGTTGTTGCTACAGCTTTCGCTTATGAAGGCTGGATCTGCGCTACCTCAATCAATGCAGAGCTTAAAGATGCAAAGAAAAACCTTCCCAAGGCTCTCGTTATGGGTACACTTATTATCGTTGCGGTTTATATCACATACTATATCGGTCTTGCCGGCGGTATCGAAAACTCCGTTATCATGGCAGGCGGTGAAGCAGGCGCAAGAATCGCTTTCTCATCAGTATTCGGCAAATTCGCAGGAACTGCGCTGTTCCTCTTCGTTGTTATCTCCTGTCTCGGTACTCTCAACGGTCTGACACTGGGCTGTTCAAGAGCTTTCCACGCTATCGGTTCACGTAACCTTGGTCCCAAGTCAGAAATCTTCAAGCAAGTTGATGTAGCAACAAATATGCCCGGCAACTCATCAATGATGGGACTTTTCATCAGCGGTATCTGGCTCCTTTACTTCTACGGTGCTAACCTTGATACACCCTGGTTCGGTCTTTTCTCATTCGACTCATCAGAGCTTCCCATCATCACAACATACGCTATGTATATCCCCATCTTCATCAGTATGCTCATCAAGGGTAAGGATTTCGGCGTAGTAAAGGGCAGAATCGCTCCCGTACTTGCTATCATCGGTTCAATCTTTATGGTTGTTGCTGCTGTATTTGCACACGGCATTTATCCCTATCAGGCAGCAAAGGCAAACGGCACATTCTCACTTCCCGTTCTCTTCTACCTTATCTCCTACGGTGTAGTTATGATAATCGGTATGCTTCTTATGAACGCAAAGAAGAACAACAAATAAACTTTCGATAAAGGCACAATATATAAAAGTGATTTATCCGTAAATCATAGATAGATATATGCAGTTAAGCGACATAGCATTGAGCTATGTCGCTTAAGCTTTTGCGCTTGATATTTTTTTGCCCTCTCGCGGTACCGGTGTACAGCTTCGGAGCGAAGAAAACATCATCTTGTACCATTCTCGAAAGCTTATCATTTTTAGGCTTATGTACCCCCGCCGTCAGGTGAAAGTCCGAAGCTTACGGATAAAGCCTTGTCTATCTTATACATTTCACTTTTATCGAGTATACCCATCTTTTCACGAAGACGCTTTTTATCCAGAGTCCTGACCTGCTCTAAAAGCACAATCGAGTCTTTGGCAAGACCGCAGTCGTGAGCGTTGACCTGGATATGAGTGGGCAGGTTGGTTTTAAAGCGCTGACTTGTTATTGCCGCCGCTATCACTGTCGGGCTGAACTTGTTTCCAACATCATTCTGTACTATCAGTACAGGTCTTACACCGCCTTGCTCAGAGCCTACAACGGGACTCAGGTCGGCGTAATATATTTCACCTCGTTTAACTGACATAGTGTTTCCTCCACCGTGAATTTTCTTTACAAAAATAGTCTATCCTTTCCCGAGGGCTTTTAAACAAGTGGAGAGAAAAATTTAAAAGTTAGGAGTTAGGATTGAGGAGTTAGGAGTTAAAAGTTAGGAGTTAAGTCTGATGAAGAGGTAGGTGCGGCTCCATCAAATCGTCTTAAGGACGATTTGCAGCGACAGTGTCGCTGTACCGAATTCCTCCGAGGGATTCGGTAATGGAGCCGCCTGCTTCCCTCCACATCTCACTTTATCAGTTCGTCTGTCAAGCCTTCCCTCTCAGGGAAGGAGGACCATGAAGTGGTGGATGAGTCCAATGAAGCGTAGCTTCAATTCATGGCGTAAGCATTTCATTCGTCAAGCTCCCACCGTGAGACAGTCGGCACAACTCCTGACTGAAAAAGGCAGGAAAAGAGTAGTTCCCTTGAGAAAGTCCGACGCAACTCCTATCTCCTCACTAAAAAAAGTTCGCACATTGATTTTTTACTTCAACATGCGACTTCGGTCATTCAAACTTATATATGTATTTTTCCGTCTCTATGGCTGTTATTTCATTCTTTTCGCAGTCAAACAAGACCTTGTATTCTGCCGATGAAACCTCATCAGTATGGGTATATTCACCCTTTAAGGACAGGTCAATCTCCTTTGAAGCAAGATGAGAAACTATACTAAGGAGCATTTTAACAGGGCTTCTGTCTCCCGTTTTGCCGTAGCTTATCTTTATATCTTCCCCTGATATTTCATCAGAAGTAAAGACTATACCCAATATATTTTCAGGCTCCTTTACGGTGAAGGTAATTTTCTCCCCCGACTTATACATGAGACTTCCCCTGACGGTTATACCGCCGGTTTCAAAAGAAACGTCCTTCTGAAAATCCCCCAATGTAAAAGTCCTCTTGCCGGTGCAGGCACTAAGAGAAAAAATCAATGCAAAGCATAAAATTACCGAAAATACACGGCGCATAAGGCTACCACTCCGAGCTCAGTTATTTTTCAAAAGCTCTCATGGAATAAGCAAGCTCTGAGACTACATCACTTGGTAGCATACCCGACTTGGACATCTTCTCAGCCACTCCGTCGGCAGTGTACCCGTGAATATAAACCGCAGCTGTCATTGAGTTGACAGTACCGAGACCCTGAGCAAGGAAACCGCCCATAAGACCCGCAAGAACATCACCGCTGCCACCCTTGGCAAGACCCGAATTACCTGAGGAATTGACATAGGCTTTTTTGGTAAAGGGCTGAGCAACTATAGTGTTGGCACCCTTAAGAGCAAGATAAACCTTGTAATTTGAAGCAAAATCTCTCGCCGTACCCACTCTGTTAGTCTCAATAAGCTCTGTTCTCGTACCGCAAAGACGTGACATTTCACCCGGGTGAGGAGTCAGAACAACATCGCATGAAAGGCTTTGTAATATACTTATGTCGTAGGCTATGATATTTATGCCATCGGCGTCAACTAAAACGGGAACTTTCGCATTGGCGAGTACCGCCTTAAGAACAGCCTTTGTATCCTCGTTGACACCCATTCCGCAACCTATAACTATAGCACTGTATTTATCGAGATTAGCTACAAGCTTATCCGCCGCTGAAGCTGAAAGAGTACCCTCAGCATTTTCGGGCAGAGGCATCATAAGAGCCTCGGTAACTTTTGAAGCAATGGGCACATAAGCACTCTCGGGGAAAGCCATAGTAACAAGTCCCGCACCGCTGCGAAGAGCAGCAGAGCCGCAAAGCACGGGAGCACCAACCATATTCTTAGAGCCGCATATACACAGCAAATGGCCGTAGGTACCCTTATGGGATACGCTCGGACGCTGAGAGAAAAGGTTGCTGACCTCAACTCTGTTATGGGTATAAAGGGAGTCGGAAACCAGCTTATAGCTTTCCTCGGGTATACCGATATTGGCAATGATAATATCACCGCAGCACTCTGAAGCGGGGTGCATAATATGAGCAGGCTTGAGAGCAGAGATAGCAATGGTATAGTCGGCTCTGAAACAGCCCGGGTCATTATATCCGCTGTCGCAGTAAACACCGCTGGGAACGTCAATAGCAAACTTTACACCCTTGGCATTTGACATCTCTTCAAAAAGATAACGAAGCTCGGGGCTGATATTACCGTAAAAGCTGAAGCCGAATACCGCATCAACGATTATATCGGCATTTCTTATGGTCTGTACTGTCTTAGCCTTATCGGCATCGTACCATATAACAGGGATAGCCATATCTATTACCAGCTTATACATATATGTAGCTTCCTGACCCGAGGGATAGCCTGAAGCCATAATAACGCAGACGTTATAGCCGTTTTCACTGAGCTTTCTTGCAACAACAAAGCCGTCACCGCCGTTATTACCCTTACCGCAGACAATAGCAACATTACGCTTAAGGCTATTTTCTTTTTCAGTTTCGTTACGGATATTTCTGGCACAGGCGGCACCTGCATTTTCCATCATTCTCTGATAGGAAAGACCGTATTTAGCCGTATACTGTTCCACCTGTTTCATTTCGTCTGAATTGAGCAATCTCATAACCGGACAACCACCTTTACTCATATAGTTTAATTTTTATTCTATATTTAGTAAATTATACCATTTAGTTGAGGCTTCGTCAACTTCAATTATGAATTATGAATTGCTGACGATGGAATTAAGTCTGATAAAGAGGTCAGGGCGGCTCCATCAAATCGCCTTAAGGGCGATTTGCAGCGACACCGTCGCTGAGCCGAAGCCCCGAGGGCTTCGGCTATGGAGCCGCCTGCTTAGCCAGCTTCTGACTACTTACTCCTGACTTTAAAAGATGTCCCCGGTGTTGAAGAAGCGACATCAAGCCCACAAGGAACAGCAATGAGATTGCACTTATAATGCAGAGTTGCGAAAGTTGGGTGAGACAGGAAAAGGTAAAGAAGTTCAAGGATTACGGTACACAGAAGTTTTGAAAAAAAGAGTTTACTCCACTGTAAAAGGTAACCAACCTTATTGCTGGTTACCTCAAAAACCTAGAGTTTATAAGGGTTCAGAGGCATTTGTAACCAAGGTAACTAAAAAATATATAAATTTGTTATTTTTAAATAGGTTAATATATAAATGTATAATCTCTGTAAATCTTAGTTACTGGTTACATAGTTACACTTTCCTATCCTCAGGACAGGGGACGGCAAGTGTGTGGTGGCACCTGCGGCGCTATTATAATTGCGGAGCGAAGCGACCCTTAATTTTGCATTTTGCATTTATAATGAATTGGCTTCGCCATGAATTGACCTGCGGTCATGAATTGCCTGCGGCATGAATTGAAGCAAAGCTTCATTAAAAGTGGCGGGTAGAGTCTCCCCTACCCGCCTTAAGTCTGATGCAATTCCGAATTCCTAATTCACAATTATTCCCAGGTCTTCCACTCCCCTGTAAAGTATGGGAGTTATCCCTATTGACGGCAGGTGCTCTAAGTTTGTGAGATTGTCGTCAATCATATAGATTTTATCGTATGTGCCGCCGAAAAGCGATATGCAATATTTATAAATCGCCTCGTCGGGCTTTGCCATACCTACGTTGCAGGATATAACTGTACCGTCGAATAAATCCCATAGTGCGTACTTGTCTAAAAGTCCCTCAACTACGCCTAAGGGGGCGTTGGATAAAAGAGCTATGTCGCTTTCTTCCCTGAGCTTCCTTATGACGGGTACTATCTCCTCTTTAAGGATAAAGAGTGCTTCCCACTGAGGTATCATCTCTTCTTTCTTCATACCCAGAGCCTTTGCCATATTTGTCATAAGCTCATCATAAGTCACCTGTCCTAAGTCGGCAGGTACAAAGAGCTTTTCTTTTAATGCGTCTGCCTCTTCTCTCGGGAGAAACTTTCTGAGAAACAGGGGCGCTACCTCGCCGAAAATTACGCCGAAGCAGTCGAAGATTATCAGTTGCTTTTTCATAACTGCCACCTTATTTCTCGAGTTTTACCGTAATGTCGTAGCTCTCGTCGCCTGTTGTCCGGACTACCCAGGTACCCTTAGCGAAGTCTCTTGCTCTGAAGATAACCTCGTCTTCATATACTTCCATTATGTATCCCGTACCTGCATCGTTGTAGGTGCCGTCTTTGTTTACGATTGACATTGATGGTACGTTGATACAGTGAATACCGTCAACATAGTTATAGCTGTCGGGTCCGAAGCCTGAATGGAGGTGACCGGAAAGAAGGAATACATTTTTGTACTTAGCAAGTATTGCCTGAATATCGTCGCTCTGCTCACCTACGCTGCCGCCTGCCTTGGTGATACTGCCGAAGGCTGCCATTTCGTTGTGGGTATCCTTTAAAGGCTGATGAAGAATAACGAAGGTAGCCTTACCCTCTTCAGCTTCCAGCTCACTGTCGAGCCAGCTCAGCTGTTCGGGGCTGATATATGCCTGTTCTAACTTTGTTTTATCTGAGCCGAGAACTATTACCTTATAGCCGTTTATTCTCTCTGAGAAGTGATAGCTGTCCATTGCCTCATCCGAATTCAGGTCATTGGCAAGGTCCGAAAAAGCACTGAGGCTCTGCTTATAGATTCTGAGTCTTATATCGTGGTTACCCGATGCCAATATGTATCTTGTATCGAGTCCCTCGAGACCTGCCTTGACGAGCTTGTAGTCCGGTATTGTGGCATTTTCTGTTATGTCGCCTAAGCCGATAAGAGCATCCATATATCCCTCTGAACTGTTAAGGTCTTCAGTAGCAGCCTTGAAAACGCTGTATCTGTCTGAGCTGTAAAAAGAAATCTGAGGGTCAGCTATAAGAGTCATTACTGCTTTTGGGTCTTCCTTTAAGCTGACGGAAATGGGCTCTTCCTTTGAGGGTGAAACGAATGAAGCGTTGCTTGTTTTTAGCGTCACTGCCAAAACAACCGCCAGTACCAGTACGAGACAAATAAAGGGGGTTAAAACCTTTACAAATGATTTTTTTGAAGCCATAACCTGTAACCTCCACCGTAAAATTCAAGTAAAGTTTAACATCAAAAAAAATAATTGTCAACTTTTTTGCGATACTTTCGGATATCCTGTCAAAACCGAGGGGATTTTCACTTAAATTACACTGTAAAGTCAAAAAAACTTTATAAAAAAATTGAAAATACCATTGTTTTATCTTTTTAAATGTTATATAATAGTCGTGTATTTTAATTTATTCTTGATTGGAGGGTCGTAACATGATCGACGAAACTATCAGATTCAAGCTTCAGGGCGGTTCACCCGAAGAGATGAAAGAAATTATGAAGCAGGTTTATGCTTCTCTTAAGGAAAAGGGATACAATCCTATAAATCAGATAGTCGGTTATATTCTCTCAGAAGACCCGACATATATCACTACTCACAACAATGCCCGCAGTCTTATAAGAAAGGTTGACCGTGACGAGCTTTTACAGCAGCTTGTCAGAGATTATCTCAAGGAAGATTAATCCGCCTTATAAGACCAATATTCAAAGGAGGTACAATATGGCAGCTAAGAAGAAAAGTGAATTTTTAACATACAAGGATAAGCCACTTGTAAGAAAGGGTAACACCCTTTACTACGGTAACATGAGCGACAAGTTCGTTGTAATGTTCCAGATTCTCTCAACTAAAGACGTTGACGGTTTAGAGGTTGCTGAAAGAGTTTCAGTTCAGCTCATCAACACCGACCCCAACGTAAGACCCCATGACAGAATTGCTCAGAAGACTGAGAAGAAAGGTCTTTATGCAGCAATGGATATCGGTAAGATATGGCTTGAAAGAGCTTTAGCCGAATAACAAAACTGACGGCTGTTGTCTTTTGGCAGCAGCCGTTTGAATTAGCAGTAAACCATTACAGTTCCGCCACTCTTTGGGTTATGTAAAATAAATATCCGCTCGTGGCGCAGCCGGATAACGCAGCAGATTCCGATTCTGAAGAACGGGGGTTCGAATCCCTTCGAGCGGGCCAAAAAATCCGACAAGTTTTGACTTGTCGGATTTTTTTATCCAAGCCGACAGGCTTGGTATATCATCACGCGTCAGCGTGTATATCATCAACAACGGCGTCGCCGTTGTTGCATCTCATCACACCGAAGGCGTGTATTTCTGTCGGCTTGATGATATGCAAAACTTCGTTTTGATGATATGCAATTCCTTCGGAATTGATGATATACAAGGCTTCGCCTTGATTTTTGGCAATGCTTTATAGTATAATCACTATAAAAGGAAGTGATTATATGGCTATAAATTATCTGCTTATATATTCTGAGCAGCTTGCTACAGATATTGAGTTGCTTTGTCAAAATATAAAAGCACCGTCAAATACACTATTTCAAATCCGTAAAAGTTCAAGTAGTGTTTATGCCAATATTCGTGAAGCAAATTACGGTCAAAGTAAAGCTGATATGCTTTCTAAATTTGAAATCGCCTTAAAAGAATGTAGCGAAACGGAAGGTTGGTTAAAACTTCTGTATAATACAAATGCAATCGATGAACTTACTTATAAAAAGTATAGAAATCTTTGTGGTCGAATAAGACGAATGTTAATTTCTAGTTGTAAAACTTTAAAGGAAAGCATTGATAAAGCAAGGAGTTGATTTTATGGATGTAAACAAAAGAATACCCGATGATAAATATCGTATAATAAAAATCGGAAAAGAGGCTTTATTTGAATTTTTGTATGAATCATTTATAGACAATGAAGAAAATTTTTTTGATGTTTCAGACGGAACAACAATTGTTACAAGTTTTGATATCGATTGGGATAAAGGGGAATTTATTTGCATTGCAAGAAACGAACTTCCTGAAGGAATTGAGCATCTGCAATTTGATGTTGATACAACTGAATTACTGACAAAGATTGAAGCAACAACTGATAGCTTGTATAATGGTGGTAAGCGATATATTGAAGTTTCAAAATCTGACGTTGATAATTTATAATTTATATTTGTTGCCAAATTGAGCTGTAAACACAAAAAAATCCGACAAGTTTCTGCTTGACATAGCAGAGGACAGTTGAGACGAAAGATACGGTGTAGTCAATCACGGCTACACCGTGTTTTCGTTTTATGAAGCCTTTTTAGCGTTTGCTTTCATTTCTTCTTTAACTTTTTCTAACATTTCAGCATCAGGGAATTGCATAATACCAACACCGACAAAGTGTATTTTAATGGGAACATGTTTCTTTCCGTCTTCATCTGTTACTCTGTCAAAAATTTCGATTTTAGTAATGAGCTTATTAACAATAGAAGGTGTCAGCTCCTTCAAATCAGTACACTGACGAATGTTAGAAATAAAGTTCCTTATATCAATATTTTCTTGTTGTGCGGTATTGATAAGTTTCTCGGCATCCTCAACCTTTTGCATTAAATCACTCTGCTCTTTTTCATAATTGATGAGCATACGGTTATAACGGTCATCAGGCAGTTTGCCAAGAACATTTTGTTCAAATACCGCCTCAATGAGTTTATCCAACTCCTGTATGCGTTTCTTGTTTTTCTCAAGCTCATATTTTGCTTCTTTAAGATTGTTCGCAATACTAAGCCTGTGTTGCTTTGCAAACAGATAAAGGAATACATATTCGTGTTCGGCAATATATTCTGCAGCCTCACGGATATTTTTCAATACCATTTGCTCCAACACAACATTTCTGATATAGTGAATAGAACAACTGCCTCTGTTTTCCTTATAAGCAGAACAACGGAAGAATTCCTGATTTTCCTTTACGCTTTTTGCGGCACAGAAATATAGTTTTGAGCCGCAATCTCCACAGTAAACCAATCCCGAAAATATACTTTGCCTACCCGTCGCTGTATTCCTGCGACGGTGTTTGTTTATTTCCTGAACTCTTTCCCAAGTATCCATATCAATAATAGGCTCTTGAGTATTAGGTATTATAACCCAATCGGATTCATCATTGTATACTGTTTTATGAACCTTGTAGCTGACAGTTGTAGTTTTAAAATTAACCGTACAGCCTGTGTATTGCATATTGCTCAGCATATGCTCAATACTTGGTTCAGCCCAAGCGTATGCAGTAGTTAACGGATTTCGTGTTTTACGACCTATTGAATGGAAATATGCAGTAGGTGTAAGTATTTCTTCATCTTCGAGTCTGCGGGCGATTTTTCTCACGCCTAACCCTTCAAGTGCTAACTGATAAATATATCTGACTACTTTGGCTGCAGGCTCATCAATTACCCATTGTTTAGGATTATCTTTATCCTTTTTATAACCATAAGGTATTCTTGCGGAAACTCTTTCTCCGTTATCTGATTTCGATTGCCATATCTGACGGATTTTCTTGCTTGTCTGTGATGCGTACCATTCGTTAAACAGATTGTGAAACGGCATCATTTCCGTTCCTTTTCCGCTTATAGTTTCGACATTCTCCTGAATAGATATAAAGTTCACACCTAAAGACGGATAAAGCACCTGAGTATAGTGGTCAAACAATATATGCTCACGACCAAAACGGGACAAGTCTTTTACAATTACAGTACCAATTTCGCCTGCCTCTATCATACGCTCCATACGCTGAAAGTCAGGTCGGTCGAAGGTTGTGCCTGAGATGCCGTCATCAACAAAGAACATTGTATTCTTGTATCCGTGCTTTTTGGCATAGTCTGCAAGAATACGTTTTTGATTAGTGATACTGTTGGATTCTGAATCCTTGTTCTCTTTGTCCTTGTCTTTATCCTTTATATCATCAACAGATAAACGGCAGTATAATGCGGTTATTTTTTCATCAATATTTTTCTCGGCTTTCTTTGCCATAATTTAAAACTCCTTTCCGGAAGCCGAGCATTGCATTAGGCAACGCCATTCTACAATGCCCGACTACTGCTTTTCAAATGTGTGATTTTATAAAACCTGTTCCGACAGTATAATTTCTTTAAACTGCTGTAACAACGATTTATTTAACTTGCCGTCAAATACACCCGTTACATCATAAATAATACCGTGTATCTGTTCTGAAACCTTGATTTCATCGGGAACAGAGTGCAATTCCTCTATTTTCATTGTTTCATCTGCCTTTGGAATTGCATATTCCATAAAATCTACGGGAACATCAGCATTTATTCTGCCTGAGCCTTTTCTTGAAATTAGCGAGGGTTTTATTGATAATTTCTTCATTCATGTCACCTCGCATCTCTGTTTCGCTGTCGCTGAAGGTACCTGTAATAATGCTCGCAGGCTTTCATAACAAAGTTTTCAAGATCACTTTCTTTTACCTTTGGAGCAACTGTCTTTAACTTCTCTACAGAAAATTTTATCGTCGGTTTCTGATTCGCTTTATCCTCGGCTAATATCTCACCAATATGCTCAGGTGTTAAGCCTTCCTCTCTGCTGATTGCACGAAGTCTTTGTGCCTGAGATAGATTCGGAGTAGCCTCACATACACGGATTTCTTCAACCAAATCCGCCTGTTCCACTTCATTGAGATAAGAAAGCTCGACGGCAGGGGTGAGAGCGATTTTTCCTTCATCAACAAGGTTAAGAAGGTCGGGAATGAGGTTTGTTAATCTGATATATCTCTTAACCTGAGATGCACTGTCATTTTTTGAAATTTCTGCAACGGCCAACTTCGGTCCAACTTGGTCCGAAGTTAAATCTGTCCTTTTGCCTTGACTTTTGATAGCATCCATTTTCATCTTGTAAGCCTTAGCTTTCTCGCTTGGTAATACATGCTCTCTCTGCAGGTTAGCATCAACCATTGCAATAACAGCCTCTTCATAGGTGAGCTCATAAATGAAAGCGGGCATCATTTCAAAGCCTAATTTCTTTGCCGCATAAAATCTTCTGTGACCCGAAATGATTTCGTATTCTGTGCCGGATATTTTGCGAACGGTAAGAGGAGTAAGAATCCCTCGCTCATCAATACTGTCAATAAGGTTCTGCATTTCCTCGTTGTCAATCACCTTGTAAGGATGATTTTCAAAAGGTCGCAAATACTCAATGGGTATTTTATTAGCCCACACATATTCTGCACGGGCCTTCTGTACTTTATCGTATAAGGTTTCTTTTGTGGGATTGCTTTCTTCAATATCACGAGGATATACTTTTGATTTTTGCTTAATAGCCATAATTATCTAATCCTTTCATAATAAAAATAGCACCTCATCGGGTGCGTTCAAGTTTTCGTATTTTACTGATTTCTGCCTTATGCTCTTTTTGCAAGAGCTCATATAAATGAGGAGATTTATCAAGAATCTGCTCCGCCTGTTTTAGTTTCTTTCTCAACGGCGTTATTTCTTCTGTAATCTCCTTGCGCATAGCCTTGTACTTGTCTTTATCTTGGGGTGTGGTAGCTCTGCGCTTTTTGTTGTCTGCCTTGCTTCGCTTTTCTTCAAGCTCGGCAATTTTCATTTGTGTTTCTTCAATGGTGGTTGTTAAATCGTCAGTAGTGTGAATTTGATTGTCGGTAAGAAAATGATAGTCAGCTACATACTGTTTAATATCCTTTGCAGCATGTCTCATTTCGGGTGAGATAAGCATTGCATCCGCTATTTCCTTCAATAGCTGAAACACCAAGATTATCAGCAAGAACATGGTGTCAACATAAATAACCTCAGGTCTTTTGCCGTGCTCAATGCTGAATTCTAATTTCTTTCTTACTGATTCAAGAGGAAAGTATCTGCGTCTTGCATAGAAGAAGTTGTTCCAATCCGCAAGGTGATGACCGCTGTAAAAGGTTTCGTTGAATCTTTTTTCTATCCCTTCTACTGTATAGCCAAGACCTTCAACTCTTACGCCTCTTTCCCAATCCTTTGCCTTGATAGTGAATCGCCTGTAATCTACCTCATATCCCATAGTGAAAAGTACTCTCCTGAAATCATCCCAGTTGGTTGCAACAGTAAGACAGATTTCTATATCTTCTTTGAGCATATCTCTGTGAGTTTTGTTGCCTTTCTTATGAATCCAATATGCAGCCTTTTCACCACCGTAGAAGGGAGCATTTTCAAGAACTGATTTGCCTCTTTCTTTGCAGATGGCATCAGATATTTTTCTCAGCTCATAATGGTCACCGATTTTGTTTCGGAATTTAAGACCATCCTTGAAAGATGTGCTGTTAATGACAAAATGGTTATGCAGGTGATGCTGTTTATCAAGGTGAGTAGTAACTATTACCTGATATTTGTCGCCCCACATTTTTCTTGCTGTTTCAATACCTATTTCATGACATTCTTCGGGAGTGACCTCATTTTCCTTAAAGCTTTGATAACCGTGATAAGCTACAACAGAGCCTCTTTCACCGAACTTCTTTTTAACCGCTACCATTTGCGCATAAGCATTATGCTTTGAGCAGTTGATACCGCTGACGAAAAGCCCTTGGTCAGTTTTGTTACTGTTTTCTGCGTACTGTAAGGTAGCATATAAATCCGAGTCAAAGAATTTAGGATTCATTGTTTTATCAGGATTTTCAGCGTAAACAATAACAGACTTTAAATTGCCTTTTACGGGCCAGAATCCTGTGGTTGCCACGTCGCATCACACTCCTTTCTATCGCTTTTGCCACAGGTGTCAAAAGGCTCACCAATCCGTGGATGCTCCTTCTCCCCACAAAGCGTATTGCGCTTCGCGGGGGCCCCGAATAATTGCTCCTTTCTTGGCTTAATGAGTACATCGCTGATTTCAGCAAGAAGATTAAAAGCCTCTGCTTCAACTTCCTTTGAAATACCCATATCAACAAGGGTATCAAACTTTTCACAGAAATGAAAAAAGGCATCAGGCGGAACCGTTTTAGGTTCAAAGCCCAATGCTCTTTGTTTTACATATTCACTTGTAGATAATCCGCATTTTGAAGCATTACGCTCAATCTTCTTTTTCTCTTTTTCTGTAACTCTCGCTACAATTCTGATGTCTTTGATAAGTTTTCACCTCTTTTCTTTTCAGGGGATATTAAGGGTGCTCCCTTAACGGTTGGCATTTGGCACACAAATGCCCTGCTCGCTACGGTGTAGGACAGACATCCGCAGGATAGTTAAGTGCTTCGTCTATCTTCCTTCACCGCAGATTAGAGTTCCCTTAATGCCCACTAATTTTTCGATACATCAGCCATTGGATGCAACGGGTGGCTGTAGTATCCTTTATGCAAGATTATATATTTTCTTGCAGGATTGTTTTCTTATGGTATCACAAGCGGTGCCATATTTTTCTTTGTCTAAAAATGTGATGCCAGAAGTGGCACCGTTTTGAGCCATTGTGGCTCAGTTGAAATTTGTGTTGAGCCAAATATTGACATTTTGGCTCAGGTGTTGTTTTGCTAAGTCATTGAAAAACTCCTTTCTTATAAAAATTTTATATTCAACTGCGAAAAATGTGTCGCAGTATTCATATGCCGGAATTAAGGTTTTTAGGCATAAAAATACACCCGTCAAAAGCTGACGAGTGCAATACAATTTATCCCTCTACATAGTAATGGGAATTAGAGATATGAAATTGTTCCTAATAATGAAAAAAATTTTCATTATATAAAAATCTAACGCAGTATTCATATACCAAAAGTTGTATTTCTTATCTCAAAATTTTATTGGTGGGGGCAGTTATTATTATAACGAAATAGGTCTCTATATTATATAATAGGGCACATTTGCAAAATCACCCAAAATACCGCAACGGTTAAAAGTTGAAATCCGCAACAAGGTAAAATGTTTATCCTTCTACTATGCTTAATACGGGAAAAATTCGTTTTCTAATGGAATATCGCAACAACCGTAAAATGATGAACGCAACAAGGCTACGGAGTATTGTATGTAACGGAAAGTGAGTGATTTGAGTTGTTTGCAAAAGCTATTAGTAACAAAAATATCTTTTGAAAGTGGGTGCAGTATTCATATTATAATTGTGTTGGCTTTTTTTGTATTTGCCACTGCATATCAGAGTATTATTGAATTATTACATTCTTCCTTAAACAAAAAAGCCCCGTTGAGAAAGCAGAAAGTTGCAATCTTAACGGGTCTGATGATATATCATAATCCACACATTCGACTTGATTTAAGGATTTACCTAAAATTATGATGGCAATTTATAATCATACTTTTCGGGTAAAATATATTTAAGAAAAAATATCCGGAGGTAAATACAATGAAAGGACGAATTATAACTGAATCAATAATTTCAAAATTTAAAACCTATCTTCAGAACGAAGAAAAAAGCACTAACACTATCGAAAAATATATGCGTGATGTAAAAGCGTTTGCTGTTTATGCAAATAGTTTTGCTGTAACAAAGGAAATGGTTATCGCATACAAAAACGATCTCATTACCGACAACTATGCCGTAAGAAGCATCAACTCAATGATAGCATCATTAAACAGTTTATTCGTGTTTGTTGGTTGGAATGATTTGAAGGTTAAGTCAATTAAACTCCAAAGACAGATTTACTGTCCCGAAGAAAAAGAACTGACGAAAGCTGAATATTTACGACTTGTAAATACCGCAAAACAAAAAGGTAATGAGCGTCTGAATTTGCTTATACAAACAATTTGCGGTACGGGAATTAGAGTGAGTGAACTGCAGTATATAACAGTTGAGGCAGTAAAATGTGGTGAAGCCGTTGTTTCTCTTAAAGGCAAAACCCGTTCGGTATTTATTGTTCGTGAATTAAAAAAGAAACTGCTCCGCTATGCAGCAGAGCAAGGTATAAAGTCGGGGGCTATTTTTATAACCCGTAGCGGTAAGCCGATGAGCCGAACTAATATCTGGCGAGAAATGAAAAATCTTTGTGAGCAGGCTAATGTGAATCCTGATAAAGTATTTCCGCATAATTTGCGTCACTTGTTTGCAAGAACATTTTACGGTATTGAAAAAGACATTGCCAAACTTGCAGATATTCTCGGTCACAGCAGTATAAACACCACACGAATTTATATTATCGCTACCGGCAACGAACATCGTCAGCGTATGGAAAATATGCGATTAATTGTATAAGTAACATAATCCGCATTATGTAATAAATGCTGTCCTAATTATATTCCATTTTAACCTAAAATTCAAGATATGGCACAAGAAAAGTATGATTTTCAGAAATTAAATTCTTTACATAACAACGCAATTAAGCCCTTATCATAAAAAATCGATAAAGGCTTGATTTTCTATGTCAATTTTCATGCAAAAATTAAAAGCAAATTGATTATAATTTTTTTAGCTATTACATAATGCGGATTATGTTTTAAAACAAGAAAAAACAGAGGAGGAACTCTTATGCAAAAATCATTCAAAAAAGCAATCGCAACATTCTTGGTTGTTTTGATGCTGATGACTTCTGTTCCGTTGAATGGGTTTGTAGGAATGGATTGGTCTTTCTTAACAGCATCAGCTGCAGAAGAAAACATCACGGAAAATCCGAGTGAAGAAAAAGAGGATAACTTTATTTCTTCTGAAAACAGGCAGTTTGAAAATAAAACTAAACTTCTTGAATTCACTCAACAAATTAAAAATAATATTAGTGAGTTGACTCCGACCATGATGGAGTGTTTTTCTGCTAAAAAATCAGTAGCACCTATGACAACATTTTCGTTAAGAAATGCAGTTTCAACAGTAGAAGATGAAACAGATTTCATGTGGGAATATGACGAAGAAACGCAAACTCTTACAATAAGCGGTAGCGGAACTATGCCTGATTATGAACCATTAGAGAGTGAAGAAATAGCTGTCAATACTCCGTGGTTCTCATATGCTAACGATATAAAAAAAGTAGTTGTTGAAGAAGGTATTACTTCTATTGGTATGTTTGCTTTTGCGTTATGTACCAATTTAACAGAAGTTGTTTTACCTGAAGGAATAACCTCAATTGGCGGTGCAGCCTTTGCATATGATATTAATTTAAAGAATATTGTGTTACCCTCAACACTTAAATCAATAGGAAATATGGCCTTTGGTTTGTGTTGGTCTGTTGAAGAACTTGTATTACCAGAAGAAATTGAAACAATTGAAGATAGTGCCTTTATGTATATGTTTAACCTTGAGGCAATTAACATTCCCAAAAATATACAGTATATAGGTGAAGGTGCTTTTGTTTATTTGTTAAATTTGAAAGAAGTAATTATACCCGACGGTGTAGTAGCATTTAACTACAATTTAACGGAAGATTTATATTCATATTCTATTGCTTTGGAAAGCATTATAAATAATTCATCAGTTGCAGTTTTAGACCAATTTTTTGATGTGTCATTTACTAATATAGAATTTGCAGAAGCATATTCGTATATGATGGCTAATTATCTCAAATATGAAATGTTTTTGGGGAGTGCTATTCCGGGTGTTGTTATAACTGAAACAGCATTGATAAAAGATACAATTAACTATCTGAATGATAAATTCGGTACAAGTTATAATGTTTCAGATTATAATACATTTGAAGATTTTGTTGAATCTGTTGCTGAGATGTTTTTTGCAACGCATATGTTAGAGATTCCTTATCCGCCTTATTATACTATAACTTGTATTGATGACTCTGCTCAGCATGAGTATTGCAAAGAAAATACTATCAAACACAAGATTAGCGGAGAAAGCAACTTTTGTACTACATGCTTACCTATGGATGGAACAATTGGTGACAATATAACTTGGAGTATTGATTCTGAAACAAAAACGCTTACATTCAATGGCACAGGAGAAATACAAGATGATGAACCGTTTTTCTTCTTATATGATGAATGGATTGATTACATTGTAATTTCAGAAGGAATAACAAATGTGCCTTGCGAACTCTTTTGGTGTATGCAAATAGAAACATTAAACATTCCGGCTACAGTTGAAACAGTTTATGCAGAAGAAATGGCACAGACTTTTTCAAAAATCACAGAAATAAATGTTTCAGAAGACAATGGTACTTTCTATTCAGTAGAAGGTGTTTTATTTGGAGTTGAAGACAATGAGAAATATTTACTTCTCTATCCGAACTCGAAAGTTTTAGAAGAATACACAGTTCCTGAGGATGTATCATATGTTACAGATGCTGCATTTTACAGAGCAAATGTCGGTACAGTAATAATAGACGAAAATATTAAAGCTTTAGGTTCGGAAGATGTATTTTGCTATAGTCTTATAGATAAAATAATCTTCAACTCTGCAACTTGTGAAGTAGGTGAATATACTTTCTACGGCTATTACGGACTTATTTATTGTTATGCGGATTCTGTTATATATGAATTTGCATATGAGAATGAACTTGGTGAACAGGTTGTTGTAATTGAGGATAAAGAGATCATTTCTATTGAAGTAAATCCAATAAAAACAGAATATATGCAAGGCGATCCGTACTGTTTAAAAGATATCTCTCTTAATGTTATATATGCTGACGGAACAACTTCTGTAAGAAAAACCGGATTTAGTGTCAGTGGTTATGATTCGTCTGAATTAGGTGCAAAAACTGTTAGTGTTAGTTATGGTGATTTGACAGTTGACTATGTCGTTACCATTGTTGAAAAAACTTTTAAAGAGATTTCCTTAAATCAAACTGCTACATTAACTTGTAACAATAACGGAGAAACTGAGTTTATAAAATTTATACCAACCGTATCCGGTACTTATATTTTTAAATCAGTCTCTGATGTTTTAAACTTATATAGCATTAATGTTTATGATGGGCAGTTTAACAGTTTATCTAATTATTACTACCATAATAGCTCGTCCTTTGAGTTTTATTATACCTATGAAGCAAACACTACATATTATATAACAGTTAAATTTTCTGCTTGGAATACTTCGACTTCCGTTGATGCAACAATGTTGTGTGCACACGATGGGGATTGGACTGAAATAACACCTCCGTCTTGTACAGTTTCAGGTGTTGAAGCTTGTATGTGCGTTTGCTGCGGTGAGTATGTAACAAGAGAAATTGCAACAATATCACACAGTTATGAAGAAACAGCAAGAACAAATGCCAGTTGTTCCAAAAACGGAAGTATTACCTATACATGTTCTGTTTGTAATGCATCATACGATCAAATCATACTTGCAACACACACAGATGTAAATAACGATAATATTTGTGATGTTTGTGGTGGTACTGCGATAACAGTACTCGAAAAAGATAACCCTGTTCTGATAACTCTTGGTGCAGATGGAATAGTCTCCTTGCAATTTACTCCAAGTTATAGTGGATATTTCAGACTTTATTCTTACCTTGAGGATGGTACATACAGCGATACATATTGTACTATCTATTGTCCCGATGGTAATTCATATTCTAATGATAACGGTAATGGAAACGGTCATTTTGGATTATCTTACTATTTGAATCAAGGCGAAACATACAGTTACCAAGTCAAATATGCATCAACTGCAGATGAAGGTTCTTTCTATGTAAAGTTAGAGTGTGAACATTCAGGTAACTGGACTGAAACCAAAAAACCTACATGTACCGAAGCTGGTGAGATGTCTTGTGTTTGTTATTATTGCAACGAAACAATAACCAAAAAAATCAGTGCAACAGGGCATAATGATACTGATAATGATAGGTATTGCAATATTTGTTTGCAAGATATTTGTCTTGGTAGTATAACTGTCGGTGAAGAATTATCGGTTATTGTAAAGTCTGCATATACAAATGAATATATAAGATTCGAACCCGAAGAAACAGAGTATCTTAATATAAGTATTTCAAGTAACATTTCAGGTTATGCTTATATTTATGATGCTAACGGTAATGAGTTGGATTATGATTCTTATTCTGAAAATTATCCCGGTGAATATGGGTTTGCAGTTGAAAAAGGCAAAACATATTTTATTCGTTTACGCAATTATTCAGATAATGGCACTGTAAATATAAATGTGACACCATTAACAGAAAAAAATCTTGTTGTAGGTTCTGCAATTAATGTTCTCGCATCTGATAAAACAACCTATTTCAAATTTGTTCCTTCTATAACAGCAAAATATATGTTTAATTTCAAGGTTCAACAAGATTACGTTTACCTGTACATTTATGATTGTGGCTTGAATCAATTAACATGGTTCCATACAGGAACATATGATTCCGAAGATTATGAAAGCTTTGAATTTGAAGCAGGAAAAACATACTATATAGGTGTCGGAACATCTAACACAGACTCGATACTTGAATTTATGTGTCCCCATACCGATGTTGATACTGATAACAAATGCGATATTTGCGGTATTACGATGACCGATATTATAGCAACAGGAATGCATGGCGACAATATAAATTGGTCACTTAAAGCAAATGGAGAACTGACTCTAGAGGGTTCGGGGGAGATGGTAGATGGTAATGTAGCTTATGATTACAATAGTATGATAAAAAAAGTGTTTTTAGATGCAAATATTACTACTATCGGTGAAAATGCTTTTTATGGATACAGTAATCTTAAAGAAGTAATATTTGATGAAGAAGCTAAACTCACCTCGATTAGTGAAGGCGGTTTATCGCAAACTGCTATTGAAAGTATAATTGTTCCAAGTACATTAACATCAATAGAAACAGGTGCGTTTCTTGCTTGTCAAAATTTGGAAAAATTTATAGTTGACTCGGATAACACTTCTTATATAGCAATAGATGGAGTTTTATTCAATAAAGATTCAACTGTATTAAAAGTTTATCCTTCAGGCAAAAAAGAAACAGAATATATAATTCCCGAAGGAGTAATAGAACTTGAAACCTATGCATTTACTCTTACAAAATTAGAAACAGTTACCATTCCTGATAGTATAACCTCATTAAAAACATATAGTTTTTATGGTAATTACCACCTAAAAGATTTAGTTATTCCCGAAACGGTTAATAGTATAGAATACTGTTCTGTATATGGCTCTGCAAATAACATTAGAGTTTTCAATAAAGATTGCGTATTAGATGGTTTTGCCCTGTATCCTATCTGCTATATAGATACAGATGGAGATGGAGTTTTTGATAATACTCAGCCAGGAACCATATCGGGATATACTGCATCTACTGCTGAAGATTATGCAGAGAAATATAATCTTGCTTTTGAATCCTTAGATAACAGATATGCAACAAAAATTGAAATAATCGAGTTACCAAAAACAGAATACATAGAAACAGATAATTTTACAACTGAAAAGCTAAAGCTATTGGTGACATACGATGACGGTTCTACAGCCGAAAAGATGTATGGATTTATTGCGTGTGGTTTTAACAGAAGCAACTATGGAGAAAGTGAAATAACAGTTACATACAAAAATTGTACAACATCTTATGATATTACAATTAATGAAGTTTCGCAAATTGACGTTGGTGAAAAAATAGCAATAAACGAAGATAATAAGTCTGGTTGGTTTAAATTTATTCCTTCTGTCAGAAATTGTTATTCCGTTGCAATTAATACAGCAAATGATGTTATTCCGAATTTTAGTAAAAAATTTTATGACAGCGAAATGGACTCTTCTTTTGATACTCGAGTAACATATGAACGCATTAATTTTGAAATTGGTGAGATATATTATGTTAAATATAGTTTCACAGATAACGAGCTTCCGTCTGATTTAACATTACAAATAGTTTGTGCATATAATCATTCCTTCGGAGATTGGGAGACAACAAAATCTACCGCTTGTGTGTCAGGTGGAGAAGAATCAAGATATTGTTTAATTTGTAATTATTGTGAAAAGAGAGCTATCGGAGCTTTAGGCCATAGTATTGAATGGAGAGTGGAAAAACAATCGGCTTGTACTGAACATGGCACAGAAAAGGCATATTGCTCAAGGTGTAATGAGGCTATTTTATCTGGAGAAATACTTTGTGACTTTGAAACATATCCTAAAACACCTCACAACTATGAAAATGGACAAACTTACGAATATGCTTTTACTTATAAGGATGCAAAAAGGTTAGTTTTAAAATTTTCTTCTGACACAGAAACGGAAAGTTCTTGCGATCAAATATATATTTATGATAGTAACGGAACTTCCTTTGGTCCTTTTAGTGGAACCGAACTACAATCAAAAGAACTTCAAATTGAGGGTGATAACTTTACAATAAAACTTACAACTGATGGCAGTGTTACGAAATATGGGTTCAGTTTTGATTCAATCATTGCAGTTGTTGAAATGGAAACTGAAAGAGAAATCTCACCTCTCGGCCACGACTACAGCGAAGAGTGGACAGTAGACAAAGAAGCAACCTGCACCATAGATGGTTCAAAGTCACACCATTGTACACGATGTGAAGATAAGACAGATGTAACAGTTATTGATGCTCATGGTCACACATGGGGTAATTGGTCTGTTACGACAGAACCCACCTGTACCGAAAAAGGCGAAGAAACAAGAACCTGTTCAGTGTGTAAAGACACAGAAAAGCAAGATGTTTCGGCACTCGGACACGACTACAGTGAAGAGTGGACAGTTGACAAGGAAGCAACTTGTACGAAAGATGGATCAAAATCACACCATTGTTCACGCTGTGATGAGAAGTCTGATGTAACAGTTATTGAAAAACTCGGTCACGCTTACGGTGAATGGGTAGTAACAACACAGCCCACTTGTACAAAGACAGGCGTTGAAAAGCGTACCTGTTCAAGATGCGGCAATGTTGAATCACAGACAGTTGAAGCACTGGGTCACGACTACAGCGAAGAGTGGACAGTTGATAAGGAAGCAACTTGTACGGAAGACGGTTCAAAATCTCACCATTGTACTCGTTGTGACGATAAGACTGATGTTACAGTTATAGAAGCTCATGGTCATGAGTATGAAAGTGTAATAACAGAACCTACCTGTACAAAAGACGGTTACACAACACATACCTGCAGTATTTGTGAAGACACATATACAGATACTGTTGTAGATGCTCTTGGTCATGCATACAGTGAATGGGGAGTTACCACAGAGCCTACCTGTACAAAGACAGGCGTTGAAAAGCGTACTTGCTCAAGGTGTGATAATGTTGAATCGCAGACAGTAGATGCACTTGGTCACGCTTACAGCGAAGAGTGGACAATAGATAAAGAAGCAACTTGTACGGAAGATGGCTCAAAATCACACCACTGTTTACGCTGTGATGACAAGGCTGATGTAACAGTTATTGAAAAGCTCGGTCATGCTTACGGTGAATGGGTAGTTACAACTGAGCCTACCTGTATAAAGACAGGTGTTGAAAAGCGTACTTGCTCAAGATGCGACAATTTTGAATCACAGACCGTTGAAGCACTCGGCCACGATTACAGCGAAGAGTGGACAGTAGACAAAGAATCAACCTGTACGGAAGATGGTTCAAAATCACACCATTGTGCTCGCTGTGATGACAAGGCTGATATTACAGTTATAAAAGCAGCAGGTCACAGTTATGAAAGCGTTATAACAAATCCGTCTTGTACTGAAAAAGGTTATACAACACATACCTGTTCCGTTTGCGGTAGTGGCTATACAGATTCTTTTGTTGAGGCAACAGGTCACAGTACTACTGTATGGACAGTAGTAAAAGAAGCTACTTGCACAAAGGATGGTAAAGAAGAAAGCGTTTGCGATACTTGCGGAACTATAGTTACAAGGACAAAGGAAAAATTAGGACATAATTACGGTGAATGGACAACCGAGAAAGAAGCAACCGTCCTTGCAGAAGGTGTTAAGGTTCGTGCTTGTGACAAATGCGGCAACAGAGAAGAAGAAACCATAGAAAAGATTTATATAGACATTGAAGAAAATACCGAATATGGTTTAGCTAACTTTACTGTTGTCAACGCACAAACACTTGAACCTATTGAAGGTGCTAGTATATTCATTTCAACTGAAAACGACGGTGAAAACACATTCTTTACAGATGCAGAAGGCAAGGTAAGCATAGTTCTTCCTGTTGGCAAGCAGACTGTTTCGGCATATGCCAAGGATTGCCTTACAAGAAATCTTACTGTGAATGTAAAATCCGGTGAAAACGATATTCCGAAGATTGGTTTAAGTAGTAAGAATACATATGATGTTGAACTTACACATGAACGAATGACATACGAAGAGATAGTTGAAGCTGGTATTGATGTGAACGATCCTGATAATCAGCATATGTACAAATATGAATTACGTCTCGAATTTGTACCGGAAATTGACTGGATTAGCTTCTTCTACTATATGAACGGTGCAGGCCAGATTGTCGGAGGCGGTTCCGGCGGTGGCGGCGGTTCCGGCGGTGGCGGTGGCGGTGGTGCCGGTGGTTGGGTTTCCAACGGTAGCGGCACGGGCGGTTACTATTATCGTCCGGCAACAGACACAGAGGAATCTATAACGGTATATCCAGTATCCGAATATTTCTATTTAATAATCCGTGGCGAAGTTAAGTGGCTTAAAGAAATGTTCGATGTTGAAATGCTGGTAATAAACAATTCAATGACTGATACTCTTGAAAATTTAAGTGCAACTCTTACCCTTCCTGACGGATTATCTTTAGCAGATATGTTAGAAGGCGAACAGACTTTAACTCAAGAAATTGGAAACATCGCTGAAGGCGAAAGTAAATCGGTTCACTGGTATGTAAGAGGCGATAAAGCAGGAAGCTATAGCATAGAAGCTCTGCTTGAAGGTATGGTAATGCCTTTTGGAGAGGAAATCCATGATGTCTTTGTTGCGGATAAGAAGCTTCAGGTTTGGGCAGGAGATGCTTTGCACTTGCATTTTGAATTCCCGAATGCTGCTTATTATGGTGAGGATTATCCCGTAACAATTACTCTTACAAATGTTTCAGACATAACCCTATACAACATTACTCATCGTATAACATATATTGAACAAGGACGCGTTACCTATTATTCAGATGGCAGTGTTGATGAGGAAGTATATATGGCTGAATCCGATGCTTCTTGGTATAAATTTGTTCCTGAATTCAAACCAGGGGACAAAATAGTTATTGAGCTTGGTATCAATATAATGTTTGAGTCTAAATTGATAGAATATCAGATTGAACAGATGATAAAACAGGTAGATGCTGCAGAACAATTTATTAACGGTTTTAAAGCGGTCATGGCAGGACTTAATGCAGCTAATACCCTTGTAAATGTTATTACAGGTTGCTCCGTTGCTATAGGTAGTTTCCTTGGCGCAGATGATTATGCATCAATAGCAGGAAATAAAGCCAACTTGTTCAAGGCTCTTCACTCAAAGATTTCTAACCTTGATAAGTATATGACAAGTGGAAACAAGACATTTGATGCAGCTGCAAAGCTCGCAAATACAGGTTTATCTGCAACCCTTAATGCTATTACAGAAGATCCGGAAACTTGGCTTAGAAATTCTTCATATAACGATGTTAAGAAAGTTCTTGAAGATGTTGAAGCATTAGAGAAATCATTAATTCCTCAGGCAACAGCAGAAGAAGTTGCTAACTTTAATATATTTGATTCAATTAGAACTTTAATATCTGCACTTCCGGTTAAATTCACATTGGTAAGAGTTCTTTATAATGATGATTATGAAGAGAATACTACAACGATTCCTTGGTCATATTCCGTTACATCTGCCGGACCTCAGTATTTTGGTGTTTCAAATATGAGTTCGTATCTTAATAATTTAGGCAAAGCTGTTATGGCAGAAATATATGAAGAAGCTGTGCCTTCATATGTTCAGCTTATACCCGGACTCGATGATCCACTAAATTACGATGATGTCAAGCGAGAAATCATTGCTGTTGAGCATGAAATCGAACAATTTAAAGCAAAAGATGCAACAGGTAAAATAACATTTAAAGCATATTATGTTGAAAATCAAAAGAGTCGTCTTAGAACACTTGCAAGAAGTGAAGGTTATACTCTTGAATGTGATAATGAGACAGCAGTATTTGAAGATGGTGTTTTAACATTTACCGGTGATGGTATAATTTCTTTGACACCTGCTAATACCAACGGCGGTACTCTTTACATTGAAGATAGCGAAGGCAACACATACACATACGATATTACTGTTGTTGAACAGCATCAATGTAAAGCAAATGAAGAACAAAGAGTAATCATAAGTCCTACTGCTGAATATGACGGCTTTGCAGTTAAATGCTGTGAAACTTGTGAAGATGTATTGGAAATTGTAAATCTTTCTGTATCAGATTGTGAAGAACATTCTTTCGGCACTTGGACAACAGAATCTGAAGCAAACTGTACAGTAGGTGGAGTTGCAACACGCACATGTTCATCTTGCGGCTATAAAGAAACAAGCTTTATAGATGCTACAGGCCATACGGAAAAAACAATTAACAAGGTAGATGCAACTTGTACTGAGAACGGCTACACTGGTGACATAGTCTGTGAGGTTTGTGAAGAAACTGTAACAGTCGGTGAGGCTGTTGAAGCTAATGGACATGGCTACGAAGCAGTTATTACTGCTCCAACCTGTACAGTAGGTGGCTACACAACAAATACCTGTTCTGTATGTCAGGATAGTTATATTTCGGATAAAACAGAAAAGCTTGGTCATAGTGGCGGTACGGCTAACTGTGAAGATAAGGCAATCTGTACTGTTTGCGGTGAGGCTTACGGAGAGATAAATCCTGATAATCATAAGAATGTAGTAACTGATAAGGCAGTGTCTGCTACTTGTACATCTACAGGTCTTACAGAGGGTTCACACTGTGACGCTTGCAGTAAGGTTATAGTCGCACAAACAACTATTGCCAAGATTTCGCATAAAGAGATGATAATTCCTGCTGTAAATGCAACTTGCTCAAAGCCTGGTCTTACCGAAGGAAAGAAATGTTCTGTTTGCGGTGAAATTCTTGTTAAGCAGACTGAAACAGCAAAGCTTGAACATAGCTACAAATCAGTTGTAACAGCTCCTACTTGTACAAACGGCGGTTACACTACTTACACTTGTTCCGTATGTAAACATGCGTATAAAGCTAATGAAACGGCAAAACTCGGACACAATATGGGTAGTTTCATTGTAGTAGAGCAACCAAGCTGTACAGAAAACGGTCTTGAAATAGCGGAATGTTCAAGATGTGATTATTCTGAGGTAAATGAACTTTCAGCTTCAGGCCACAACTATCAAGATGGTGTTTGTACAGAATGCGGTGACTCAAAGAGTAATAATTGCTCTTGTAACTGTCACAAGACAGGATTTATGGGCTTTATTTGGAAAATACTTAGATTCTTCTATAAGCTTTTCGGAATGAATAAAGTTTGTAGTTGTGGAGTAGCACACTATTAAAATGTTAGTCCCCGGCAGAGTTCAATCTGTCGGGGATTGTTCTATAAAATACACTTAAACATATATTAGCTCTTTGCACACAATTTCGATAGCTCGGTGCTGAATATTATTCATCTTCTGAATCCATTCAAGTTGATCCTGTCCTTTAAGTTGCTCTGTAACACCTTCACTTTCTTTCATCTGCTCAATTAGAGTATCATACATACCTCTTGCCTGATTTTCAATTTCAGCACAGTGCTGATAAAGTTTGCCTTGACCAAGTAGCAAACTAAAAATCACCTTCTTATGTTTTTCAAGATAATTTTTGTGCATCATTCCCCATTTGCCAAGTGTTACAGCTGCTTCTTCGGGCTGGATAATGAGGTTAGGGATGAAAAAATCACCAACATGGCGATATTGGATTGTGCTTTTGTTTGACATAATAAAACCTCCTGTTATTTAGTAGCTTTATTCTACTGTATAAAAGGATATTAGTCGAATGTGTGGATAATAAAACAAAAAAGAATAACCAAGAAAGAACCTAATCTCTCTTGGTTGCTCTTTTCCTTCTGCAATGCACGGTATCTAATGACTATTTTAATAAACTGTCCTTAGCAATCCCATACATCGACTTGTCGGATTTTTTCAGTTATGTCCGCAGGACATAACTTCATTCAGCGGAACTTGTGCTGCTGACTTCATTACGGCTGTTAAGCCGTACTTCATTTGCGGACATAAACGAATGAAGTTGCCTCACGGCAAATGAAGTGCTTATGCAATGAAGTGGCTTCGCCAATGATGTTGCCCTTCGGGCAAACGGAATTGACTTTTTGAGTTTATTATTATACAATAAACTTGGGTGATGTTATGAAAGAAGATAAACTCGGCAACTTGTCAATGGAACTATACGTGTGTTGCTTATATAATCTATAACCACCGCTAAAGCCAATATCAATAAATAATGCTCCTATTTCCCTTTCCCTAACACTCCCTTAACATTTAATCAACAGCATATATGCTATAATACTCTCATAAATGATCCAAGGCAGGTGCAGTATGAATCTTAAAGAATATATGAAAACCTCTACCATTCGCCCTCAGGAGGGTGATACCGTAGAATATATGAGTCTTCGCTCAAGAATGCTCGGGAATGTTGTTGTCAACTCCCAGAGAAATATCCCGGGTGTTGCCTGTAATTATGAAGCTGATGTGACAAGACTTATGGAAGAATTCGGTAAACTCAGGGCTGATTGCGGCTATGAGCTGACCTTCAATACTCTTATGCTTAAGGTCCTCGTGGAATGCCTTAAAGCTGCCCCGAGACTCAATGCTCACTTCCTCTATAATCATCTTTCCTCAAGCGGTAAGCTTATCATTAAAAAGCATATCGATGTTGCCGTTGCTATATGCCTTGAAAACGGTGAAACCTTTCAGGTAAAGGTAATGAACCTTGAAGAAAAAGACCTTAAGGAGACGGCTTTCCTTGCTGAAGAGGCTAAGAGAAAGCTCCGTACCACCGACCTTAAGGATATGATGTTTGAGGTATCGAGACAGAGAGTTGTGGGTCTTATGTCAAAAGGTAAGCTCCTGTCCTCGCTTTCTCAGTTCGGTGCTGCCTGCTTCGGCAAGGGTAAAATCATCAATCTTTCCGAGTCGCTGAAGTCCGACTTCCTTAAGCTTACTGGTAAGAAGAAATTCACCGAGGGACTCGAGCTTCAGGAGCTCAATGAAGGCAGTGTCTGCTTTACCAACTGGGGACCTCTTTACGATAAGCTCGGGGTGAATATTACATATATCCCGCCCCTTTATCCTCAGGTGTTTATGTTTGGTACGGGTAGAGTAAGAGATGTGAAAGATGTCATCGAAGACGAAAAGGGCAACTTAAAGCTTACCTATAAGAAGGCACTGCCCATAGCTATGATTTTTGACCATAAAATCGGCGGTGCCAATGACCTTATGCCTTTCATAAAGAAGCTTGACGAAATTCTTGAAAAACCTGAGGCTATACATACGTGGTAAACTTAAAGACAGGTGATATGCCTGTCTTTTTTTGATTGGTTTAATTTTAAAAATTATATTTGTAAATTTTCAGCGAAACTAATACACCTGCAATCATAGGAAGAAAATACGCTGCACTTAAGGAAAGTCTTCCTGACAACAGATGACCGAAAATCCAAAGTCCGATGCCTGTTAAAATGCCCTGAAAAATTTGTGTTGATTTTCTACTTTGTGTGTTCATAACAGCACCACCTTTCAACATCAGCATATATAAGTCATTATATAATGTCAAGCAACAATCTGTTGCGAGGGGTATTATTTATAATTTTGTTATAAAAATATCACTTAAATTCAAATTTAAAGTGTCGACTGCTCTTTCGGCGGCTCCATAGCAGAAGCCTTAAGGGCTTCTGCTCAGCGACACCGTCGCTGTAAATCGCACCGCGATTTAATGGAGCCGCCTGCCGCCCTCTTTATGGAACCGAAAATAATAATTAAAAAGGACAGCCAAGCTGCCCTTTTTCTTGTATATAACATTACTTTTTTATTTTACTTTCTATAACAGACTTAAGTCCCTTCAGACTGAAATCGTATCCACCCGAAACGCTCTTTGCCTTGACGAAGGAATATCCGTCACTTATGCCGAGTTCGTCAGCGGACATTTTTTCAATTTTATATACAAGCTTCATAAAGGTTTCTGTCTGCTCTCTCATAAGCTCAGGGTCGAACTTTTCCATTTCGTGGCTTTCACTCTCAACACAAAGGTAATAAGGTGCAGGTACCATACATATACCCGGTACGCCCATTGTAAAGAAGTTCTGTCCTTCGCCGAAGTGAAGCATATTGTGACCTCTGAGAGTCAGGGTTCTGACAGTTTCTCTCTCCTTGACGGTGTCTATGTAAAGCTTATCCATAACCTTGTTGCCCGTATAAACAAGCTCCAAGTCAGGCTTACCTGTGTATTTATACTCACCGTCAACCTCTCGCCATTCCTTACAGCCTAAATGCTCAAGAGTAAGGTTTGCTACACATTTCAGGTGTCCGTGCTTACCGTCCCAGAGCTGACGGTGCATAGCCATCCAGCGTGAAGCGGACTGGAATGAGCCTGTTGAAATATCCTTGAATGAAGGCAGACGGAAATGACCCGTAGTGAATACAAATACATGAGTTCTTTCAAGCTCTTCATCTTTCAAAGCCTTCATCATTTCAAGAATTGCAACAGGACCGTTTTCCTCAACACAGTTGGGTCCGTCTGTATGGGTGTTTATAATAACAGATTCGCCATCTTTTGTACCCTTCTTGACGCAGTAAAAAGACTCTGTATAGGCGTGCTCATCCATATCAGCTTTAAGGATAAGGTTGGCAGTTTTGTTATCGTCTGCCGCTTTAAGCAGGGTCATACCGTCAGTTTCGTTAACCCAAAGAATCGGCAGATTCTGATACTCAAGAATAAAGGGAAGATACTGTCCCTTTACGCAGTCATCGTGTAAGCCCTTCCATACGAATACAGCCGCCTTTGCCTTACCTGCCTTAGCCAGCATACCGAAAACGAACTTAACAAAAGTAGTGATAACGGGACCTTCATACTTTGCTTCCATAAGAGCATCTTCAGGATATGCACTGCGCTTGTCGAAGGCTATTTCACTGGGGATAAAGTCAATATTCGACACTTCAAAAACCGCAATCTTATCTTTGATGTTCTTTACGTCTGCCGCGTTTTTAAAGTGATATAAAGGTGCTGTTATGCCCTCTTCAGAGGTTTTGCCCGAATAGGGATGTACAGATGAAACGTGTATCTCTGTTTCAGTTTCGCCGAGTATTTTTAATGAGCTGTTTACCGCTTCCCAGCGTTCAAAATAAAATGGGTCACTGTAAACCTCGAAGCCAAGCTTTTTCACTTCACCTTTCAGGTAATCAATATATGCCTGATGTGCCTTACTGCCCGTATATCTCGGACCGAATGTGTTCATTTTTTCTACACCTTTGAGAAGTTTTTTGCTTGTAATTTCGTATGCCATATTTTTTCCTCCTGTCTGTTATCTTGATTACAGTATAGCACCGAGAAAGCTTATAGTCAAGAATTAATATATCAACAACTTTTCTCTTCATCAAACTGAAATATTCTTTGCTCGCCGCGTGGCGTTACTTTTGCTGTCGCCCAAAAGTAAGAACCTTTCGTGCTTTGCACTCAAGAACCTTAATACTTACGTAAAATACCAAAACGCGATGTCGTTCTGCACTCTGCACTTCTTTGTCGCTTCGCGACAAAGAAAAAAGCCACCGCACTTTCATGCAGCAGCTTTAAATGTACAATTACTGTTCGATTGCGTAAACGCTAACCTTTTTGCGATCCTTGCCCATACGCTCAAACTTAACCTTACCGTCGATGAGAGCGAAAAGTGAATCGTCTGAACCTCTGCCAACGTTGTTACCCGGATGGATGTGAGTACCACGCTGCTTTACAAGGATGTTACCTGCGAGAACGAACTGGCCGTCTGCGCGCTTAACACCGAGTCTCTTTGATTCAGAGTCACGACCGTTACGGGTTGAACCCATACCTTTTTTGTGAGCAAATAACTGGATATTTATCTTAAGCATTTGTTACACCTCCGTATTATTCTTAAACAGTTTCTGTTTTGCAGGTTATATATTCATTATATTCACCTGCGAGCGATTCAAGGTGAAGTCTTAAACCTTTGAGATGATTTTCGCTCTCTTCAAGCTTATCCTTGAGCATAAACCTGAAATATGCTTCTCTGAGATCTATCTCAGCCTTTGCACCGACTATTTCGGTCAGTGTGTTGGCTGTAAGATACGCCGCTGAGGAAACGCTTGCGCATACGATATCGTATCCTTCTTCTTCATATCCGCTGTGATCCTTTATAAGGAAGCCTGTGAGCTTTTCATCTTTTTCGTAAAAAACTACCTTTGTCATGACTTAAGCGTTGATAGCTGAAATTTCAACCTTAGTGTAGGGCTGTCTGTGACCCATCTTACGCTTAGCATTCTTCTTGGGCTTGTAAGTAAATACTGTGATTTTCTTACCCTTACCGTTCTTGATTGCCTTTGCTGTTACTGTTGCACCGTCAACATAGGGAGCACCAACCTTGATGCCGTCGTCAGCGCCAACTGCGATAACCTTGTCAAAGGTAACTTCGGAGTCTGCTTCTACGTCAAGCTTTTCGATGAAGAGAGTATCGCCTGCTTCTACCTTATACTGCTTGCCGCCTGTTTCGATAATTGCGTACATTTTTCTTTCCTTCCTTTATTATGGACTCGCTGATATGAGGCGGATATTTCTATCCTTATGGCATGACAAATCACGCCGCCTTTTACATGCGGTATGAATGAGTATATCATAAGAGCACCCGTTTGTCAATGAAAAATTGCAAGTTTTTGTTAAGTTTTTTTAAGTTTCTGCAAGAGGACAGGTTCGGTGGCTCCTGCAAAACCCAAAGGGTTTTGGGAGCGCCCCCACCGAGTGGGGGCGCTCAGCCGAAAAGATTTCGGCTCAGGAGCCACTGTGCTACCCTTTACCGCCAACTTAAAAGCCACGGTAATACTTCATTACCGTGGCCCTGAGGTTTTATTTTGCTGCTTCCTGTGCTTCAAACTTCTCAACAGCCTGAACTGTGTGGAAGATTGAGGGAACGAAGGGTACAAGCTTCTTGAGCTTGATTACGATGATAAGTGTTTCAACGCCTGCGAAGAAGAATACACCGCCGACAATGATAAAGAGAACATTGATGGGTACAAGGTGGAAGAGGAAGGGTGAGCCTGCTACGCATACGCCGTTGAGCTTACCGAAATATGTGTGAGGGAATGAGAACTTCTTAAACTTAACCTGAGAGACAATAGCCGCTGCAACGAAAACTGCAACTGTTACTGCAAGGAAGATAATGAACCAACCGGGGATAAGCTTCTGAACAACAAGCACCTTAACAGGTGTGAAACCGATAAGACCGTCACCGATTGTATCAAGGGTAACACCTAAAACGCTTGAAGTGTTAAGCTTACGAGCGAGATAGCCATCAATAGCATCTGTTGAACAGAAGATAGCATAGGGAATCAAAAACTTTGCAGAAAAATCTTCACCGAAAATCAAAAGATATATAGCTCCGACAATTCTGACGATAGAGAAAAAGTTTGCGATGTTTTTTCTGATAAATTCTTTCATAATAAACTTTCCTTTACTTGATATTTTATGACAAAATTGTAACACATTTTGCTGATATAATCAATTTATTTTTATAAACTTTTGTAAAAACAAATATAAATTTTTCTTAAACAAAAACTGGTGTATTATTATATTGACTTATACGGCTCTTTTTATATTAAATTTCAAAGGGCACGGTACAAACCGTGCCCTGATATATGATTATTTATCAGCTGTCTGCTTGTTTACGTGGAAAATTGAAAGCACATCCTGAGCTTCTTTACTTACAATATTGATGTAAATGATCTCAACAACATTAATTGTTGCATTCAGAACGATAACTGCTACCCAAGCGATTACAGGCATAAACTGTACCATTATAGGCAGTACAAATATTACAACACCTAAAAGCTTGCCGATATATGTATGCGAGAAGAAGAACTTCCTGAACTTGACAAGGGCAATAGTAGCAGCTATCAGAGCAAGACCGATATCTACAATAAGCCATATTACAATCCAATTAGGAACAGCCTTCTGAACAACAAGTATCTTGAGCAGAGGCAGATATGTCATGCCGTCACCGATACTGTCGAGCGCTGCGCCGAGTTTGCTTTCGCAATGATACTTTCTTGCGATTTTGCCGTCAAAGAAGTCTGTAGCAGCGCAGAATATATATATAATAAGAAATGTCTTATCGTGAAAATCATTAAAGGTAAATAAGAAGCTTGCGCATATAATTCTGCTTATCGAAAGTATATTGGGTAAGTATTTCATAAATTTCTTCATAGTATATATTTCTCCTCTGTTTTTAAACAACTCTAACTATTTGCAACATTTTATCACATAATGTTGGTTATAAAAAAACAATTTTGTTAACTAACTGTTAAAACGAATCGCTTTTTTGTTAAAGTTAGACAAATAAACTGTATATGTTACTTTTCTGAAGCAAAAAAAACAGGACTGCCATATGTTTATACAACAGTCCCATATTAACTGTATTTTATCCTTCAACAGCAACGCTTTCGGCGTGTGCTGCGAAAGCCTTTTCATCTTCCTTTGAAATGTTATAGATAAACTTCATTGAAAGGAAAGCTATAAGTGAGCCGGCAGCGAGTACGATAAAGTAAAGAGACTTAACCTTATCACCGAAATCGGGAGCCTGAACAGCATTGTCACCCTCAACAAATCCGATAGCAACAAGACCCCATGATACTACGGCCTGACCGATACCCTGAGAGAGCTTACGGAAGAATGAGTAAAGTGCATAGAGGGAACCTTCTTCGCCCTTGCCTGTCTTTCTGTAGCTGACTTCGATACAGTCTGCAACGATAGCCCATACTGAAATCTGGAATGCAGCATTACCGAGGTTAAGACCCATAAGGCATACGATGTAAATGAGCATACCCTTCATATCGCCTGAGATAGGAACAAATATTGATGCAATACCTGAAATGGTACCTACCAGCATTGTTGAAACGATAACGTTCTTCTTACCGAACTTAGCTGTTACCTTGCCGACGATAGCCATAAAGATAATCATAGGAGCATAGGAGCCTATCATAGCGATACCTACCTTGCTTGTATCCTTGAAGAAGTACTGGAATACCATATTGTTAAGAGCCATTGTTGAGTTGAAAAGAGCAACGGAAGCCACTGTAGCAATTGTTGCACCAACCATAGCTCTGTTTGTGAAGAATGAATGGAAGGCTGAGAAGAAGGCCTTTAAGCCTGTTACATTTTCGCCTGAATCTTCACGCTGTACTCTCTCTTTGACGAGCTTTGTTGTACCCCAGAGAGTAGCGAATGAAACAATTGACATTACAAGAGCAACAGGAAGAAGTGTTTCGCCCTTGAGTACATCTTCAGTAACGCCTGTAACGGGGTTTTCTACCTTGTTGTAAACGATACCGGGAAGGACAATCATAATGATGATTGCAGGAAGAGCTGCACCGATGCTGCGGAAGGTTGAAAGAGAGGTTCTTTCGTTGGGTTTATCTGTGATAACACTGTGAAGTGAGCCGTAGGGTACGTTAACCATTGTGTAAGCAATTGACCATAAGCAATAAGCTACAAGACACCAAGCATACTTGCCCCAATAGGGGAAGCTTGTGATAGGTGCAAAGATCATTACATTGAAAATAACGAGGATAAGTCCGCCTGCGATAATCCAGGGCATATACTTACTCTTTTTGCCGATTCTCTTGGTATCTACAAGGTTACCGATAACAACATCATTTACTGCGTCAAAAGCCTTTGAAATGAGAATAATTACAGCATAGTCCTCAGCCTTGATGCCGATATACTGTAAATAGAAAAGCTGCATAAATGTACTTACGAGCTGGAATGAGAATCCGCAGCCCATGTCACCCATGGCATAGCCCAGCTTATCCATCCAGCCGAAGGGTCTGATTGTTTTAGTGTTACTCATTTTATTTCTCCTTATTCTGTGTTTTTATTTTAGCAGACAAGCATATAATCCTGCCTGCTGTATTCCGTTTGTTTACTGTCCTCGTCGGACCGGCGTTACTTTTCTTGTAAGAAAAGCAACCAAAGAACTTTACTTATTCGGCGGGTAGAGAGTCATTTCTTCAATCCACTGACCCGCAATTCATAATTCATAATTCCTAATTCATAATTATCTCTGTACTCTGCCGCTTGCGTCGCCGCCTGCAAGCTTTTCAACCTCTGATACGGTAACACGGTTGTAGTCACCTTCGATTGAATGCTTGAGAGCTGAAGCTGCAACTGCAAACTCAATAGCCTCCTGAGTGCTCTTGCCGCTGAGAAGTGAATAGATAAGTCCGCCGCCGAAGCTGTCGCCGCCGCCTACACGGTCAACGATATGAAGGTGGTATTCTTTTGAGAAGCAGTAGTTTTCGCCGTCGTAGAGCATACCTGCCCAGTCATTGTCTGAAGCAGAGATTGAAGAACGAAGTGTAATAGCAACCTTTTCGAATTTGAAGGTATCCATAAGCTGTTTAGCAACACTCTTGTAGCCTTCCTTATCCAGCTTACCGCCGTAGATATCTGTGTTTTCAGCTTCGATGCCGAATACGTCCTTAGCGTCTTCTTCGTTTGAAATGCAAACGTCAACATATTCGCAGAGCTTTGTCATAGCTTCTCTTGCCTCGGCTCTTGTCCAGAGCTTGCCCCTGTAGTTAAGGTCGCAGGAAATCTTGATACCCTTAGCCTTAGCAGCCTTACAAGCGTCAAGGCAGATTTCTACAAGGTTTTCACCGAGAGCCGGAGTGATACCTGTGAAGTGGAACCAGTCAGCACCCTCAAATATCTTATCCCAGTCGAAGTCCTCTCTTGATGCTTCCTGGATAGCTGAGTGAGCTCTGTCATAAATACAAACTGAGCCTCTCTGGGATGCGCCCTTCTCGAGGAAATAGATACCGACTCTGTCGCCGCCTCTTACAACGTCTTTGGTGTCAACGCCGAGAGCACGGAGTGAGTTAACAGCGCCCTGACCGATAGCGTGTGCGGGGAGCTTTGTTACAAATGAAGCGTCCATACCGTAGTTTGCAAGGGACACTGCAACGTTTGCTTCACCGCCGCCGAAGGTAGCCTGCATAGTATCGTTCTGGAAGAAACGAAGATAGCCTTCAGGAGCGAGTCTTAACATAAGTTCACCGAATGTTACAATTCTTTTTGCCATTTTATATTACCTCTCTGAAATAAATTACTTTGTTTCGATGCAGATTTCGAAGCCTGCGACAGTGTCCTTGAGACCGAAGCAGCTTACATTGCCCTTTTTGTCGTACCAGATATCGGGATCAATTTCTGCGCCCATTCTCTTAAGGTAAGCCATTGCTCTGTTGCCGTTAAGAGTATTGATAACAATACAGCCCTTGGCATCGCTTTCCTCTTTGCCGAAGCATACACAGCCTGCCTGCACTCCGCATTCTGTCTCTGTGCAATCAAAGCCAAAGAGTGAAGCAACAAACTTTGCATTCTTTTCTGCGTTGGCGCTGTCACCGTAAATGCAGACCTTTCTGAGCTCGAAGCCGAGCATTGTCTTAACAGCTTCCTTACACTTCTTTGTAATGCCGTCCCAGTTGCCCTCTGCAATGTCTGCACCTGTTGCAAGCCATGTTCCGCCGCAAGCGATGATACGGTCAAATGAGAGATAGTCGTTGAGATTCTTTGCGTTTACACCGCCTGTGGGCATCCACTTAGCTGCCTGATAAGGACCTGCAAGAGCCTTGAGCTTTGCAACACCTCCGTTTGCCTCAGCAGGGAAGAACTTGATATTTGTAAGTCCCATGCTCATAGCCTGCTCCATTTCACCGGGAGTAGCTGCACCGGGCATCATAGGAATGCCGAGAGACTTAATGTAAGCGATCATTTCAGGGTTGAAGCCGGGAGTAACAATGAACTTTGCACCTGCCGCTACAGCTCTGTCGGCCTGCTCCTTTGTGAGAACCGTGCCTGCACCAACGAGTACGTCGGGACATTCAGCTACAATTCTTCTGATTGATTCCTCAGCTGCAGCTGTTCTGAATGTGATTTCAGCTGCGGGAAGTCCGCCTTCCCTAAGTGCCTTTGCAAGAGGCACTGCCTTATCAGCATCATCAATAGCTACAACGGGAATAATACCTAATTCGTAAATTGTCTTGAACATATCCATTTTATTTCATCTCCAGATAAGATTTTAATTTTTATAATGAATTGACCTGCGGTCATGAATTGCATGAATTGGCTTTGCCATGAATTGAAGCTGACGCTTCATTACTCAGGCGGGTCGAAAACCATTTCTTCAACTCACTAAACTGCAATTCCGAATACCGAATTCCATCATACTCCTGAGTATGATGAGAATCCGCCGTCAACGGGAAGCACAACACCTGTGATAAAGCCTGCCGCAGCGTTGTTGATAAGGAAAAGAAGTGCGCCGTCAAGCTCGTGAGCCTCGCCGAAACGTCCCATAGGAGTAGCAGCAAGTATTTTGTCAGTACGGGGTGTAGGTGAGCCGTCAGGATTCCAGAGAAGAGCCGCATTCTGCTTTGTTGAGAAGAAGCCGGGAGCAATAGCGTTCACTCTGATGCCCTCTTTCGAGAAATGAACTGCAAGCCACTTTGTGAAGTTTGAAACAGCGGCCTTAGCGCCTGAATATGCAGGAATCTTTGTAAGAGGTGTGAAGGCATTCATTGATGAGATGTTGATAATGTTACAGCCCTCTCTGCCCAGCATCTGCTTTGCAAAAGCCTGAGTAGGAATAAGTGTACCTAAGATATTGAGATTGAACACGAATGACACACCGTCCGAATCGAGGTTGAAGAAGTTTTTGCAGTCCTCGTCGATGTCACCGCTGAAGTAGTATTCTTTATCGGTTGTAGCTCTGGGGTTGTTACCGCCTGCACCGTTGAGAAGAATATCGCAAAGACCAAGGTCCTCTTTTACTGC
Organism: Acutalibacteraceae bacterium; assembly: GCA_045535965.1. Lineage (GTDB taxonomy): Bacteria > Bacillota > Clostridia > Oscillospirales > Acutalibacteraceae > UBA6857. The sequence goes on from JAZSMR010000121.1 coordinate 96,452, forward strand.
TTCAGCTACAGCGTTACAGCTGTCTTTATCGAGTACGTTGCACTTATAAGCCCTAGCGATACCACCCTCAGCTACAATTTCATCAGCGAAGGTCTTTGCTGCTTCTTCGTTGATATCTAAAAGAGCAACCTTAGCACCTGCTGCTGCGAGGGTCTTGGCAAAACTGGAGCAAAGCACACCGCCTGCGCCTGTTACAACTGCGGTCTTACCTGTAAGGTCAGTACCGAAAACGTTTTTATTCATTGTGGTTTCCTCCTTATTTATTTGCTTTTTCGCAAGCCTCAAAGAGACCGTTTATATATGCAGCACCAAGAGCTCTGTCATAAAGACCGTAGCCGGGTCTGCCTGTTTCACCCCATATCATTCTGCCGTGGTCGGGACGTACATAGCCGTCGAAGCCTGTTTCTACGAGAGCCTTTACTACCTCGTACATATCAATGCTGCCGCACTTACTCAGGTGGCCGCTTTCTTCGAATGAGCCGTCTTCCATATTGAGGACATTACGGATATGCATAAATGCGATTCTGTCCATAGCACTGTATTTTCTTACCATCCTGGGGATATCGTTGAAGGAAGCACAGCCAAGTGAGCCTGTGCAGAGACAAAGTGAGTTAGCCGGTGAATCAACAATCTTAAGGAAACGGTCAAGGTTTTCTTCGTTAGTGATGATTCGGGGAAGTCCGAAGATGGGATATGGAGGATCGTCGGGGTGAATAGCCATTCTTACGCCGCATTCCTCAGCAACGGGAATAATCTTCTTGAGGAATTTCTCAAGGTTAGCCCAGAGTCCTTCTTCACCGATTTCGCCGTACTTTCTGAAGAGCTCCTTGATTTCGTCCTTGGTGTAGCTTGCGTCCCAACCGGGAAGATCAATATCGTCTACTAAGGGATCGAGACCCTTCATCTGCTCCCAATACATAACAAGGCTTGTTGAGCCGTCGGGAGCTTCTTTATCGAGCTGAGTTCTTGTCCAGTCGAAAACCGGCATAAAGTTATAGGTTACGCACTTAACACCGTATTTTGCACAGCGGCGGATGTTTTCGCAGTAAACCTCGATGAGTTCGTCAGCATTCTCTGAGCCGAGCTTGATATCCTCGGGTACGGGGATTGACTCAACGATATCAAATATAAGACCGTTCTTTTCGCAGTCGTCTTTGACTCTCTTGATGCTCTCTTCGGGCCATACCTGACCGGGCTTTACATCGTACACTGCCGAAACAACAGATCTCATATTGGGAATCTGACTGATGTACTTAAGGGATACGGGGTCGTCATTGCCGTACCATCTGAAAGACATTTTCATATTTTATACCTCCAAACCGAAAAATCTTTTTGCGTTATAGAAAGAAATATCTTCTGTTATCTGTGAAAGTGCCTTCATATCCTTCGGATACTCTCCTGCTTCCACCCACTGTCCGATTAACTGACAGAGTATACGGCGGAAGTATTCGTGTCTTGTGTAGCTGAGGAAGCTTCTGGAGTCTGTGAGCATACCGACAAAGTTACCGAGTAAGCCAAGTGAAGCAAGGCTTATCATCTGCTCACGCATACCGTTTTTGGTATCGTTGAACCACCATGCACTGCCGTGCTGTATAGTGCCGGGATAGCCCTCTCTCTGGAATGCACCTAAAAGTGTATCAATAAATGAGTTGTCACCTGCATCGAGGGAATAGAGAATAATCTTGGGCATTTTGCCGCTGAGATACATCTTATCAAGAAGCTTTGCAAGAGCTGCAGAGCCGTTGTGAGGTCCGATAATATCAAAGCCTGTATCGGGGCCGAGCTTTCGGAACATCGCTGTATTGGGGTTTCTCATACAGTTATAATGTATCTGCATTGCCCAGCCGAGCTCACTGTATTTTTCAGCGCAGAAGAGAATCATTTCTGTCTGCACAGCCTCGAGCTCTTCATTGCTTACCTTTTCGCCTGCCATTGCCTTAGCCAGAGCCTTATTCATATCATCTTCCGTCATTTCACAGTAAACGGGATAGTTGATACCGTGGTCGCTTGCCTTACAGCCGAAAGAGTCGAAGTGCTTCATTCTCTTGTAAAGTGCCTCTTTAAGGGAAGCTATGTCTTTTACTTCCACGCCCGAAACCTCTGAAAGAGTCTTTATATATCCAGGGTAGAAATCAGCATTGAGGTTAAATGCTTTGTCAGGTCTGAATGAGGGAGCAACAACTGTCTTAAAGCTCTTGTCTTCAGCAATTTTGCCGTGATATTCGAGGGAATCGATGGGGTCGTCAGTGGTACCGATAAAAGCGACACCGCTCTTTTCGATTATTCCTCTTACGCTCATACCCTCTTCCTTAAGCTTTTCTGAGGTAACCTGCCATACCTCTTCGGCAGTGTCCGCATTAAGAACACCCTCATAGCCAAAGTATCTTTTCAGCTCGAAATGGCACCAATGATACATAGGATTGCCGATTGCCTTGGGTAAAAGCTCGGCGAACTTCAAGAATTTATCCTTGTCGCTTGTTGTTTTACCTGTAATGTATTCCTCGCTGACTCCGTTGCTTCTCATAAGGCGCCATTTGTAATGATCGCCGTAAAGCCAGAGCTGGGTGATGTTTTCGAATCTCGGGTCTTCATATATCTCCTTGGGACTTACATGGCAGTGATAATCGATAATGGGTAATTTCGCCGCGTAGTCGTGATAGAGCACCTTTGCCGTATCCGTATCAAGAAGAAAATCCTTTGTCATAAACTCTGTCATTGACATAGTCCTCCTATTTTAGTATTTTAATTTTACCATATTGTTTTCACAATGAAAATTGCAAAAATTGCTTGACTGATTGTTAATATTGCTATATGATATAAAGGAGGTGATTTTATGCAGGTTTTTGACCCGAGACAGAGTATGACGAGAGCTGATTTTGAGGTTTTCCACTACCGTGACGCCAAGTTTGAGGGTGTCGCAGTGCATCAGCACGACTTCTATGAGGTTTACTTTTTTATAAGCGGCAACGTTGAATACAGTGTTGAGGGCAAGAGCTATCTTCTCAAAGAGGGCGATCTTCTTCTCATTAACCCTCTCGAGCTTCATCAGCCGAGAATTGCACCCGACCAGAACGCCTACGAGAGAATAGTATTATGGATAAACAAGAATTATCTTTCCCGTCTTTGCACAAATAATACCAGTTTAAGCCAGTGCTTCGACAACACCAACCCTCAGCATACCAACCTTTTAAGACTTTCCAAGGCTCAGCAGAATTATGTTTCCTCAAAGCTTACGGAGCTCATAGAAGAAAGAGCCAGCACCGACTACGGCAGTGATGTGGCTGCTGAAGCAATACTGACAAGATTTTTAGTCGAGCTCAACAGACTCACTCTTTCAATAGAAAAAAAGGCTGACCCCTCAAAGCCCCAGTCACCTTTTATATCAGAAGTTCTCTCCTACATCAACGGTCACTACTGCGAAAAGATTTCTCTTTCGTCTATAGCCGATGAGTTTTTCATCAGTAAGTATTATCTCTCCCACGCCTTTAACGGCGTTGTCGGTACTTCTGTCAACAGATATATCACTCTAAAAAGACTCATCAACGCCAAACAGATGCTTTCAAGCGGAATCAAGCCTACAACGGCGGCAATACACTGCGGATTCAATGATTACGCAGGCTTTTACCGTGCCTTTACGGCAGAGTACGGAATAACGCCGAAGGAGT